>NZ_VFTL01000017.1:0-141679 GCF_006439385.1 Mesorhizobium sp. B3-1-7
AAGGGCTGGATCATGGACACCTATCTGCTGAGGAAGCCAGGGGATTAGGCAGTAGGCAGTAGGCAGTAGGCAGTAGGGAATAGGCAGTAAGATAATGGAGGCGATAGGGGCCTCGATTTCGAGCATCCAGGACATCATACCCTACTGCCTACTGCCTACTGCCTACTGCCTACTGCCTACTGCCTACTGCCTACTGCCTACTGCCTATTCCCTCATCCCGCGTCGATCTCCGCCTGCAGGGCCTGCATATGGACGGCGGCGGCCGATGAAGCGGCTCGCTCTATGGCGCGAAACCGGCTGACGACCGCCAAACCCACCGGCGTCAGTTGCGCGCCGCCGCCTTTGCGGCCGCCGGTCTGCGCCGCGACCAGCGGCTTGCCGAACACGCGGTTCATGTCTTCGACCAGATCCCAGGCATGCTTGTAGGACATCTCCATGCCGCGTGCCGCGGCCGAGATCGAGCCGAAGGCGGCGATCTGCTCCAGAAGTTCGATCTTGCCCGGGCCGATTCGGCCGTCGGGGTCGAGATTTATCCGCAGGCTGAGCGACGGCATTTCATCTCCTCGGCTTCCACGGCACGACAATAGTCTCTATGCGAAGCAAGCGCTATTCCAAATATACATAGCGACATGATCGAGATCCTCAAACGTCGGCTTCGGCCGGCAGGCCGGCGCCGGTGTTTGCGCGATCGAAGCTCACCGTCTTGATGACCGCAAAGACCTCGCTTCCCAGCTTGAGACCAAGCGCCTGCCGCGATTGTTCGGTGATCCGCGCGATCACAACCGCGCCGTGGCAATCGATGCCGATTTCGACCTCGGGCCCCTCGCCGGGCTTCATGCTGACGATTGTTCCCTCCAGGATATTGAGCGCGCTGAGTCCGGCGGGTTTCTCGATGGCGACCATCACGTCGCGGGCGCGGACACGTATGCGAACCGAAGCTCCGGCCGGCCGCGCCAGTTTCGGCACGCGGATCTCGCCGGCCTGCGAGGCAAGCACCGTCATGCCGAAAGCCTCGTCGTGACGCAGGACCTTGGTGTCGAGCACCGCTCCGCCCTCGCCGCGTTCCTCCGCCGGCAACAGGTCGAGCCGCCGCATGATCGCCTCTGTCGGGCCCGCGGCCGCAACCTTGCCCTGCGAAAGCACCATGACGTCGCTCGCCAGCCGCGCCACCTCGGCGACGGAATGGCTGACATAGACGATCGGGATCTTCGTCTCGTCGCGCAACCGCTCGATATAGGGGAGGATCTCGGCCTTGCGCGCCTCGTCGAGCGAGGCGAGCGGTTCGTCCATCAGAAGCATTTTCGGGCTGGTAAGCAGCGCGCGGCCGATCGCGACCCGCTGCCTTTCGCCGCCCGACAGTTTTGCGGGCCGCCGGTCGAGCAGGTGACCGATGCCGAGCAGGTCGACCACCGCGTCCATCCTGGCGTAGCGCTCGGAAGCCGGCGTGAACCAGCGGCCGTAGCGCAGATTGCCGGCGACGCTCATATGCGGGAACAGCCGCGCATCCTGGAACACCATGCCGATCCGCCGCTTGTGCATCGGCACGAAGATGCGCGCGGCGGTGTCGACCAGCACCTTGCCGTCGACCGAGATACGGCCTTTGTCCGGACGGATCAGACCCGCGATCAGATTGATCAGCGTCGACTTGCCCGAACCGGACGGCCCGAACAGCGCCGTCAGCCGGCCGGCGCTCTCGAAACGCGCCTCCACGGCGAAATCGCCGAGGCGATGCTGGATATCAACGGAGAGCGTCATTCGATGTCCATTCGCCGGCCGACCCGCCGCGCCAACACTTCCGAAGCGACCAGCGCGACCATCGAGATGACGATCGAGATCAGCGTCAGCCTGAGCGCGCCTTCATCGCCGCCCGGCACTTGTGTGAAGGTGTAGATCGCCGAGGGCAGCGTCTGCGTCTCGTTGGGGATGTTGGAGACGAAGGTGATGGTGGCGCCGAATTCGCCCATCGCCTTGGCGAAGGAAAGGACCGCGCCTGCGATCACGCCGGGCAGGATCAGCGGCAGCGTGATGGTGGCGAACACCCAGAGCGGATTGGCGCCGAGCGTGCCGGCCGCCGCCTCGATTCTGCGGTCGACAGCCTCGATCGACAGCCGGATGGCCCGCACCATCAGCGGAAAGCCCATCACCCCGCAGGCCAGTGCCGCGCCCGTCCAGCGGAACGAGAAGACGATGCCGAAATGCTCGGCAAGGAAGGCGCCGGCCGGGCCACGCCGGCCGAAGGTGAGCAAGAGCAGATAGCCGGTCACCACCGGCGGCAGGATCAGCGGCAAATGCACCAGCCCGTTGAGCAGGGTCTTGCCCCAGAAACGCCCCCGCGCGAGCAGGAGCGCGAGCAGGATGCCGGGCGGCAGGCTGGCGAGCATCGCCACCGTAGCCACCTTGATCGACAGCCGCACCGCATTCCATTCGTCGGGAGTGAGGTCCAGCAGCCAATTCATAGCTATGTCTGCGCGGTCTTTCTCAGTTGCTCGGCGCGAGCACCGTAAAACCCTGCTCCTTGAAGAGCTCGGCGGCCTTGGCCGACTCGACGCATTTCAGGAAGCCAGCCGTATCCTTCTCCTTCGAATCCGCGGTCTGGGCAATTGGGTAGACGATCGGCGGATGCGAATCTTCCGGGAAGGTGCCGACGACCTTGACGCCCTTTTCGGCATGCGCGTCGGTGGCATAGACGATGCCCAGCGCCGCCTCGCCCGTCGACACCAGCTTCAGCGCGGCGCGCACATTCTCGGCCTGCGCGACCTTGCCTTCGACCGACGACCAGACGCCCAGCGATTCCAGCGCCGCCTTGCCGTATTTGCCGGCCGGCACGGCTTTGAAATCGCCCATGGCAAGCTTGCCGTCGCCGATCAGCTTGGCGAGGTCGAAGCCCTTCTCGACCTTGGTCTCGACCGTGGAATCCTTCGGCGCCACCAGCACGATCTGGTTGCCGAGCAGCTTCACTTCGGTATCCGGCTTGGTCAGCTTCTTGTCGGAGAGATACTTCATCCAGTCGAGGTCGGCCGAGACGAAAACGTCGGCCGGCGCGCCGCCTTCGATCTGCTTGGCCAGGGCCGAGCTCGCCGCATAGGAAATGGTAGCGGCTTCGCCGACTTCCGGCTCGCAGGCCTTGTTGACCGCGTCGAGCGCGTCCTTGAGGCTCGCCGCGGCAAATACGATCACCTTGTCGTCGGCATGGGCCGCCGGTACCGCCGCCATCAGCATTGTCGCCAGACCGCCAATAGCAGCCGCCTTCAACCCAAAACCCTTGCCCGTCATGGAATCTCTCCCTGGTTTCAAAATCCGTACGGCGCAAAGCCTCGCATCGATATATCCGCATGAACATAACAAGGGAAGGCTTTTCGCCTGCCATGACATTGTGCGCCGGCGTGGTCTCGGCCTACGATGAATGCGAAACGGAACGGCGAAGCTTAAAGGAGAGACGCATGAAGGTCAGCGCCCGCAACATCCTCGAGGGTAAGGTCACCGAGATCGTCAAGGGAGCCACCACCTCGCATGTCAGGATCGACATCGGCGGCGGCGTCATCGTCACCGCCTCGATCACCAACGAAGCGGTCGCCGACCTCGCGCTCGAGAAAGGCAAGCAGGCCTATGCGGTGATCAAGGCCTCGGACGTCATGGTCGGCATCGACTGAGCCGAAGGCTGGCTCATACGGCGATCGGCGCCTTGATGCTCGCATCCGCGAAATAATTCTCGAGCCGGAAATCCTCGAAGCGGAAGGCGAAGAGGTCTTTCACCTCCGGATTGATCCACATCGTTGGTAAGGCCTTGGGCGTGCGCAGCATCTGCTCGCGCGCCTGCTCGAAATGGTTCGAATAAAGATGCGCGTCGCCGAGCGTGTGGACGAAATCGCCGGGCTTCAGCCCGGTCACCTGCGCCACCATCATGGTGAGCAAGGCATAGGAAGCGATGTTGAATGGCACGCCGAGGAAGATATCGGCCGAGCGTTGGTAAAGCTGGCACGAGAGCCTGCCCTCCGAGACATAGAACTGGAACAGGCAATGGCAGGGCGGCAGCGCCATCGCCTCGACTTCGGCCGGGTTCCAGGCCGAGACGATCAGCCGGCGCGAGTTAGGATTCCTGCGTATCTCCTTCAAAAGGCCCGCGATCTGGTCGATCGCGCCGCCGTGACCGTCCGGCCATGAGCGCCATTGCTTGCCGTAGACCGGGCCGAGATCGCCATTCTCGTCGGCCCATTCGTCCCAGATGGTCACGCCGTGGTCGTTGAGATATTTGATGTTGGTGTCACCGGCCAGGAACCACAAAAGCTCGTGGATGATCGACTTCAGATGCAGCTTCTTTGTCGTCGTGACCGGAAAGCCGCGCGAAAGATCGAAGCGCATCTGGTAGCCGAATACCGAGCGCGTGCCTGTCCCAGTGCGGTCGCCGCGGTCGGCGCCATTTTCCAGCACATGCTTCAACAGGTCGAGATATTGGCGCATCGGCTCCGCCTCGATTCGAGTAACAGGCAATCATACCCGACCGACAGCCGATCGAACACTGCAAAGCAGGCACGGATGTGGGTCGCGCCAAAAACCAACGGCGCCGGCACGGTTTCGTGCCGGCCGCCGGATGGCAGTGCCTTACAGAGATCCGAGTTTGCCGAGGTCCTTGGCGACCAGATAGTAGAAGGTCACGCGGCTCTTGGTGTTGTCGGCATGCATCGCCTTGCAGGTCTTCTCGATCGAGGCATTCGCCTTTGCGGCATCCGCGATGCCGAGCTTCTTGCCGATCCAGTTCTCCCGCACGCGGTCGAGTTCCTTCGGGTCGGTGCAGGATACCAGCGAAGAATCGCGGTTCCTGAGCGCAATGCCCAGATGCTTGACGATCTTATCGACCGCGTCGGCGCTGGCGCCGGCATCGTATTTCTTCACATCCGCAAGATAGTCGGCCATCAAACTTCCCCTCGTCGGCGCCACCGATCCGATCGGTGAGGGTTGTGGCGCGCTACGCAACCTGTGCGTTAGATCAGAGACTCCTCACCGGCAGCGAGATTTGATTGAGTGGGCGCGCAAGTCAACCCTTGGCTGCGCAGTTTGGCATAACCGGACAAGCGCCGGTTTGGCCTTTCTTTTTCCGTTATCGATCCCTATATTCGTTTCGTCGGCTTGACCGACTATGGCGATAAACAGGCGATGAAATAAGCCGTTCGGACCCGGGGGCGGTACCCGGCGCCTCCACCAAAAACCGCTCTGGCTGACGGAGCGGCTTTTGCTGGGGGCGAAATAGGATCGACGAAGGTGTAAAGATCGTACTTTTGCCCGGCATTGTACCACCGTCATCGGGCTAAACTTATAGTTGCCAACGACAACTATGCGGAAGCTCGTCTCGCTGCTTAATGCGGCGCGAACGCTTCAAATCAAGCCCTAGCGGTTCGCACTTCTAGGCGGGGTTCGGAGGTACCTGGCAACAGAAACCTCCACCTTCCCCTCTTTTGCTTCTTCCCACCAACCGAACGGCCAAGGCTCGTCCGGCGCTTGATGCGCGGCGTACAGCCTTGCCGCCCATCCTCAAGGGACAAGCGATGCAAAACGATTGCGGCCGATTCTTCGTGCTGACCGGCGGTCCAGGTTCCGGCAAGACCACCTTGATCGAAGCGCTGCGGGCCCAGGGCTTCGCGACGGCGCCTGAGGCCGGGCGCGGCATCATCCGCGACCAGATGGCCATCGGCGGCCCTGCCCTACCCTGGCAGGATCGCGCGCTCTTTGCCGAGCTGATGCTGTCGTGGGAGCTGCGCTCCTGGCAGGCCGCGCATGCCGAACCTCCTGGCCCGGTCTTCTTCGACCGCGGCGCGCCCGACACCATTGGCTATCTCAGACTCTGCGGCCTGCCGGTGCCGGACCACCTCACAAGCGCTGCGAGGAAATTCCGCTACGCGCGCCGCGTCTTCGTCGCGCCACCCTGGCCGGAGATCTTCACCCAGGAGGAGGAGCGCAAGCAGACGCTCGACGAGGCCGAGCGCACATTCCGCTCGGTGACCGGCGTCTATGTGGAGCTCGGTTACGAACTGGTGCCGTTGCCCCTCGCTCCGGTCGAGGAACGGTTGCGCTTCGTCATCGATCAGGCCGGCTTGCAACAGACATGAAAAAGGCCGGGCACGCCCGGCCTTTTCTGTCTTGTCTGTGATTGCCTACTCCGCCGGCGCCTCGACCGCTTCGCGCTCGCGGCCGAGCGTCAGCTTGGCCAGCGTGAAGGAAATCACCGCGCAGAGCGTTATGCCCGCCACCATCGGCAGCGGCGTGCCGTCGAAGAAGATGCCGGCGACGCCCATCGCCAGCGCGCCGATGGCGAAATGCAGCGTGCCCATCAGCGCCGAGGCCGTGCCGGCGATCTCGCCATGTTCTTCCATCGCCAGCACCGAGGTTGTCGGGATGACCAGGCCAAGGAAGCCGTAGCCGACGAAGAGCAGCGCGGCCATCACGTCGAGCCGGTCGACACCCGAGGCCATGATGGCGAACAGCGCCACCATGACCGTGGCATAGCCGGTGACCGCCACCCAGACGACACGCTTCAAACCAAAACGGTCGGCCAGCATCCCGGTCAGCTGCGACATGCCGATGAAGGCGACCGCGTTGATCGAGAAGAACACACTGTAGACCGACGGCGACAGGCCGTAGTGGTCGATCAGGATGAAGGACGAGCTTGACAGATAGACGAAGAAGCTCGCAATGCCGAAGCCCGCGATCGCCACAAGGCCAAGGAAGTTGCGGTCGCCCATCAGGTAGCGGTAGCCGGCAAGCGCCGTGCCGAACGACGAGCCGGCGCGCTCTTCGACCGGCCGCGTCTCCTTGAGCGAGGTGGCAAGCAGGATGGTGGCCAAAGCAGCGGCACCCGTCACCGTCCAGAACACGGCGCGCCAACCGAAACTCTCGATGATCTGGCTGCCGGTCAGCGGCGCCAGGATCGGCGACACCGAGAACACCAGCATCAGAAGCGACATCAGCTTGGCGGCCTCGTTGCCGGTGTGCAGGTCGCGCACGATGGCGCGCGGCACCGCCATGCCGGCGCTGGCGCCGAGACCCTGAAGGAAGCGGAAGGCGATCAGCCACTCGATGGTCGGCGCCATCGCCGAGCCGACGCCGCCGGCCATGAACAGCGCAAGGCCGGCATAAAGCGGCGCCTTGCGGCCGACCATGTCGGAGATCGGGCCGACGACGATCTGCCCGAAGCCCATCGACAGGAAGAAGATCAGAAGGCTCATCTGCACGGCGGCTGTGCCGGCATGCAGATCCTGGCCGATCGAAGGCAGCGCGGGGAGATACATATCGATCGCAAACGGGCCGATCGCGGACAACAAGCCGAGCACGACCGCGATGCGGAGGAATTTTGGACTCATGATAAGGCTCTTTTCGGATATGGTTGCCGCCGCGAATATCGGCGTCTGAACCCAGGACGTTCCATCCCGCGGAAATCCGACACCTGAGAGCGAATTCATTCGTCACTAGAGCGAACTTGTTCGTCTCGGTAGCGCAGACTTCCCGTTATTGTGTCCACAAATTTAGACAGGCTTGTCCAATTCGTCAATCACCGCTATATAGATTTTCATGAAGCACGGCATTTCTCCTGACACTTTCCCGCCACGCAGCCACGAGGCCAAGCGGGTGTCGGTGGTGGAGGCTGCTGCTTCGGTTTTTTGTCGGGAAGGCTATGCCGGCGCCAATATCGACCTGATCGCGGCCGAGGCCGGCGTTTCACGCCAGACTGTCTACAACCATCACGGCGATAAGGAAAAGCTCTTCGTCGCCGTCGTGCGCGACCTGACGGAGCGCTGTAATGCCGGCATCTTCGCCACCATCGCCACCTTTCCCGACCAGCCTACGGACCTGGAAGCCGACCTGGTCGCCTTTGCGGTGCGCATGAACCGCAACTGCATCTGCAACCGCGACGGCCGTTTCCTGCGCAAGCTGATCCAGGCCGAAGGCGAGCGCTATCCGGAATTGTTTGCCGAATGGCGCGAACAAGGCCCGGGCCGCACCTGGTCGGCGCTTGCCGCGCGCTTCGCCCGGCTTGCCTTCGCCGGTCACCTGTCGATCGGCGACCCCGACGTCGCGGCGCGTCAGTTCCTCGCCCTCGTCAACGCCGAGCTTCAGATCACTTTCATGCTGGGCGGCTTACCAACCGAGGAAGAGGTGCTGCGCTCCGCCGCCAACGGTGTGCGGACCTTTCTCGGCGCCTTCGCCAGGAAGAAATTGCCGGCCGGCAAACAGGCGGCGCTCGTTCACGCCTGAGCGATCAAATCGCCGACGCCCCTCTTGGCCTCACGGCTTTGCGCCTATATGCGGTTTACGCCGCGCTCAAGCTTGATTACAGCTATGCGGACGATTCAACGGAACCCGACCATCAGATGGCCGACGACCACATCCGCTACGACATTCTGGCCCAGGAGGCTCTGCGCGGCGTCATGCGCAAGGTCCTGGCCGAAGTCGCGCGCACGGGCCTTCCGGGCAATCATCATTTCTTCATCACCTTCCTGACCGGCGCGCCGGGCGTGCGCATCTCGTCCAGGCTGCGCGAGCGCTATCCGGAGCAGATGACCATCGTCATCCAGTTCCAGTATTGGGACCTGAAGGTGACGGATGCCGGCTTCGAGGTCGGACTTTCCTTCTCCGACGTGCCGGAGAAGCTCGAAATCCCCTTCTCGGCCGTGCGCGGCTTCTACGATCCGTCGGTCAATTTCGAGCTCGAATTCGACGTCAAGACGGAGAGCGCCGAAGACGAGGCCGCCGCTCCGGCGCCCGAGCCGGTCGCCGTCGTCCCCGAGAAGAGGCCGGAATCCAAAAAGAAGGCCGCCGAGGCCGAGAAGAAGCCGGCGGTCGCCGAGACCGGCGGCAAGGGCGCCGACGTCGTTTCGCTCGACGCCTTCCGCAAGAAGTAGCCAGCGCCATGGGCGAGGTCGTCAATCTCCGCCAGGCCCGCAAGCAGAAAGCGCGCATCGAGAAAGAACGCCAGGCCGGCGAGAACCGGGCGCTGCACGGCCGCTCGAAGACGGAGCGCGAGCGTGACCGGCTGGCATCGGAAAAGGCCGGGAAATTCGTGGCCGGCCATCGCCGGGAAAAACCCGACGACCCCGGCGAGCGCTGAGTCCCTGCAATGGCCGCGGTCGAAAAACGTTCGGTAACGATCCGCGGTCACCGCACCAGCTTTTCCCTGGAACAGCCTTTTTATGACGATCTCATCGCCATAGCCGCGCAGCGCTCGCTGTCGCTCGCGGCGCTGGTCGCGGAGATCGACGAGACGCGCACCCGCGACGCCAACCTGTCGTCCGCGCTGAGGCTCTATGTGCTGGCCTGGGCGAAGCGCGGCGGCGCGGCGCCGTGATGCCTAAGCCGGATCGCCCACGTTTTGCCCTGCCTTGCGCTTGGCGCCGAAGCTGAGCAGGGCCGACCGGTCGCGCTCCTCCGCCTGCTTTTTCGACCTTGCCCGCATCATGTCTTTCCAGCCGATATAGCCGACAAGCCGTTCATCGTCGCGTGAGACGACCGGCAGATGCGAGACATTGGCGAGCAGAAGCTTGTCGGAAAGCGCCTCCAGATATTCGTCCGGATAAGCCAGCGTGATCTTGCTGCCGGCGAGCAATTCGCCGAGCGTCGTGCTGCGATGCTTGCCGGCGCGCCGCCAGCGCAGGATCGCGGGCGGATCGATGACGCCGAGCACATGCCCCTCCCCGTTGACCACCGGGAAGCTCGGGTGCCGCGTGTCCGGCGCGGTCAGGAACGTTGCCGCGCCGTGCAGCGTCATCGTCGCCGGCACGCTCTCGACCTTCGTCGTCATCACTTCCTTGACCCTTGTCAAAGCGAAAGGGTCGACGCGGTATTCGCGCACGAGGTGATGCCCGCGTCGCGCCACCTTTTCGGTCAGGATCGAGCGCTTCATCAACAGCACGGTGACCGCGTGAGCGGTGGCGCAGGCCGCGATCAGCGGCACCAGGACATGCGTGTTGCCGGTGAGCTCGGTGGCGAAGAAAGTCGCGGTCAGCGGCGCGCGCATCGTGCCGCCCATGGTCGCGGCCATCGCCAGCAGCGGCCAGAAGCCGGGGCTTGCCTCGGGCAGGATGCCCGAGAGCACCGCACCCATCGCTCCGCCCATGATGAGCAGCGGCGCCAGCACGCCGCCCGAGGTCCCGGACCCCAGCGCCACCGACCAGATGATGGCCTTCACCACCAGAAGCAGCAGCGCGGCGGTGGCGACGGTGCGGCCGTCGAGCATATTGGCGATGTTGTCGTAGCCGACGCCAAGCGCGTGCGGTTCGATCAGGCCGCCGATGCCGACCACCAGGCCGCCGATCATCGGCCACCACATCCAGTGTATCGGCAGCTTCAGGAAGGCGTCCTCGCAGGCATAGACCAGTTGCGTCAGCAGGCCCGAAAGCAGCCCGGCGGCAATGCCCACCAGCACCCAGCCGCCCAATCCTGCAATCGATGAATCCATGCTGCCCGAGAACGGAAAGATCGGACCCGGCAGGTGCAGCAAGCTGCGTTCGACTTCCGCGACGATTGCCGCGACGGCGACAGGGATGAAGCTGCGCGGCGTCCACTCGAACAGGAGCAATTCGACGGCGAGCATGATGGCGGCGATCGGCGTGCCGAAAACCGTCGTCATGCCGGCCGCCGCACCCGCCACCAGCAGCGTCTTGCGCTCATTGTCGCTGACCGGCAGCATCTGCGCGATCAGCGAGCCGATGGCGCCGCCGGTCATGATGATCGGGCCTTCGGCGCCGAACGGTCCGCCCGAGCCGATCGAGATCGCCGAAGACAGCGGTTTCAGCACCGCGACCTTGGCGTCGAGCCGCGAGCGCCCGAGCAGGATCGCCTCGATGGCCTCGGGAATGCCGTGGCCGCGGATCTTCTCGCTGCCGAAGCGCGCCATCAGGCCGATGATCAGCGCGCCGATCACCGGGACGATCACGGCGGCATAGCCCAGCGGCGAGTCCTCGAGCTTGAGTTCGGCCAGCGAGAACTGGCCGAAATAGGCGATGTTGGTGGCAAGACGGATGAGCTGCAGGAGTACGATGCCGGCGAAGAGCCCAGCGGTCGCCACCACGACGGCAATGGCCGCGATCAGCAGAACACGCGGATCGGTCGTGAAGTCGCGGAGATTGCCGTTGCCGGCGTGAGCAGGTTTCATTTTGGGAGCCTGAACTTTCTGGCGGCGCGAAGGCCGTCCGGTTTCAGGCGGCCTAATATCGTAATACGATATAAATCTGCAAGGCTGTTTTCAATCGCTGCACCGCGTCATTTTGGACAGGGATCGGGACGGCCAGTTGAGCTTTTGCGGGAAAAGACCATAAGTCGGGAAATGACGCCGCCGAAACCACGCCCCGCCATCAGCCAGGCCGACTACCAGCGGCTGTCGCAGTTCCGTTATCTGATCCGCCGCTTTCTCGAATTCAGCCAGGTCCAGGCCAACGAGGCGGGCCTCACGCCGCGCCAGCACCAGGCGCTGCTGGCGATCAAGGGATTTCCCGGCGGCGGACCGGTGACGGTGGGCGAGCTTGCCGAGCGGCTACGCATCCGCCACCACAGCGCGGTGGAACTGGTGAACCGCCTTGCCGAGGCAGGCCTGGTGATACGCGATCAGGACAAGAGCGATCACCGCCGCGTCTTGCTGCAGCTCACCCCTTTGGCCGACGATCGCCTGGCCGACTTGTCGGCCGCGCATCTCGACGAGCTTTCGCGCATCGAGCCGATGCTGCGGCGCCTGCTCTCGCGCCAGGAACAGTCCTAGGCGCGGTGGCTAATTCGCTACGTGTGCGACGCGAAGCTCAACCGCCGTCGAGCGACTTCAGCAGATTGTCGATCGTGAACGGGTTGGCCTTCGGCTTCGCCGGCGCTGAAGTCGAACCATCATTGACGCCGGGCAGCGCCCCCTCGGCCTTTGGCGTTTGCGCGGCCGCCTTGCGTGCTGCTTCCAGCTTCGCTTGCTCGGCCTTCTTGCGATCGGCCTGTGCCTTGGCCGCCTCGTCCGCGGCCCGCTGCTCGGCCTCGGCCTTCGCCTGTGCATCGGCCTTGGCCTTGGCGTCCGCTTCGGCCTGCGCCTTGGCGTCGGCTTCCGCCTTCACCCTGGCCTCTTCGTCGGCCTTGGCTTTTGCTTCAGCTTCAGCCTTTGCCTGCGCTTCAGCCTGTGCCTGCGCTTCCGCTTCGGCTTTCGCCCTGGCTTCCGCCTCGGCCTTCTGCCGCGCCTCTTCCTCTTGCCGGCGCAACTCTTCGGCCGCGTTGTCGCGCTCCGTCTGCAGCGAGGCGTAATAGCGCACTTCGCGCCGCAGCCGCTGCTTCTCCAAGAGCGCCGCCTGCATTGCCTCGACCCGCTGCTGTTCCTTCTCCAGCGCGCGCTGCGTCAGGAACTGCGCCAGCGGGCCGCTGTCGAACTGGGGCGCGGTCGCCCCAAGCGGACCGGCCAGGCTGAAATTGACGGCCGGTTCGGAACCGACCAGCGCCTCGTCGCCAGCGTGGTAGGTCAGCGCCCCTTTTGCCGTGACGGTGCTCGTGTTGAGATCGGCCGTCACGTCGGCGGACAAGGTCGCGCCGGGATTGTCGAGGCTCATTGGCGGCACCCGCAACGTGCCGTTGGCGACGGTGAAGGCCACATCGGTATCGCCGGCGGCGAAGCTGCCCTCCCCGGCGATCTGGGGCGCGAACTCCGCGGTTTTGGCCGTGTCGATGTCGCGTCCGATCGCGTCGGCCTTGGCGATCATGGCGGCAAAGCCGCCCGGATTGATGCCGTCCACTTTCAATCCCTTCAGCGCCGCTGTGCCGGATCCGGACAGGGCTGCAATCATGGCGTCGACGGATTTGCCGCTGGTCGACAGCGCCGTCGAAAGATCGCCGCTGCCGCCGATACCGGCGCCGGGCAGAACCGCGGAAAGATCGCTGCCGGCCAGCCTCATCTGGCCGGAGAACAGGCCGGTGCCCTCCGTGTTCTTCAGGTCGAACAGGCCGGTCAGGTCGCCGCCGTAGAGCTTCGCCTTGAGGTCGGAGACGTGGATGCCTTCGCGGTCGAGCTTCAGCGAGAATGAAGCGTCATGCGCCGTGGCGAAGGGCCCGACGGCGAGCGCCGATGTGTTGAGATCGAGATCTGCGTTGAACGGCAGCGTCGACTTCTGGCTGAACGGCGTCGTCGGCCAGCCGCCCTTGGCGGGGGCGAAAGACTGGTCCCCGAACAGCGAGACCGCCAGCGGATCAAGGTCGAGCTCGTCGAGCACCAGCGCCCCGGCAAGATGCGGCAGCCCATCCTTGGCGTCGTCGATGTTGACGTCGCCGGAAACCGCCGCCTTGTTGATCGAACCGGTAAGACCGCTCAGCACCAGGAGCCCATTGCCGAAATCGGCATCGGCCGCCAGCGACGTTGCCGTCCCGGTTCCCATGCCGGGCAGGCCTACACCCGTCGTCATCAGCCACGGCTCGATATCGGCGGCATCGAGACTGACCTTGCCCTTGGCGGTCGGGCCTTGCGCCGTCGAGGCGACTGTTCCGTCGAAGCCTGCCCTGAAATCATCGGCCGTCAGGTTGAAGCTGGTCGCGAGACCGCCAGCAACCGAGCCCTTCGCCGAGACGTCGGTGTTGGCGTGGCCGAGCATGCCGAGCGGCAGCGCAGGCAGGCCGTAAAGCGCAAGCAGCGTGGTGGCGTTGTCGTTGCGGGCGTTGAAGGTGATCGACACCGGCGCCTCGGAGAGCTTGTCCACGGTCCCCTTGCCGGAAAGCGACGCCGAGAAGGCCGAGCCGCCGGCCTTGCCCTTGGCCGACAGCGCCAAGCCCGTGGTGCCGTCGCCATTGTCGGCGGCACTGGTCAAGAGATCGATGCGCGCGTCCTGGAACAGTTCGGGATAGGCCGCCGCGCGGCTGGCCAGGCCTTTGAGCACGCCATTGTCGGGATAGTGCTGTGCGGCGACATCGATCAGCGGCTTGAGGTCCACCGCCACCACGGAAGCGTTGAGCTTGCCGGTCGGGCTCTGCGGGAAATCCTTGACCCGGCCCGTGGCGCTGATCGAGGCGCCAGCCAGGCCGCCGATCGAAAGCCGATCGATCTCGAGCAGGCCCTCGCGCAGCCGCAGCGCCGTGTCGACGGTGTCGGCGCTGAGCCCGGCAGCGCTGACTGGACCCGCCTTGATCTGGAAATCGAGATCGCGATCCGAAAACCGGTTGGCGCCCTTGTCGCTGACGAAGATCGAGGCGAAGGCGGCGAGCCCGTCCAGGTCCATCTCGCCGCCCGTCAGCCGCATCAGCACCGACGGCCTGGCGCCATCCTGCTGGCTGGAATCGATGCTGCCCGCAAACTTCGCCTTGCCGAGGATGAGCTCGAGATCGCTGAAGGACTGCCGGTTCTCGCTGAGATCGACCTTGGCCTTGAAGCCTGCCGCGGGCAGCCGGCGGATCGCCTCGTCGACATCCTTCGACAGCCAGGCGGCAAAGCCGGACGGCTGTCCGACGGCGAGCAGCAACGAGCCGGTGAAGCCGAAGTGGTCCTCGACGCTCAGCATGCCGTCGGCTTCGAGCGTCGTGCGGCCCGGCAGCGTCGCGGCGAGCGACTTGACCGACCAGCCCCCTTCGACCGGCTCGGCCGACAGCCGCACGTCGCGCACCGTCGTGTCGCCCGCCACCACCGCCGGCAGCCTGACCTCGACCGTGCCCGGTATGGTCGGCTTCGGCATGTGCTGCAGCGTCCGCTCCAATGCCGCGATGCGCTGGTCGAGCGTGAAGCCGGCGCCAGCGGCCCCGCCGACGGCCTCGTCGAACTGCACCTGCGCGCCGCTGGCCTCGACCGAGAAATGCGGCTTCAGGCCGAGATCGACCGATGCCTTGCCGTCGGCGGTATAGGGATTGTCGAGCGGCCCGGTTTCGAAGCGGAACTCGTCGAAATTGAGCTTCTGGTGGTCGAGCGCGAACTTGCCGTTCAGCCGGAAGCCTGGGTCGGGCTTGCCGGTGCTGATCTTGACCGGCTGGCCCTCGTTGCCGCGCAGTTCGGCCGAATTCCTGTCGTCACCCGAAATCTTGAACTGGCCGGAATAGACCGCGGCGCCCTTGACGATGCCGGCATTGCCGTCGGTTTCGATGATCAGCGGATAGGCATCGGGATCCGCTTTCAGCCTGAGCCGCATCTGGCCGTCCGGCTCCACCTTGCCGGTCGAAGCCGAGACGTCGGCGCGCAGGCCGTCGAAGCGCAGCGTTCCGTCCATGCGCCATGGGCCGGTGAGCGCCTTGGCGGAAATGGTCGAGTTGATCTCCGAGATCAGATGGCTGCGTCCGCCGGCGGCGTGGCGCAATTCGATCTGCCCTTCGGTTACCGACAGCTTCTCGATCGCGATCTGGCCTGGGTTGAAGGGCGTCGAGGGCCGGAGTGTCCAGTCGACGGTGCCGTCGCCGGCGACATTGATGGTGGCTTTCGGATGCACCAGCCGCATGTCGAAGATCAGCACCTCGCCGCGCAGGAATGGCGCGAGCTCGGCATCCATGGAAAAGGTCTCGACCGTCATTGCCGGCTGGCCTTCCGGCCCCCCCGCGACCTCGACATTGGAGAAGGTCACCGACGGAAACGGCAACAGCCGTGCCGTCGCGTCGCCCCTCACCGTCACCTTGCGGCCGAGAATGGCGCTCGCCTCGCGCTCGAAATCGCCCCGGTAACCTGTCCAGTCGATAAAATACGGCACCACCAGCGCCGCGCACAGCACCAGCACGAACAGGCC
Source organism: Mesorhizobium sp. B3-1-7 (assembly GCF_006439385.1). Lineage (NCBI taxonomy): Bacteria > Pseudomonadati > Pseudomonadota > Alphaproteobacteria > Hyphomicrobiales > Phyllobacteriaceae > Mesorhizobium > Mesorhizobium sp. B3-1-7. The sequence goes on from NZ_VFTL01000017.1 coordinate 15,693, forward strand.
ACCGAAGATCACGAACAGGCGGGCGAGCATCTGTTTCCCGGGTTGAAAGTCAGCCGCACTCTACCCGCATCCGCGTGTCGATAAAGAGGCAATTCAGCGTGCGACAGCCGCCAATGTCTCCAGTTGCGTGACCGCTCGCGGTCGCGATATCTCTTTTGCAAATCCCTGCCCTTCCGGCCGCGTCCTTGGCCGCCATGAATCTGAACCCAACATGGAGCGTCCCCGATGTCAGGCAAGAACTGGGATAGAGTGCCGATCGACGCGCAGAGCGTCGACGCGCCGCTGTCGCAAGCCGCGATTTTCCTGGTCGTCACGGTCGGCGGCGACAAGGCGGCGCTTTCGACCGTCGCTTCAGTGCTGGGCGAGCTCGACGACCTCGTCAAGAATGTCGGCTTCCGCGACCTGTCGGGCCGGCTGTCCTGCATCGCCGGCATCGGCGTCGGGCTCTGGAACCGACTGTCGCCCAACCGCCGGCCGCGCGAGCTGAAACCCTTCGCGCCGATCGAGGGAGCGGCGCATTCGGCGCCCTCGACGCCGGGCGATCTCCTGTTCCACATCCGCGCCGAGCGGCCCGACATGTGCTTCGAGTTCGAGCGCGTCCTGCTGAACAGTCTTGGTGCCAGCGTGACCGTCGCCGACGAGGTGTCCGGCTTTCGCTATTTCGACGCGCGCGATCTTCTGGGCTTCGTCGACGGCACAGCCAATCCGACCGGCCTCGACCTGCCCGCCTCCGCTTTGGTCGGCGACGAGGACGGCGACTTTGCCGGCGGCAGCTATGTCGTCGTGCAGAAATACCTGCACGACATGGCCGCTTGGGGCAAAACGCCGACCCATGTCCAGGAAGAAATCATCGGCCGCACCAAGATCGACAACATCGAGATCGATGACGACGACAAGCCGCGCAAGTCGCACAAGTCCTTGGCCACGATCGAGGACGACGCCGGCAACGAATACGACATCCTCCGCGACAACATGCCGTTCGGCCGTCCGGGGCAGAACGAGTTCGGCACCTATTTCATCGGTTACACGCGCTATCTGTGGGTGATCGAAAAAATGCTGCAGCGCATGTATGTCGGTGAACCGCCAGGCGCTTACGACCGGCTGCTCGACTTCTCGACGCCGCATACCGGCACGACCTTCTTCGCGCCGACGCGGCCCATGCTGCAGAAGCTGGTCGAGGGCGTTCAGGAATAGCCTCAGGTCGGCGGGTTACCCCGCCGCCGGCAGTATCTTTCCGGGATTCATGATGTTGAGCGGATCGAGCGCCTGCTTGATCGTGCGCATGACATCGACGCCATGGCCGAGTTCGTGGCGCAGGAAGCCGACCTTGCCCTGGCCGATGCCGTGCTCGCCGGTGCAGGTGCCTTCCATGGCGATCGCGCGCATGTTGAGCCGGGCGACGAATTTCTCGGCGAGCGCGATCTCTTCAGGATTGTCGACATCCATCAGCACCAGTACATGGAAATTGCCGTCGCCGGCATGGCCGACGATCGGCGCGACAAGCCCCATCTCGGCAATGTCGGCCTCGGTTTCCGTGACGCATTCGGCAAGCCGCGAGATCGGCACGCAGACGTCGGTCGACAGCCCCTTGGCGCCGGGGCGCAGCGTCAGCGACGACCAGTAGGCGTCGTGCCGCGCCTTCCAGAGTTTTGTCCGCTCCTCCGCGACGCTGGTCCACAGGAACGGCCCCCCGCCATTCTCCTCGGCGATCATGCCAAACATCTCGGCCTGCTCGGCAACACCGGCGTCGCTGCCATGGAACTCGACGAACAGGCACGGGCTCTCCGGATAGTCGAGCTTGGAATAGTTCTTCATCGCCCGCATCTGCAGCGCGTTGACCAGTTCGATCCGCGCCACCGGGATGCCCATCTGGATCGTGGCGATCACCGTGTTGCAGGCCGCCTCCAGGCTTGGAAACGGGCAGACGCCGCCTGAGATCGCCTGCGGAATGCCCTGCAGCCTCAGCGTCAGCGAGGTGATGACGCCGAGCGTGCCTTCCGAACCGACCAAAAGCCGCGTCAGGTCGTAGCCGGCCGAGCTCTTCTTCGCCCGCTTGCCGGTCGTCACCGTCTCGCCGTCGGCCATGACGGCGGTCAGCGACAGCACGTTTTCGCGCATGGTGCCGTAGCGCACCGCGTTGGTACCGGAAGCCCTCGTTGCCGCCATGCCGCCCAGCGACGCGTTGGCGCCGGGATCGATCGGGAAGAACAGGCCGGTGTCGCGCAGGTGCCTGTTGAGGTCCTCGCGCGTCACCCCGGGCTCGACGCTGCAGTCGAGATCCTGCGGATTGACGGCCAGGATCCGGTTCATGCGCGAGGTGTCGATGGAAATGCCGCCGCCCGGCGCGTTGGTGTGGCCCTCGAGCGAGGAGCCGACGCCGAAGGCGATGACCGGCACGCGGTGGGCGGCGCAGGCGCGTACGATCTCCTGCACGTCCGCGGCTGTCTCGACGAAAGCGACGCCGTCGGGCGCCTGGGTCGGGATATAGGTGGTGGTGTGCGCGTGCTGGCCGCGAATCGCCTCGCCGGTCTGGAAGCGCTCGCCGAAGCGCTGCTTGAGGATGCCGAGCACCGCGGCGATGCCTTCCTCGTTGCGTTCGACGGGGTTGAGGTCGCTCAAAGCCATGAATTCCTCCGCGAATGGACCAGCGGCCACCCTTGTTATGCAGCTATGGATGATGCCTAAAGCAATTCCAGAAAAAGTGTGAAGCGGTTTTCCGTCCGGAATTGCGCCACATGAACAGAACCTCACCAACCACGCTCTGTCCAGCGACGATCAAGGAAACCATATGACGATCCCCGCGCCCATCATTTCCCGCCCATTGGCGATCGAGAAGGACTGGATCGACTATAACGGCCATCTCAACATGGCCTTTTACAACGTGCTGTTCGATCGCGGCACCGACGAAGCGTTCGCAATGATGGGAGTGGACTCGAGCTATACCAAGGAGCGCCGCCTCAGCGTCTACACCGCGGAAGTCCATGTCTGCTACGTACGCGAGTTGCATCTCCACGACACGGTCAAGGTATCGTTCCAGCTCATCGATCATGACGACAAGCGGTTGAGAACCTATCAGGAAATCCGCCATGTCGACGGCTGGCTTGCCGCCACATCGGAAACGCTGTCGCTGCATGTCGACATGGAAGGACCGAAGGTTGCCCCCTTCCCCGCCGACGTGATGGCCAAGTTGGAGGCCGTGCGCGCCGCCCATGCGGCGCTGCCGATGCCCGAGCGCGCCGGCCGCTCGATCGGCATCAAGCGCAAGGGCGCTTGAAAACCCGCGCGCCCGCGTTAACCTTACCAAGGTTTTAACGTGAACAAGTCGGTTGAGTCCGTTGAACGACTCACCGGTGCGTTCGAAAACCGCCCTACCGGGTTTACGCGCGGGCGGCTGGCGGAATGCGGTGCGAGGACAGTGCATGAAAACCGACATCAAGGTCGAAGTGGAACGGTTGGCGGCCGATCCACGCATCACCGACTATGATTTCTGGCGATCGCTGAAGAACGTCAACAACGAGATCTTCCACATCGCCAACAACAACGAACCTATCCCGTTCGACATGATCCGCTGGCGCGCGATTCTGAAGCAGGCGCGCATGAAACGCGGCCACGCTTGATCCATCGTCGCTGCCCAGCCATCTCTGCCCAGTCATAGCTGCTTGAATCCGCCCAGCGGCGAGCGCGGCTCGACCGGCGACGACTGGATGATGGCGGTGTTGGTCATCGCATAGGGGATGATCCGGTCGATCACCCGCTCGAGCTCGCTCACAGAGCCGACATGGGCAAGCGCGATGAAGCAGTCCTCGCCGGTGACCCGGTCGCATTGCGCGATTTCCGGCAGCTCGCGGATGATGTCCGCCACCACCGAAAGCTGTCCCGGCACGGGCCTTATTCTCAGCCATGCCGACAGCTTCATGCCGAGCGCGGCCGGATTGATCCTGACCGTATAGGCCTCGATCACGCCGTTCTCCTGCAGCTTGCGGATGCGCTCCGCCACGCTCGGCGCCGACAGCCCGACCGCGCGCGCCAGCTCCGCCGTGCTGATGCGCGCGTCCTTTTCCAGCAGACGCAGGACCTTCAGATCGATCGCGTCGATGTCGACATTTTCACTTCGAAGGTTTTTCAAACCGAATCTCTTCCATCAGAAAGCGAAACCAGGCACCCAGCCGTTCATTGCGCATATATTCCGTGAATTTTGCCTGCGATAATGCTCCTATGAAAGCTCAAACGCAAATTCCGGCTGCAAAGCAGGCCAGCGGTGATTTCGATACACGCCCCGCCCTCGCCGGCCCCACCACACTTGCTGGAATGGCCAACGCGTTGCCGCCGCATGTCTGGTTCTGCGTCAGCGCCGTGTTCCATTATCTGGGCCCGGCTTTCGCGGTGCTGCTTTTCGCTCAGGTCGGCGTCCTCGGCATGGCTTGGCTGCGCATCGCCACCGCCGCTGTCATCTTCGCCCCGCTGACAAAGCCCTGGCGCGTCTTCGCCCGCGCGGATCGCGCTCAGCGGCTGCTGCTGCTGGCCTTCGGCATCTGCCTGGCGGTGATGAACTGCTCGTTCTATCTGGCGCTCGACCGCCTGCCGATCTCGCTGGTGGCGGCGATCGAATTCGTCGGCACGATCACGGTCGCATTGGTCGGCCTGCGCAGCCGGCGCAACTTTGCTGCGCTCGCCATTGCCGTTGTCGGCACCTTGCTGCTCATCGACGTGAAATGGTCCAGCGACCCGGTCGGCTTGTTCTGGGCCTTCTTGAATGGTGCGCTCTTCGTCGGCTACATCGTGATCGGTCACCGCGTCGCCCAGGCAGGCATCGGCATCGCCGGCCTCGGCACCGCCATGGCAGTCGCTTTCCTCATTGTGTTGCCCATTGGCTTTCGCGAGGCGCTGCCTGCCTTCTCGTCGCCGCGACTCCTCGTCGCCGCGATCGGCGTCGGCGTCTGCTCCTCGGTCATCCCCTACATCTGCGACCAGTTCGCCATGGCGCGGTTGCCGCGCGCGAGCTTCGCATTGATGCTCTCGCTCCTGCCGCTCACGGCAACGCTGATCGGCGTCGTCGTGCTGCGCCAGGTGCCCAGCGTCACCGACTGCATCGGCATTGCGCTGGTCATCGCCGGCGTCGCCTTCCACAAGCCGGCGGCAAACGCCTAGTGGCACTGCGCAGGGATTTTGACCGGTCGGCTCTGTTTGCGTTGTCGGCAGGCGACATGCCTCGGAGATTGGCCGAAACGCCCATCACGATCGTCATTCTAGGGCGGAGCAGGAGCGAAGCGACGCGGCGCAGACCATAGAATGACGAGGTTGGGCGGCTTCAACCAATCCCTGGCGCCGTTTCCGTGAGACAGTGAAACGCCCTGGTTCCCCGACATAGGGATTTTGAAAGGTTGCCGTTTGTCACTCTTCCTGGAAATTGCTCTGGACCGCTCGGCTAGGACAGCTTCTCCTTCAGGAAAGCGATCGTCCTCCCCCAGGCGAGATCGGCGGCCTTCTTGTCGTAGCGCGCGGCCGAGGTGTCGTTGTTGAAGGCGTGATTGGCGCCGTCATAGACATAGACGGTGTATTCGACATGCGCGGCGTCGAGCGCCTTCTTGTAGGCGTCGATGCCGGCATTGGTCCTGCTGTCCAGCCCGGCATAATGCAGAAGCAAGGGCGCCTTGATCTTCGCGGCGTCCTCGGCCTTGGGCTGCATGCCGTAATAGGCGACGCCTGCGCTGAGGTCCGGCGCATGGACGGCAAGTTGGTTGACCGCGCCGCCGCCCCAGCAGAAGCCGACCGCCCCGACCTTGCCGTTGCCGTCCTTGAGGCCCTTGAGGTAGGCGATCGTCGCCACGCCGTCGGCCGCGACCTGGGCAGCGTCGAGCTTGGTGAACATGTCGCGCGCCTTGTCCTCGTCGGACGGCGTACCGCCAAGCGGCGACAGAAAATCCGGCGCCAGCGCGACGAACCCTTCCAGCGCCACGCGCCGGGCGACGTCGCGGATATGCGCGTTGAGACCCCTGTTCTCGTGGATGACGATGACGGTGCCGAGCTTGCCCGACTGATCCGCCGGCTTGACCAGATAGGCTTTCATCTCGCCGCTTGAGCCGGGATAGGTGACGTCCTCGCCCTGAACGCGGCTGTCGTCCTCGGCGACGATCGCGGCCTGGGCGGAATTGGCCGCCAGCATCGGCGCGATCGCGGCCGCCGCGGCGCCCGAGCCCGCCAGCTTGGTCAACTGCTCCATGAAGCGGCGGCGGTCGAGCGTCAGATGCGTGTATTCGTCATAGGCATCGATCATCGCCTGACTGATGACAGGCTGAGTGATGACGGGCTTGGCAACGGGTTCGGTCATGGCTGTCCTCGACGATTGGCGGGTGATCCGCAAGATAGGGTCGAGAATTGCACGGTCCAGTCACGCCCGGGTGATGATCCCTTGGGGAATCTTAGTAGAGCCGCTGCGCCGACAAGCAGCTTGATTCATCACAGTTTGGTCATTTCCGAAAGTCTTGATGGTGCTGTCACATTAGGACACGAAGTTGGCCGAGCCGCCTTGCCGATACGAATGACGAAAAAGGGGAATGCCATGAACGTCCAGGACATCATCAACACCGTTTCCTCGAAGGCCGGCCTCGACGAGCCGACCACCGAAAAGGTTGTCGGCACCATCTTTTCCGTGCTCGAGCACGAAGCGGAAGGCACCAGCGTTTCGTCCTTCTTCGACCAGATCCCCGGCGCCGGTGCGCTGGCGCAGAAATACGACGTGATGGCCGCCGGCGCGACGGCCAATTCGGGCGGCGGACTTCTGTCGTCGCTGCAGGGCGCGCTTGGCGGCGTGCTCGGCGAAAAAGCCGGCGCGCTGATCAACGGCGTCGCCGCGCTCAAGGCATCCGGCCTCGACATGGCGCAGATCCAGAAGGCCGGCGAGACCCTGATCCAGCAGGCGGAAGCCGCCGCCGGCCCCGACCTGACCAATCAGGTGCTGGACCAGGTGCCGAGCCTGAGGGGCCATCTCGGGCTTTGAAGCGTTCCGAACAGGTCTTGAGCGGCTCGGCCATTCGACGGCGGGGCCGATCCGCTTTCTGACGACCGAAGGCGTCCCACTGGCGAAGCCGCTTAGTCCGCCTTATGGGGAACAAGATAGTTCGTAGTTTTTGTGCCTCGGGTGATTGTTAGGGCGGAATATCCAGGCGGCAGCGAATCGGTGAACGTGGCGTCAACCTCCCTGCACTGGCCAATAATTTCGCCGACAGGGGACTTGGCCAAACGATCCGCCAAGGCCGCTCTGCATTTATCGACGGAGTAGATTTGACGCGCGATTTCGAGCGGCCGACAAGCCCACTCCGGACTGCACGAAAGCAAAACCATTATCGCTGACGCCTCCGGTCCCATTTAGCATTTTCCTGAGCACTCATCCGACGTGACAAAGGACAGTGCGATCAGGTCATCGACGTCGATGCCGCCGCGACCATTGTCCAAAATGTCGGCGACCTTCTGAAATGCGACCATATCATCCACGCTGACGTTGGCCGTCTGCATCCTCTCATGCAGACCCGCCACCTTGGTTTCCAGGGATCTGGAAGTTTCGATCATGGTTTGCCTCCGTTAGTATGTGTGCCAGACGTCAATTTGGTCTTGCAGTCATCGCAGCTGAAGATGCTTACCGCCTTGAACCATAAACCAGTTTTGATGGTCGGCGAGTGGCGGCTAGGGCGCTCGTAACGGATGCTCACATCTCGCAACTCATTGGAAATCGACACCGTCCACCTCTTGCCCGCCCCTCAACGGATGCCCGCCATCCTGCTGGGGTGACGGGCATCCATAAACTGGCGATGAAGGGACTCATGGCCGCCAGTCGGGACACAATGAGATAGCGGGCTATATGTTTCGTCCTTGGGACCAATGCTTGTGATGTGCGACTTCAGTCGGAACCGATAGCGGACTGGGGACTTGCGCCAGGAACGAACCAACCGACCCTCCGTTGACCGACTGCCGGAAGCTCCCGCGACGGCGGTTGAGCACGAGCAGAGGCTCCAGCGCTGGCGGGTTACGCGCTGGAGCCGTCTTAAAAGGTGGAGCGAGAAAATGGAAGACTATCGGAACAGTGTCCTGGAGGCTCGTTGGCTTCTCGCCGTACCCGTGTCGCTTCTCCTGACCGTCCTGCTGGCGGGCTTCTTGCTTTCGTAGCAGACCGGCCTCACCCGCACCTATTTCGGCAGCGTATAGGCCATCACGTAATCGCCCGGTTTGGTGCCGACCGAGCCGTGACCGCCGGCGACGATGACGACGAACTGGCGGCCATCGGCCACCGTATAGGTCATCGGCGTCGACTGGCCGCCGGCCGGCAGCCTCGCCTGCCAGAGCTGCCTGCCGGTGGTGAGATCATAGGCGCGCAGATAATCGTCGACCGCGGCGCCCAGGAAAGCGACGCCGCCCGCCGTGATCATCGGTCCGCCTATGCCTGGAACGCCGACCTTGAAGGGCAAGGGCAGCGGCGTCATGTCGTAGACGGTGCCGTTGCGGTGTTTGTAGGCGATGTTTCCAGTCTTGAGGTCGACGCCGGCGACATAGCCCCAGGGCGGCGCCTGGCAGGGAATGCTGAGCGGCGACAGGAACGGTCCCATCACCACCGCGTAAGGCGCGCCGTCGTTGCGGTTCAGCCCCTGCTCGCTGCCCTTGCTGTTGTCGCCCGGCACCGGCACGTCCGCGCGCGGAATGAGCTTCGAGGTGAAGGCGAGGTAGGTCGGCATGCCGAACATCACCTGCCGCACCGGATCGACCGCGACGCCGCCCCAGTTGAAGACGCCGAAATTGCCGGGATAGATCAGCGAGCCCTGCAGCGAGGGCGGCGTGTAGCGTCCCTCATAGCGCAGCTTCTTCAACTCGATCCGGCACGCCAGCTGGTCGAACATGGTGATGCCCCACATGTCGGCGCCGGTCAGCGGCTTCGGATTGAATGAAAGGTCCGACGCCGGCTGCGTCGGCGAGGCATGATCGCCCTCGATCGCGCCGCCGGGCGCCGGGACTTCCTTCACCGGAATGATCGGCTCGCCCGTGCGCCGGTCGAGCACGTAGAGATCGCCCTGCTTGGTCGGCCCGACCAGCGCCGGCACCACGCCGTTCGCCGTGGTGATGTCGACCAGCGACGGCTGCGCCGGCACGTCCATGTCCCACAGATCGTGGTGCACGGTCTGCCGCACCCAGCGCAATTGTCCGGTGTTGAGGTCGAGCGCGGTGATCGAGGACGAGAATTTCTCGACATTGGCGCTGCGGCCCATGCCGAGCTGGTCCGGCGTCTGGTTGCCGAGCGGCACGTAGATGAGCCCGAGTTTCTCGTCGGCGCTCGCGGTCGACCACATGTTGGGCGAGTTGTGCGTGTAGGTCTGCCCGGCCGGTAGCGGCGTCGTCACATCCGGATTGCCGGAATCCCAGTTCCACAGCAGCGCGCCGGTATCGACGTCGAAGGCGCGGATGACGCCGGACGGCTCCTCGGTCGAATAATTGTCGTTGACCGCGCCGCCGACGATGATCTTTCCGGCGACGATCAGCGGCGCCGACGTCGAATAGTAATAGCCCGACTTCGGATAGGGCATGCTGGCCATCAGGTTCAACGTGCCCTCCTCGGCGAAGGACGGACACACCTGCCCGTTGGCGGCGTCCAGCGCGATCAGCCTCGCGTCGGAAGTCGGCAGATAGATGCGCGCGGCGCAAGGCTGGCCGGCGATCTTGGCGTCGGCATAATAGGACACGCCGCGGCATGTCTGGTGCTGGCGGTCGGGGTCGAGCTTGATCTTCGGGTCGTAGCGCCACTTCTCCTTGCCGCTCGCGGCATCGATGGCGATGGCGAAATTATGCGGCGTGCAGATGAACAGCGCGTCGCCGATCTTCAGCGGCGTCACCTGGTAGGTCGTCTCGCCGATATCGTCGGGGCCTTTCACGTCGCCGGTTCGATAGGTCCAGGCCGGCCGCAATTTCGCGACATTGTCAGGCGTGATCTGGTCGAGCGGCGAATAGCGCTGGCCGAAGGGCGTGCGGCCGTAGAAGCGCCACTCGCCGGCCGGCATGTCGCCGCCGAGATTGGCCGCCGCCGCCACCTTCTCGGTGCCCAGCGTGCCGCCGGTATCCTTGGGATCGGCGGTCATCGAATAACCGGCGACCGCGAGCGAGGCGAGCACGGCCAGGATCAGCGGCGCGCGTCCGTCCGGCCCCCGCAGGCCTCGCCTTGCCCATGGCGTCAGCAACCACAGGGCGATGAGCACGATGACACCGCCGCGCGGACCGAGCTGCCACCAGTCGAAGCCGATTTCCCAGACCGCCCAGCACAATGTGGCGAGCACGAACAGCGCGTAGAGCCAAAGCGAGGTCGACCTGCGCCTGAACAGCAGCCAGGCGGTGATCAGGAAGACCAGGCCGGCGATCAGGTAATACCAACTGCCGCCCAGCGCGATGAGCCAGATGCCGCCGCCGCCAAGAATGAGACCGATGAGGAAGAGGACAAGGGAGGTGATGGTGGTGGCCACGAAAGACTCCCGCAGTTATGCGCAGCAGAAAGATCCCCGCTACAAACCTGGAACCAGTATGCTTCCGATTCTCTTCTGCAGCGGCAGTTTCGGTTGGCCCGTGCGCCGTGTCAATTCATGGCGCCGGTCCTCCCACTGCGCAATCGGCGTTTCGATCCCGCTGGCCGGTGCGTGAGCGCGTGCGCATGCCGGACGGTCTTCCGGAAATCCGTCGGCCGGTGCTATGTCTTGTCGATGGACAGCGTTGCCACAATGCTCCGACGCGCCCGCGACGCCTATGAGAAGCGGGCTTGGGCGGATGCGCTGGAGTTACTGCGGGCCACGGACGAAGTCACCGCTTTGGGAACAGACGATCTGGAGCGCATGTTCTGGTCGGCTGGAATGCTTGACCGCGATCCCGATATCGTTGCCGCAGCCGAACGCCTGGTCAAAGCGCACAGCGATGCGGGCCGTGACGACAGAGCGGCATATTGGGCCTGCTTCCATGGCTCCCGGCTTCTGGCATTGGGCGAGCAGGGCCGCGCAACCGCATGGCTGCAGCGGGCGCAGCGCCTTGTGGAGAGCTTTGGTCGCGAATGCTCGACACAAGGCTATCTGGCTTTGCTGGCGGCGCAGAAAGATCTCAGGGCAGGCAGTGATGAAACATCCGCTGCGCATGCAAGGCAGGCGCTTGCGATAGGCGAGCGCTGTCGCGATATCGACCTGGTCGCTTTCGCCAGGTACGTTCTCGGTCGCGCGCTGGTACGGCAAGGGCGCGTCGAGGAAGGCATCGCCTCTCTGGATGAAGCCATGTTGCCCGTCATCGGCGGCGAGCTCTCGCCGGTAGTCACCGGGCTGGTCTATTGCAATCTCATCGCCGAGTGCCGCCAGGTCTATGCGCTCGATCGCTCCCGCGAATGGACGGATGCGCTGTCGGCCTGGTGCGGAGCGCAGCCGCAACTGGTTCAATTCAACGGTGCCTGCATGCTGCACCGGGCAGAGATCATGGAAATGAACGGCAATTGGCCGGAGGCGATCGCGGAGTCGCGCCGTGCGGCATCTTCTCCTGTTGCCAAGGCGGCTCGCGACAACACGATCGCGGGCGCCGCCTATCAAGAAGCCGAAATCCACCGCCTGCGCGGCGAATTCGCCGCCGCCGAGGAGATGTATCGGAATGCCAGCCGGCTAGGACTCGAGCCGCAGCCGGGCATGGCCTTGCTGCGCCTGATGCAAGGTCGCACGGAGCAGGCGGCAGCGACCCTGCGCCGTGTGCTCGCCACCACTGAAGCACCGCTCAGCCGTGCCCGCCTGCTTCCGGCGATGATCGAAATTGCAATCGCCGCCGGGGCGATCGAGGAGGCCCGCAACGCCTGCCGTGAGCTGGAAACGACCGCCAGCCGGTTCGCGACCGAGATACTGGGTGCGATCGCATCTCAGGCAAAAGGCGAAATCGAAATGCACGACGGCAACGCCGCGGCTGCGCTCGGTCACTTCCGCGCGGCGCTCGCGATCTGGCAACGTGCCGGCGCTCCCTATCTGGAGGCGCGGCTGCGCGTGCTGGCCGGCCAGGCCTGCCGTATGCTCGCGGACGAGGATGGCGCGGGACTCGAATTCGACGCCGCGCGTTCGGTTTTTGTGGAACTCGGCGCCGCGCCTGATCTCGATCGCCTTAACGCATTGGCCAGGCCCACCACCTCATCGGCGCACGGCCTGACGCGGCGCGAGATAGAGGTGCTGACCCATATCACCACCGGCAAGACAAACAGGACGATAGCGGTTGAACTTGGCCTCAGCGAAAAGACCGTCGACCGTCACGTTTCCAACATCTTCGACAAGCTCGCGGTCAACTCGCGCGCCGCAGCGACCGCCTACGCCTTCCAGCACGGCCTGCTCTAGCGCATGTCGCCCAAATTGCGCAGTGTTTTGAGGCAACGACCGGTACCGAAACAAAGACTGACAGAGTCGACCGAATCCATTCGTCGCGACGCGCTGTAGGCCACTACTGGCGCCCGTGGGGAGAAATCCCCATCATCTTTCCTTTGCCGCATGGGGCCTATCCCCGAAGCGTGTCGACGGGCTGGTTCGCTACTCTTCTCCCATGGCTCACCAAGCCGATGGAGACAGAGATGAACGGACGAACGGAAGTGATTTCAATTCAACAGGCAAATCCGCAAGGCACGGGCGCAATCGGCATAGCGGAGACGAAGGCGCGTGCCGGCGCGCTGCTCGAACTCGGGACAGCCTTCATGAAACTTCAGGCTGACACCGCGCAGACGCAGCTGGGCGACGCGAACATCGACAGCGAGCCGCGCCCCGCGCCGCGAGAGGAGCATTTCGACGTCGTCATCGTCGGCGCAGGCCAGAGCGGCCTTTCCGTCGGTTACTATCTGGCCCGCAAGGGGATAAAATTCGTCATCCTGGAAGCTCGCCAGCGCGTCGGGGATATTTGGCGCGCGCGATGGGATTCGCTGCGCCTTTTCACGCCGGCGCGCTTCGACGGACTGGCGGGCATGCGTTTCCCGGCCCCGGCCCATTCCTTCCCGACCAAGGATGAAATGGCCGATTATCTGGAAGCCTATGCCGAGAAATTCGCCTTGCCGGTACGCACGGGCGCCAAGGTTGACGAGGTTAATCGCCACGGCGGGCGTTATGTCGTCACCGCCGGCGCGAGCCGTTTCACCGCCGATCATGTCGTCATTGCCGCCGCGAGCTACCAGAAGCCGAAGCTTCCGGATTTCGCCGCGCTGCTTGATCCCGCGATACGGCAATTCCACTCATCCGCCTACCAAAACCCGTCGCAGCTCAGGCCGGGCGGGGTACTTCTGGTCGGGGCCAGCAATTCAGGTGCGGAGATTGCCATGGATCTGGCCGGCACGCACCGCGTCTGGCTGGCCGGCCGGCATCCAGGCCACATTCCCGTGGCCTACAACGGCACCATCGCTCTCCGTGTGGTGATACCGTTCGTTTTCCGCGTCCTTCTCCACCGTCTGCTTTCCGTGGATACGCCGATCGGGCGCAGGGTAAGACCAGCACATCTCGTCCATGGCCTTCCGCTGATCCGGGTAAAGCCGCAACACATGGATGCGGCCGGGATAAACCGGGTTGCGCGCGTCGCCACCGTCAAGGACGGCAAGCCGGTGCTCGAGACCGGCGAGGCTCTCGAGGCCGAGAACGTAATCTGGTGCACCGGCTTCCGGCCCGGACTGGATTGGATCAAACTGCCGGTTTTTGATGAAAGCGGCCGGCCGGGGCAATATCGCGGGTCCGTTACCGGCGAACCTGGGCTCTACGTCTGCGGCCTGCCATTCCAGCACTCCCCCTCCTCGACAATGATCCACGGCGCGGAAAGGGACGCCGGCTACGTGGCGGATGCGATAAGCGAGCGGATGCGGATCGCCAAAAACTAGAACAAAACGTAGACAGTTCTGGTCTTTCGCTGCCGAATCACTACATTCGGGGGCGATGTCGGGCTTTTCCGAGGACATGCCTTTTTTCGATGAACCGAATGCGCGGCCGGCAGCGGCTCCATCCGGCATAGCCGCGCGCGCCATGGCGGCGCGCAGTGGCCAGACCGGCGCGCCCGATTATCTGAAGGGCCTCAACCCGGAGCAGCGGCTCGCCGTCGAGACGACCGAAGGCCCGGTTCTGGTGCTGGCCGGCGCGGGCACCGGCAAGACGCGGGTGCTCACCACCCGCATCGCCCATATCCTTGCCACCGGCAGGGCCTTCCCTTCGCAGATCCTGGCCGTCACCTTCACCAACAAGGCCGCGCGCGAGATGAAGCAGCGCATCGGCCTGTTGATTCACGAACAGGTTGAGGGCATGCCGTGGCTCGGCACCTTCCACTCGATCGGCGTGAAGCTGCTTCGCCGCCACGCCGAGCTTGCCGGGCTGAAGTCGGATTTCACCATCCTCGACACCGACGACGTGGTGCGGCTGATCAAGCAATTGATCCAGGCCGAAGGGCTGGACGACAAGCGCTGGCCGGCCAAGACCTTCGCCCAGATGCTCGACAACTGGAAGAACAAGGGTCTCGGACCCGACGAGATAGCGGAAGGCGATGCGCGCAGCTTCGGCAACGGCAAGGGCCGCCAGCTCTACAAGGCCTATCAGGAACGGCTGCAGACGCTGAATTCCTGCGACTTCGGCGACCTGCTCTATCACCCGATCCGCATCTTCCGCGCCTATCCGGACGTGCTGAGGGAGTACCACCGCAGGTTCAAATACATACTGGTCGACGAGTACCAGGACACCAACACCGCGCAATATATGTGGCTGCGCCTGTTGGCGCAAAGACCTCAGTCAGGGCGCGCGCCATCGGCCGAAGGCCGCAAGCCCGACCGGGCGCCGGCCGGTCAGGCCGCCCCCGCGGAGGCCAGCGAGCGGAGCGAGCGCGCGGCCGTGAGCGAAAACAAAGTCAACATCTGCTGCGTCGGCGACGACGACCAGTCGATTTATGGCTGGCGCGGCGCCGAGGTCGACAACATCCTGCGCTTCGACAAGGATTTTCCGGGCGCCACCATCATCCGGCTGGAGCGCAACTACCGGTCCACCGCGCATATTCTGGGCGCGGCCTCGCATCTCATCGCCCATAATGAGGGCCGCTTCGGCAAGACGCTGTTCACCGACCGCGACGACCCCGAGGACGACAAGGTGCACGTCCACGCCGCCTGGGACTCCGAGGAAGAGGCCCGCGCCATCGGCGATGCCATCGAGGCCTATCAGCGGCAAAAGCACAACCTCAACGACATGGCGATCCTGGTGCGCGCCTCGTTCCAGATGCGCGCCTTCGAAGACCGATTCATCACGCTGGGCTTGAACTACCGCGTCATCGGCGGCCCGCGCTTCTACGAGCGCTTGGAAATCCGCGATGCATTGGCCTTCTTCCGCGTCGTCGCCAACGGCGGCGACGACCTCGCCTTCGAGCGCATCGTCAACGTGCCGAAGCGCGGGCTGGGCGAAGCCACCATCCGCCAGATCCATGACACGGCGCGCGCCATGCGCGTCCCGATGCTGGAGGCCGCCGCGACGCTCGCCGAAAGCGACGAGCTGAAGCCGAAGCCGCGCGCGGCGCTGCGCGAGGTCGCAGCCAATTTCGAGCGCTGGCAGAAGGCTCTGGAAACCACCCCGCACACCGAACTCGCCGAGACCATCCTGGAGGAGAGCGGCTACACCGACATGTGGAAGAACGATCGTTCGGCGGATTCGCCCGGACGGCTGGAAAACCTCAAGGAACTGATCCGCTCCATGGAGGAGTATGAATCGCTCCGTTCCTTCCTCGAGCATGTCGCGCTGGTGATGGAGGCCGAGCAAGGCGAGTCGCAAGATGCGGTCTCGATCATGACGCTGCATTCGGCCAAGGGCCTCGAATTCGAGACCGTCTTCCTGCCCGGCTGGGAGGAAGGCCTGTTCCCGCATCAGCGCGCGCTGGATGAAGGCGGACGCTCCGGCCTCGAGGAAGAGCGCCGGCTTGCCTATGTCGGCCTGACGCGCGCCAAGAAGAACCTGCACATCTGGTTCGTCTCCAACCGCCAGATTCACGGCCTGTGGCAATCGACGATCGCGTCGCGCTTCGTCGACGAGTTGCCCGAAACCCATGTCGATATCGCCGACAGCGGCAACAGCTACGGCGGCTACGGCAATCCCTATGGCGGCGGCGCCTTCGCTTCCGGGCGCGGTGGCGGTCGGCAGAATCCCTACGGCGCCTCGCGCTTCGACAATATCGGCGCCAAGGACCAGGGCAGCTTCTCCAACACCTATGCGACGCCCGGCTGGCAGCGGGCGCAGGCGAACCGCACCGAGGCGACCGACCGCAACTGGGGCACCCGCTCCGGCCACCAGGTGGAACGCATCGGCTATGGCGAGACAGACTCCGGCTACGGTGCCGGCCGCACCTCGGTGAAGGGCCGCACCATCGAGGGCGAGCTGGTCGCCAAATCCGTCGCCGACACGCCATCCGCCTTCAATGTCGGCGACCGCGTCTTCCACCAGAAATTCGGCAACGGCAACATCGCGGCCATAGACGGCAACAAGCTCACCATCGACTTCGACAAGGCCGGCCAGAAACGCGTGCTGGACGGGTTTGTCGCGCCGGTGTGACCGGTCTTCCTACCGATACCGCGCCTGGTTCCATTTATGGCCGAGCAGCGACAGGATGATGATCAGCCCGTTGAAGAACTGCACGTAGAAGCCGCTCAGGCCCGCCGCCACCACGCCGGTCTGGATGAACGACACGGTGACCGCGCCGATCGCGCCGCCAACCACCGTGCCAATGCCGCCCCAGGTCGGCGTGCCGCCGACGAACACCGAGGCGAGCACCGGCAACAGATAGCCGTCGCCCGCCGTCGGCCACCAGGTGAAGTTGATCATCACCGAAAACGTGCCGGCGATCGCAGCGCCGATCCCGACGAAAACGAACACTTTCACCCGCACCCATTTGACGTCGATGCCCATCTGCCTGGCGCTGTCGGGATTGTCGCCGACCACCTTGACCTGCGCGCCGAAGCGATGGCGGTTGTAGAGCAGCGCCGAAAACACAACGAAGGCGATGGCCCAGAATATCTGCACAGGGATGCCCCAGACCTGGCTGGAGAAGATTCTGTAGGCCGAGCTGTCGGCAAGGCCGGTCAGCGCCATCGACTTGCCCTCGTTGATAATCTGGATCAGGCCGCGCAGCAGGAAATTCATGCCGAGCGTGGCGATCAGCGACGACAGCCCGCCATAGACGACCAGCGATCCCACCAGGAAGCCGAGCAGCGTGCCGGTGACGAGCGCCGCCGCGATGCCGAGGAACGGGTCGTAGCCGGCCTGCACCACCAGCGCGAAGACCCAGGAGGCGAAGCCCATCGTCGCCGGGAACGACAGGTCGATCTCCCCGCAGGTGACGACGAAGACCAGCGGCACCACCACGAACAGCGCCACCGGAAGCGTCGTCAGCACCGAGCTGTAAAGGTACCAGGTGGAGAACACGGTCGGGTTGGCGATGATGAACACCGCCATCATGACGACGAAGACGGCGAGCGTGCCGAGCGATGCACGGTTGTCGAGGACGAAGCCGCGCAGCCAGTGATCGGAGGGATGGTTCCATTCCTTGCCGACCGCCCCGCCGCGCGCGCTTGCAAGGGGCTTCTGCAGATCGGGTTCCATGGCCTTGCTCATCGCGCTCCGTGCTCCGCTTCGCCGGCTTCCTGCAGTCCGGGCAGCCCGCCCGGATGCGCGACGTCTTCCATGAAATTGATGAGGTCGTCGGCCGACTTGACGTCGCTACGGTCAGCGCTGAGCGCCACCTTGCCGCGGTCGAGCACGACGAAACGGTCGGCGATATCGAAGACATGGTGGATGTTGTGGCCGATGAACAGGATCGAGCGGCCGCTCGCCCGCACCTGGCGCACGAAGTGGAAGACCTTGGCGGTCTCGGTCAGCGACAGCGCCGTCGTCGGCTCGTCGAGGATGATCAGCTCCGCCTGCTTGTAGATGGCGCGCGCGATCGCCACGCCCTGGCGCTCGCCGCCGGAAAGCTGGCCGACGATCGACTGCGGCGTGAACACTTTCGAGGTGAAGCCGATCTCGCGCATCAGCCGGCTCGCTTCCTCGATCTCCTTGTTGACCTTCAGCCAGCCCATGAAGCTGGTGAGCTCGCGGCCCATGAAGATGTTGCGCACGATCGTCTGCTGCACGGCCAAAGCCCGGTCCTGGAACACCGTCTCGATGCCGGCGTCGCGCGAGCGCGCCGCGCTCCATCCGCTGACCGGCTTGCCGCGCACCAGGATCTCGCCGCTGGTCGGCTTGACCACGCCGGACAGGATCTTGATCAGCGTCGACTTGCCGGCGCCATTGTCGCCGATCAGGCCGACCACCTCGCCGCGGTCGACGCTGAGATTGACGCCGCCCAGCGCATAGACCTGGCCATAGGATTTCTTGATGTCGCGCAGTTCGATGATGCGTTCGCCCATGCGATCCTCGCTTGAATTGTCCATCTGCCGGCCTTTGCGCCGGCGATCCGGCCGGCCGGGCCTAATCCCGGCCGGCGGCTTGGGAGGTCAACGCAGCGCCTGCTTGGCGAGCTCGGCGACGATCTCATAATTCTGCGGCGTGACGAAACCCGCGCCGGTATCGACATTCATCGGCGCCAGTCCCAGCACGACCTGCTGGCAAAGGCTGAGGATAGGCAGGTAACCTTGCAGGAACGGCTGCTGGTCGGCCGTCAGCTGCACCCAGCCGCCCTTGAAGGCTTCGACGATCTGCGGGCTGGTGTCGAAGCCGAAATTGAAGATGTCGCCTGGCTTTCGCCCCGCCGCCTGCATGTAGGTGGCGACATTGCCGAGCATCTGTCCGCCGGGATAGCCGACCGCCTTGACGTCGGGATGGTTGAGAAGTGCTGCCGTGATCACCGGAATGGCGAGATTGGGATCGGAAGCCCATTCGCCGCTCGGCGGCGAGGAGAGCTGGATCACCTCGACGCCCGCCTCCTTCAAGGCAGCCACCGTGCCGCGTTCGCGGGCACCGCGGTTTTCATTCTCGAACGGCCCGATCATGATGGCCTTGTCGCCGGCTTTCAGCTTGCCAAGCTTGAACGCCTCGGCGCCGAGCGCGCGGCCCTGCTGCTCCTGCTGCGCGCCGACATAGCCGCCGCCGAACGCTTCCACCACCTTCGGCACCGGCACGTTCTGGTACATCATCTTGATGCCGTCCTTATGCGCCTGCTCGGCCAGCGGCATGATCGCGGCATCGCCCGGATGGCCCATCATGGCGATGCCCTGCGGCTTGACAGCGACCGCCTCGCGCAATTGCTGCACCATCTTCTCGACGTCCCACTGCGAGAAGATGTAGTCGACCTTCGGCCCGAGATCGGCGGCCGCCTGCTTGGCGCCATTGTAGACGATGGTGCCGAAGGCGTCGCCCTCGGCGCCGCCGACGAAGAAGCGGATGTGCACGTCCTTGCACCATTGCGCGTCCAGCGCCTGTGCCGGCAAAGTGGAGATCGAGGCGCAGAGCGCCGTGGCGGCCGCCACGACGGTCGAGCGCAGAACAGTCCTTCTGGTCGTCATGCTCATGCACGTTCCTCCCTTTTGATCCCTCGCATCGGAGGGTTTCGACAATCGCTCGGCGCGGCGCGCCGCAGTGCCGGCCGGCTCCTCCCGCCGACCAATCCTCAATTTGGCCTCAAGCCGGATTGGGCAGGTAGCTGGACCCTCCCCTGCATTGCTTCAGATAGTCGAGCGCGCGCGCCTGGCCGGTGATCTCGAGATCGCCGCGATAGACCGGATCGTGCCAGCCCTCGATGTCAATGGCGCCCTTGTAACCGGCCAACCGCAACTCGCTGATCACCCGCGCCCAGTCGCTGTCGCCAAAACCCGGCGTACGCATCTGCACGAACGGCAGGCGGCCGAACACGCCGTGCTCGCGGATGACGTCCCAGCGCACGGTGGCGTCCTTGCCGTGGACGTGGAAGATGCGCGGCGCCCATTTGCGGATCTGCGGGATTGGGTCGATCAGATAGACGAGCTGATGGCACGGCTCCCATTCGAGGCCGAGATTGTCGTTGGGCAACTCGTTGAACATCAGCTCCCAGGCATCCGGGTTGTGGGCGATGTTCCAGTCGCCGCTCGCCCAATTGCCGTCCATCGCGCAATTCTCGAAGGCGATGCGCACGCCCTTGTCGGCGGCGCGTTTCACCAACGGCCCCCAGACCTCGCGGAAACGCGGCAGGCTGTCGGTCAGCTTCTTGCCGCGGATGCGGCCGGTGAAGCCGCTGACCATGGATGTCCGGAACAGATGCGCATTGTCGATGACGGTCTCCCAGGCCGCGAGCACGCCACGATCGACCTCGCCGCCTTCCAGCGGGTTGCCGAACACGCCGATCGACGACACGGTAACGTCGGCATCGCCGATCGCTTCGCGGATTTCGCCCGCCAGGCGCTTCAGGTCCTTGCCGCCCAGCGTCTGCCAGAAGAAAGGCTGGATGCTCTCGAAGCCGAGCGGCAGGATCTGCCTGACATAGGCGCCCGGGTCGTCGAGATTGGCCCGCACCATGGTGCCGATCCTGATGTCGAGCAGCGGATTTGCCATCATTGTGCTTCCTTGACGATTGCCACGCGCCGCCCGCTCTCCGCGCTCTCGATCGCGCCGAAGACCATGGCCAGGCTTTTGATGTTGTCGGCGCCGCGCGTCTCCGGCTCGGCGCCGGTCTCGATCGCGTGCATGAAATCCTCGATGATGCCGAGATGGCCGCCGACGCGGTCGGTCGGATCGAGCGGCGGCACTTCGATCGGCTGGGTCTTGTCTATGATACCGTCGCGGCCGGACGCAACCACCTCCGCCTTGAGCCCGTCATGGCCATCCCACAGCACGCTGCCGCGCTCGGCGACGATGCGCCAGCTGCCTTCCCAGCTGGTGCGGAAGCCGTCCGCGCACCAGGAGCCGGCATAGGTGAACACCTTGCCGCCGCCGAGATCGAAGACGGCGCTCGCCGATGAGCCCTGCCGATACCAGGAACTGGCCGGCTCCCATTCCTGGCAGTAGACGCTGGCCGGTTCGCCGGCGACCATGTAGCGCGCGGCGTCGAAAGTGTGGATCGCCATGTCGAGCAGCAGCACGTGGCGCATCTCCTCGCGAAAGCCGCCGAAATGCGGCGCGACGAAGAAGTCGGCGTGGATGCTGGTCGGCGCGCCGATGGCGCCGGAGTCTAGGAAGCGCCTGATGCGCCTGACATTGGCGACGTAGCGCCGGTTCTGGACGACGGCATGGACGCGCCTGGCCTTGCGCGCCGCCTTGATGATGGCGCGTGCATTGTCCGGGCTGTCAGCCAGCGGCTTTTCGGTGAGCAAATGGCAATGATGGGCAAAGGCAGAAAGCGCGACTTCGCGGCGGGCAGCCGGGACCACGACATCGAATACGGCGTCGGGCTTCGTTTCATCGAGAACGGCGTCGAGGCTTGTGCTGACCACTGCATTGGAGAGCCCGTATTCGCGCGCCCTCGCTTGCGCCCGGTCGGCATCGAGGTCGACAAGGCCGGCAATGGCGAGCCCGTCGATCCGCCTTGCGGCATCGAGCCAGTGCTTGCTCATGGCTCCGCATCCGACCAGGACGACCTTCATCATCCAGCACTCCTCCCGTCCGGCCCCTCCAGGCCGAAGTGTCACGGCGTCCACGGCATCAACCGTAAACGTTTTTCCGTAAACGTTTACGAGAACACACCCGATGGCGTAGAATGTCAATCGGCTGCTTGTCGAAAATTGTCCCGAAGCCTTGGCCTGAGCGGCAGCCGGTGCTAGCCAAGGCAGGGGGAGAACCGTCCTTGGCGTCCAGCATCCACGACCTTGCGCGTCACCTGAACATTTCGATCGGCACCGTGTCGCGGGCGCTGAACGGCCGCGCCGACGTCAATGCCGACACCCGCCGGCGCGTGCTGGAAGCCGCCAAGCTGCTGAACTACGCGCCCAACCAGTCCGGCCGCAGCTTGCGGCAAGGCGCCACCCATTCCGTCGCCTTCATGCTGCAGCCGCATCCGGGTGACCAGCAATATGGCGAGCCGTTCTTCATCCCGTTCCTGACCGGCCTGCAGGCGCGGCTGGCCGAAAGCGGGCTCGACCTGATCGTGGTGATGGGCGCGCCTGGCGACTACCAGCAGGAGCGCCTGCGCCGCGTCGTCGAGACCCGCCGCGCCGACGCGGTGGTGCTGGCCTGGACGCGGCGCGAGGACGAACGCATCGACTATCTGACCGAGCGAGGCTTTCCCTTCGCAACGCTCGGCCGCAGCCGCTCGGGCGGCAAGTCCTACCCTTCGCTCGATCTCGATTTCGAGAAGGCGGGCAGCGACGCGGTCGACCGGCTGGTCGCGCGCGGCCATCGTCGCATCGCCGCCATCCGCCCGGCGCTCAACCTCAATTTCGGATATCTCTTCCTCGACGGCTATCGCAAGGCGCTGAAACGGCACGGCATCGAGGTTGACCTCGGCCTGATCGCCGACGGCTTCATCAACGAGGCCGGCGGCTACCAGGTGACGCCGCGCGTCATGCTCTCAAAGGACCGACCGACGGCAATCATCTTCAACAACGACGCCATGGCGCTCGGCGGCTGCAAGGCACTGGCCGAGATGGGCATCCGGCCGGGCCACGACATCGCCGTGACCGTCATCGTCGACACGCCGCTCTGCCGCTATTTCTCGCCGACTCTGACAGCCTTCCGTCCATCGCTGGAGCCGATGGGCCGGAGGCTGGCCGAGATGCTGCTCGCCTCGCTTCCCGCCTTCGCCGGCCCCGAAGGCACACGCATCATCCGCGAGGTTTGGCCGCTGGAGCTGGTCGTTCGGGAGAGCGATTGAGCGGAAGCGGTTTCCCAGGGGGAGAAGGAAAGAACCTCCGCCTGTCACGCAACCATCACGTTCACGTCCTAGACCGCTCGAAGGCTAGGGCTGGCCGCATCGTCGATGCCGCGCCTTTTTGAGCCACTGGCCGCTCTGCTCGTCAAGAAGGGGATATCGATGAAACACCTTAACCGAACCGTCGCGCTCGGCGCGGCGCTTGCCCTGTTCACCGCCCTCACCCCGGCACTCGCCGATGGCGTCGCCTATGTCAACAAGGGGCTGGTCGGCATCGGCCGCATCCCGGCCAGCCAGAAGGACAAGTTCGGCGAGACCTTCGGTTCGGGCTCCGGCATGGCGATCGACACCAAGTCCTGGGTGCGTGACGGCGCCGGCTACAAGGGTTCGCTCTGGCTGCTGCCGGACCGCGGCTACAATGTCGTCGGCACCACCGATTATCGCCCGCGCCTCAACACCATTTCGATCGAGTTGGCCCCGACCGCCGCCGGCGCGGCGCCCGCCGCCGGACAGGAACAGTCTGGCGTGAAAGCGACGCTCGCCGACACGATGCTTCTGACCGACGACAAGGGCGCCGACGCCACCGGCCTCGATCCGTTGAACGGCGTGCGCGAAGCCGCCGGCGACATGCCGATCCTGCCGCAGGCCGACAACGGCAAGCTGGCGTTGGATAACGAAGCGATCGCACGGCTGGCGGACGGCACGATGTTCATCTCCGACGAATATGGCCCCAACATCTACCGTTTTTCGGCCGACGGCCACCTGATGTCGGCGACGCAACCGCCCGCGGCCCTTGTGCCGATGCGCCACGGCAAGCCGAATTTCGCTTCCGACAACCCCGGCCCGGGCGCCGCCGAGCCCGATCCGAAGGACCCGGAGACCGGCCGCCAGAACAACCAGGGCCTCGAAGGCATGTCGATGACGCCCGACGGCAAGTTTCTGATCGCCGTGCTGCAATCGGCGGCCCGGCAGGACGGCGGCGATTCCGGCTCGACCCGCCAGAACACCCGCGCGCTGGTCTATGATGCTTCCGACCTCGCCCACCTCAAGCTGGCGCACGAATATGTCGTGCCCCTGCCGGTGTTCAAGGATGCCAAAGGCAAGACCAAGGTGGCCGCGCAGAGCGAGATCGTCGCGCTCTCCGACAAGAGCTTCCTGATGCTGGCGCGCGACTCAGGCAACGGCCAGGGTCTCAAGGGCGACGAGTCGCTCTATCGCAAGATCGAGATCGTCGACCTTTCCGCCGCCACCGATATCGCCAACGGTCCGTTCGACGCGGCCGACAAGCCGGTCGCGCCGAAGGGCGTGCTCGACCCGTCGGTGACGCCGGCCAAGCTTACCTCGTTCATCGACATCAACGACAAGGGCGAGCTCGGCCGCTTCGGCCTGCACAATGGCGAGCCGAACGACAAGGACAACCTTTCGGAGAAGTGGGAGGCGATGTCGCTGGTCTCCGTGCTCGATCCGAAGCTGCCCGACGACTATTTCCTGTTCGTCGCCAACGACAACGACTTCCTCACCCAGGACGGCTTCCAGGTCGGCGCTTCGTACAAGGCCGAGGATGGCGCCGATGTCGACACCACCTTCCTCGTCTATCAGGTGACAATCCCCGGCCTGTCTGGGAACACTGTCGCCGGCCAGTAACCGGCGACGGGCGAATGCCCGTCATCCCGCTGATCCTGAAAAGGATGCATGACCATCAGGCCTGCGATACCATCGCGGGCCTGATTCATTTTCGGTGCTGCCATGGATGACAAGAAGCCCACCCGCCGGCGGACCCGGCGACCTGACCAGCGGCCCCATTCCGCGCACGCTGCTTCTGTTCGCCCTGCCGGTGCTGGGCTCCAACGTGCTGCAGTCGCTGAACGGCTCGATCAATGCCGTCTGGGTGGGGCGCTTCCTTGGCGAGGCGGCGCTGACGGCGACATCCAACGCCAATCTGGTGCTGTTCCTGATCCTTGGCACGGTGTTCGGCATCGGCATGGCGGCGACCATTCTGGTCGCGCAGTCCGTCGGCGCCCGCGATCTGCCGGAAGCCAAGCGCATCGTCGGCACCAGCGCCACCTTCTTCTTCCTGGTTTCCGTGGTGTTCGCGGTCTGCGGCTGGGTCTGGGTCGACGCCATCCTCACCGGGCTCGGCACGCCGGCGGATGCCTTGCTGCTGGCGCGCGCCTACCTGCGCATCATCTTTGTCGCCGTGCCGATGATGAACCTTTTGTCCTTCGTCATGACCGTGCTGCGCGGCGCCGGCGACTCGCGCACGCCGTTTGTCTTCATGGCGCTGGCGGTCGTTCTCGACGTCGTGCTCAATCCCCTGCTGATCCGCGGCATCGGCCCCTTCCCCGAGCTCGGCATCGCCGGCTCGGCGACTTCGACGCTCATAGGCCAGACGGTCAGCGTGATCGCCATCCTGATCGTGCTTTATGTGCGAAAACACCCGCTGCGGCTGGCGGGCGCCGACCTCGCCTTGCTCAGGCCCGACCCGGCGCTGCTGCGCATCGTCGTCTTCAAGGGCATTCCGATGGGCCTGCAGATGATCGTCATCTCGGCCGCGGCATTGACCGTGATGGGGATCGTCAATTCCTACGGCTCGCAGGTCGCTGCCGCTTACGGCATCGCCGCGCAGCTCTGGACCTATATCCAGATGCCGGCTCTGGCGATCGGCGCCGCCGTCTCCTCGATGGCGGCGCAGAATGTCGGCGCCGGGCGCTGGGACCGCATCGGCAAGGTCGCGGCGTCCGGCGTCGGCTTCAACCTGGTGCTGACCGGCGCGCTGGTGGCGCTGCTTTTCGTCTTCGACCGCGCGGTGCTCAGCCTCTTCCTCAGCAACGACAGCGCCGCGATCGACATCGCCGCCCACATCAACAGGATAGCGTCCTGGTCGTTCATCCTGTTCGGCATCACGATCGTGCTGTTCGCCACGGTGCGCGCCACCGGCGCCGTCATGCCGCCGCTCATCATCCTGATCATCTCGGTGTTGATCATTCGCACCGGCTTTGCCTATTCCATGCGCAGCGTCATCGGCCAGGAGGCGCTGTGGTGGAGCTTTCCGGCGGGCTCGATCGCTTCGCTGGTGCTGGCCGCCGCCTATTATCGCTTCGGCCGCTGGCGCACCATGCATATGATCGAGGATCGGCCGGCGGCGGGCGAGCCGCCCGACACCGGCCTTGGCATGCCGCGCCAACGCGCGCAGCTCCTGCCGGAGACCGAATAGCCAAGACCTACCGTGCATATCTGACGCCAAAGCCGAGCGCGACCAGCGAGAAGACGATGATCATGCCGGCAAAGGCCAGGCTTGCCACGGTGGCGCTCGCCAGGCTGGACAGGATGCCGATGCCGATCACCGGCAGCGCGTTGCCGCAGAAGCAGCAGATGAAGAAGGCCGACACCACCTCGGCGCGGCGGTCGGCCGGCGCGATCTGATTGACCACTTGCAGGCCGCCGCGATAGCCAAGCGCCGCCGCCACGCCGCAGACCGCCGTCGCGGCGATCATGAGCGCCATCGAGGCGTAGACCTGCGCCGCCACGATCAGCGCCACGGCGGGGATCATCAGCGCCAGCGCCGCGAGCATGGTGGAGCGGCTGGAGAACCAGGCGGTGCCGACGATGGTGATGGCCGCCACGCTCGACAGCTCGAAGAAAAGCCCGCCGGCTTCGGCATGATTGGTCACGTGCAGCTGCTGCGCGAGAATGCTCGGCGCCAGCGCGGCATAGAAGCCGACCAGCGCCATGGCGCCGAAACCGGTCACCGCCGGCGCCACGAACTGCGCGCGGATACCGTCAGGCACCGAAAGCCGCGGCCGCAGCGAGACGTCGGAGAACCGTCCAGGCCTGGAGACGGTTTCCCGCGTGCGCCAGATCAGCAGGGTGACGAGCCCAAGCAGGACGAGATAGACGGCAAATGTCAGCCTGAGCGGCCATGGCGCGAATTGGGCGAGCACCCCCGCCACGAGCGCGCCGGCCCCGAGGCCGACAAAGTTGGTGCTGGTGGCGATGACGGCGGCGCGCGACTTGTCCTTGCCTTCGATCAGTTCGGCCAGCCAGGCGGTGCCGGCGCCTGCGCCGACGCCGATGCCGAGCCCGCTCAGGATGCGGGCGATGTCGAGCCAGGCGAGGTCTTCGGCGAAGAGGAAGGACAACGCGCTGACCACCGCAACGGCCATCGCGGCAAGCGCGGCGGGGCGGCGGCCGACGGCATCCGAGAGACGGCCGAAAAACAGCAGCGCCGCCAGATTGCCGACCACATAGACGGCATAGACCAGCGTCAGCGTGATCTGCGAAAAGCCGAATTCCTGCTTGTAGATCACGTAAAGCGGGGTCAGCGCGGTGCTGCCGGCAAAGAGCGCGGCGATCATGGCGGCGACGGCGGCCTTTGCGGCGGTCCCGTCAAGTTCATTCTCACGCGTCATGGTTTGAGCGTCGCTGGCCATCGGCACCTCCGGCGTTGCAAGCCCAACGCCTATGTAATGACGGCTGTTCCGGTTGCCGAACGCCCTCCTGACAATTCTGGCAGGATGGTCAGGCGCAAAATCCTCTCGTAACGTCCGTCAGCCACCGAGAGGGAGGAATCATGGGCAAGGGACGGGTCGAGGCATTTACCGATGGCGTCGTCGCCATCATCATCACCATCATGGTGCTGGACCTGAAAGTGCCGCACGGCGAGGATTTTTCAACACTTCTGCCGCAGTGGCCGATCTTCTTCTGCTACGTGCTCTCCTTCATCAATGTCGGCATCTACTGGAACAACCTGCACAACATGTTCCACACCGTGCAGCGCGTCGACGGACGCGTGCTATGGGCCAATCTCAACCTTCTGTTCTGGCTGTCGCTGATCCCGGTGACCACGGCGTTCATGGGAGAGAACCATTTCGCGGCTGCGCCGGTCGCCGTTTATGGCATCGACCTCGCGCTCTGCGCCGTCGCCTACACCATCCTGGTCATCAAACTTCGCCATCTGCATGGCGCCGACACGACCTTCGCCAAGGCCGTCGGCCACGACAAAAAAGGCAAGATCTCGCTGGCGCTCTATATCGTTGCCGTGCTGCTAAGCTTCTTCAACCAGTGGGTCAGCGTGGCGATCTATGTGCTGGTGGCGACCGTCTGGTTCGCGCCGGACAAGCGCTTCGAGCGGTTGGTGGAGAAATAACGGTTATTTCCGCATCACTTTCAGCTTTTCCGCCACAGAGGCGGCAAGATCGGCATAGCGTTCCTCCAGCCTTTCTGCCGCCTTGATGATCGGGAAGTCATGGCCGAACTTCTCCAGCGCCAGCCGCAGCTTTTCGGCGAAATCCGCCTGCTTCTCCAGCGCCGCGAACAGCGTTTTCACCTGCGCCTCGCTGATGTCGGGATTGGCGAGCATCTTCGGCACCTCGCGACCCATCTGATCGCCGTTGACGGTTTGCTCTTTCAGGATTCCGATCCAGTCGGTCAAATGCCGAACTCCTTTTTGGGACACCATGCGCGGCGGGCGCCGCCATGGTCAACCCGTTGCGGCCATCGCCGTCAACCCGTTGCGGCTGTTGCCGTCAACCCGTTGCGGCTGTTGCCGTCAACCCGTTGCGGCTGTTGTTGCGGTCACATGCGGGACGAACCGGGCTTGCCTCGGCGACGTCCGGCGTTAAGTTCGGCCCGACCCTCATAAGGATGGAAACCATGACCAGCGACGCCCAGATCCAGATCGCCCTGCCCGCTTTCGCTTCCGGCAACGTCGCCGTCATCACCGGCGGTGCGAGCGGCATCGGCCTTGCCGCCGCAAAACGGTTCGCGGCGATGGGCATGAAGGTGGTGTTGGCCGATATCGGCGGCGTGCGCCTCAACCAGGCAAGAGAGGCGGTCGCGGCGATCGCCGGCGACGACGCCGTGCTCCCAATCCCCACCGACGTCTCCAGGGCGGACGAGGTAGACCGGTTGGCGGATCTCGCCAACGGCGCCTTCGGTGCGGTGTCGGTGCTGATGAACAATGCCGGCGTCGGCAACAATCCGGGCAAGCCCTGGGAGAACCGCGACGTCTGGAAGCGGCTGCTCGACATCAATTTCTGGGGTGTCGTGCATGGCGTCGAGGCCTTCGCGCCGCGCATGCTCGCGGCGGGCAAGCCGGGCACGATCATCAACACCGGGTCCAAGCAAGGCATCACCACGCCACCTGGCAACCTCGCCTACAACGTCTCCAAGGCCGGCGTGAAGACTTTTACCGAAGGGCTGGCGCACGCGCTGCGCAACGAGCCGGGAGCCAAGGTGTCGGCGCATCTGCTGATCCCCGGCTTCACCTTTACCGGCCTGACCGAAGGCGCGACGGAAAAGCCCGCCGGCGCCTGGACTGGCGAGCAGGTGATCGACTTCATGCTGGCATCGCTGATGGACGGCGACTTCTACATCCTGTGCCCAGACAACGAGGTGGCGCGGCCGACGGATGAAAAGCGCATGGCCTGGGCGATCGGCGACATCATCGAGAACCGCCCTGCTCTGTCGCGCTGGCATCCCGATCACAAGGACGCCTTCGCGGCCTTCATGGGCCGCTAAGCAATTCCAGGAAAAGTGCGTAGCGGTTTTCCGTCCGGAATTGCGCAAAAGCAAATATCTAGAGCGGTTCGACGTTTCTGCGAAACGCTCGAGCCGACCAGGCTCAGGCGGCTGCTTTCTTCTTGGAACCAGCCTTGCCCGCCACAGCCTTCTTCGCCGCCATCTCGGCAATCTTGCGGTCGTGCCGCTTGGCCGCCGCTTCGCATTTGTCGCGGATCTCCTCGACCTCCGATTCCGTCAGATGCTCGATGCCGATGAAGTGGTTTTGGGCGCGGCCGACCCGGATCAGCTCGTCGAGCTTGGCCTGGATCGCCGCGCCGTCGCGGTTCTGCGTGTTCTGGATCAGGAATACCATCAGGAAGGTGATGATGGTGGTGCCGGTGTTGATGACCAGTTGCCAGGTGTCCGAAAAGCCAAACAGCGGGCCGGTTGCCGCCCAGACCACCACGATCAACACGCAGACGGCGAAAGTCGGTGGCATGCCGGCGAGATGTGCCACCCAATTGGCAACCCTTGTGAATAGTTTCTCTATCATCTGGATCCCACAACAGGCCGCATCGGCGCGGCGCTCACAGAAAACAGACAGCCGCGGCTTCCGGTTCCAAGTCGTTGGATTTTCTCGCATGCGCGCGTCCACAATCGGCTGCACGCGAAAGGCGCGAACAGGGGAAAACACACCTTATTTGTTTGTTTGCGATAGTGCCGGAGCAGGCCGAAAGCCTGTTCCTTCCGCTTCACGGCGGTTTACCTCCAGCCCCTTCCGCTGCGCCACCCCCGCATGGCGGAAGGGGCAACTATTCCCGAGAGCGAAGCGTAATATCCAAGTAGCGCCCCTCAGCGTCCTCTGGCGCTCCGCCGCTGGTTCGCCTTTAGAGGGTGCCGTCTTCCCAACGGTCGAGAAAGGCCTCGATCGGCACGGCCTGCATGTCGGGGATTGCGCTCGCCAGTTTCTCGGGCGTCCAGTCCCACCAGGCGAGCGCCTCGATGCGCGCCGCGACGGCGGCCGGGAACCGCTGGCGCAGCGGCTTGGCCGGAACGCCAGCGACGATCGTGTAAGGCGCGACGTCATGCGTCACCACGGCATTGGCGCCGATGACGGCGCCGTTGCCGATCGCGACGCCCGGCATGATGACCGCGCCGTGACCGATCCAGACATCATGGCCGATGCTCACCGATTTTGCCTGGCGCCGCGCGCGGAATTCGGTGTCGACGCCCAGCCAGCGGAAATATTCGTTGGGGCGGTAGCTGATCTTGTGCTGCGTCAGCCGCTCGATCGGATGCTCGAGCGCGTTGATGCGGCTGTTGGCGGCGATCGAGCAGAACTTGCCGATCGTCGTGTAGATCGCCTCGGAATGGCGTTCGAAATAGGAAAAGTCGCCGACGCTCACTTCGCGCAGGATCACCCGCTCGCCGATTGAGGCATAGCGGCCGAGCTTGCACGCCTTCAACTCCGCGGTCGGATGGATGCGCGGCTCGGCATCTTTCAGGACAAGATTTTCAGGGTGGTCCATAACTCGGGCTTTACGCCCGAGCGATTGGTCCCGCAAGCGGGGCCGATCGTCCGCTTCGGTCTATTGCGGCTTGCCCTTGGTCCAGACCACGTTCTGGCCGTAAAGCGGCACGGTCGTGACCGACATCTTCGCCGAGCCGTTCTGCACCTGGCGCGAATGCGACAGATAGATCAGCGTCTCGTTCTTCTTGTCGTAGATGCGGTTCACCACCTGCTTCTTCCAGATCAGGCTGAGGCCCTGCTTGAACACCTCCTCGCCGCCCTCGCTCATGTCGATGTCGCCGATGGTGATCGGCCCGGTCTGGCGGCAGGAGATCGAGGAATCGGAAGGATCCTCGAACCAGTTGCCCTTATGCAGCCGGTCGATGATGCTGCGGTCGAAATAGGCGACATGGCAGGTGACGCCGTCGACCTTCGGGTCCTTGATCGCGTCGATCATGATGTCGTTGCCGATCCAGTCGACGCCGACTTTACCCACTTCGTCAGCCATGGCCGCGCTGGCGCTCAGGGCAAGACAGGCGGCGAACAAGCCGATCAATTTTCGCAAGGAGGCCTCCTCGGTTCGGTTTTTGCCGATGTCAGGTGGGACAGGATCGTGGCGTTTACAAGCCGATCGGCCTGCCGGCCGCTTGCGGCAACGCGACATCTTTGCGCGCCCGGCGTGGACCCGCTAAGACTGTGGCCAAACTGGCTTCCAGCCAAAGCAATGGACATTCACTGATGATGCGTTCAATCCTGGTCGGCATTCTCGTCCTGATGGCGGCGGGTATCGGCTGGCTGACATTCGACTGGTACCGGGGCCATTATGGCGGCGAGCCCTTCGGCGCGCCCTTCACGCTGGTCGACCAGAAAGGCGCGCCGATCACCGAAGCGGCGTTCAGAGGGCACCCGAGCGTCGTGTTCTTCGGCTTCACCCATTGCCCGGAAGTCTGCCCGACGACCCTGTTCGAGCTGGCCGGCTGGCTGAAGACGATGGGCGACAGCGGCAAGAACCTCAACGCCTATTTCGTCACCGTCGATCCGGAGCGTGACACGCCGCAGACGATGAACACCTATGTCAGCAACTTCTCCGACCGCATCACCGGCATCACCGGCGATCCGGACAAGGTGCATGCCATGGCCAAGGCCTTCGGCATCTACTGGAAGAAGGTCGACACAGGCGACGGCGATTACACGATGGACCATACGGCTTCGGTGCTGCTGCTCAATGCCAAGGGCGATTTCGCCGGCACCATCGCCTATGGCGAGAGCGCCGACACCGCTGTCGCCAAGCTGAAGCGGCTGGCAGCGGGCGGGCAAACATGATGAGCCAGACCCGGCTCCATCTCACTGCCAACAAGGTCGAGGCCGACCGCATCTTCGCGGCGCTCGACGCCGCTTTCGAGGATGACGGCCTGCCGATCGCCGTGCTGGAGCTCGACGAGGACAACGACATCCACGAAGTGTCGCTCTATGCCGATGGCGACGTCGATCCCGTCGAAGCGCGGGTCAAGGATCTCCTCGCCGGTCTCGGACTGCCGAAGCCCGTCGCGCGCGAGGTCCTTCCCGACGTGGACTGGGTGTCGCGCTCGCTGGAAGGCTTGAAGCCGGTGTGCGCCGGCCGCTTCCTGGTCCACGGCTCGCACGACCGCGCCAAGCGCCACGCCGGCGACCTCGCCATCGAGATCGAGGCCGGCCTTGCCTTCGGCACCGGCCATCACGGCACCACCGCCGGCTGCCTCGAAATGCTGGAGCAGGTGGTGCTGCGCGAGCGGCCGCGCAACGCGCTCGACCTCGGCACCGGCAGCGCGGTGCTCGCCATCGCGCTCGCCAAGCTCGCGCATATCCCGGTGCTGGCGACCGACATCGATCCGGTCGCCATCCGCGTCGCCGCCGCCAATGCCCGCCTCAACCATGTCAAGGCGCTGGTCGAGACGGTGACGGCGGCCGGCTTCCACAATCCGATCTTCGCCAGGCGCGCGCCTTTCGACCTCATCGTCGCCAACATCCTGGCCCGGCCGCTTATGCGGCTGGCGCCGGAGATGGCCAAGCACATCAGGCTCGGCGGTTCGCTCGTGCTCTCCGGCATCCTCGACCGGCAGCGCGACGCGGTGATCTCGGCCTATGTCGGCCAGAGCTTTCGGCACGTCCGCACGCTGCATCGCGAAGGCTGGGTGACCATCCACCTCAAGCGTTGAGACCGGCGAAATCGATTCCGGTTTCCAGGGCCATGCGCTACGGTCGCGATAGCCATTTCGAGGGAGACGCCAAAAATGTTCCAGACCTTTGATTCCGCTGGCGATCCGGCCGTCGGCAAGCCGCGCGTGGCGCTGCTGCGACGATGGCTGCCCGAGAACGGCCTCGACGGCTTCATGGTCCCCCGCGCCGACGAGCATCAGGGCGAATATGTCGCCGACCGCTCGGCGCGGCTGAAATGGCTGACCGGCTTTTCCGGTTCGGCCGGGGTCGCCATCGTGCTCCGCGACCGCGCCTTCATCTTCGTCGACGGCCGCTACACGCTGCAGGTGCGCAACGAGGTCGACCTTTCGATCTTCACCATCGAGAGCCTCATCGACAATCCGCCGGCCGCCTGGATCAAGGACAATCTCGGCAAGGGCGCAAGGCTCGGCTTCGACCCCTGGCTGCACACGATCGGCGAGATCAAGGCGCTCAAGGCATCGGCCGAGCAGTCCGGCGCCACTTTGGTGCCGCTCGACAAGAATCCCATCGACATCATCTGGAAGGACCAGCCGGAGCCGCCGCGCGCGCCTGTCGAAATCCATCCGCAAAACCTCGCCGGCGAGCTCGCCAAGGACAAGCTGGCTCGGCTGGCGGGCGCGATCGGA
Source organism: Mesorhizobium sp. B3-1-7 (assembly GCF_006439385.1). NCBI lineage: Bacteria > Pseudomonadati > Pseudomonadota > Alphaproteobacteria > Hyphomicrobiales > Phyllobacteriaceae > Mesorhizobium > Mesorhizobium sp. B3-1-7. The sequence continues at coordinate 49,338 of NZ_VFTL01000017.1, forward strand.
AAGGACGGCGCCACCCACGCAGTGCTGACCGATCCCTCTTCGATAGCCTGGGCCTTCAACATCCGTGGCGGCGACGTGCCGCATACGCCGCTGGCACTCGGCTTCGCAATCCTGGCCGCCGACGGCAAGCATCAGATCTTCATGGACCAGCGTAAATTCCCGCGCCAGGTCGCGGCCTACCTCACGCAGTTGGCTGACCTGCACGATCCAGGCGAATTCGAAGCCGCGATCATCGAGCTCGCCAAGGGCGGCGCGAAAATCGCGCTCGATCCTGTGCTGGCGGCGGACAAGCTGAGGATGCTGGTCGAGGACAATGGCGGCACCGTCGTGTTGGCCGCCGACCCGGCGCGCATACCGCGCGCCACCAAGAACCAGGCCGAGATCGCCGGCAGCCGCGCCGCGCATCGCCGCGACGGCGCCGCGGTCGCCAAGCTGCTCTGCTGGCTGGATCGCCAGAAGCCCGGCTCGCTGGACGAGATCGCCGTCGTCACCAAGCTCGAGGAAGTGCGCCGCCAGACCGGCGAGGAAACGCAGATGCCGCTGCGCGACGTCTCCTTCGACACGATTTCCGGCGCCGGCCCGAACGGCGCGATCATGCATTACCGCGTCTCGCGCGCCACCAGCCGCAAGCTTGAAAGCGGCGAACTGTTCCTGCTCGATTCCGGCGGCCAGTATCAGGACGGCACCACCGACATCACCCGCACCGTGCCGATCGGCCAGCCGACCGAGGAGATGCGCGAACGCTTCACCCTCGTGCTGAAGGGCATGATCGGGATCTCGACGCTGCGTTTCCCTGCCGGCACGCGCGGCTCGGAGATCGACGCCGTCGCCCGCGTGGCGCTGTGGAAGCATGGCTGCGACTTCGCCCACGGCACCGGCCACGGCGTCGGTTCCTACCTTGCCGTGCATGAAGGGCCGCAGCGCATCGCCCGCACCGGCACCGAAAAACTGCTGGCTGGCATGATGCTGTCCAACGAGCCGGGCTATTACAAGGAAGGTGCCTACGGCATCCGCATCGAGAACCTGATCCTGGTGACGCCTGCGGAGCAGATCGAAGGCGGCGACACCGCCATGCACGGCTTCGAGACGCTGACCCTGGCGCCGATCGACAAGCGGCTCATCCGCAGCGACCTGCTGCATCGGGACGAGCTGCAATGGCTCGACCGGTATCACGCCTGGGTTCTGGCCGAGATCGGCCCGATGGTCGACGGCGAAACGCTGGCCTGGCTGGAAAAAGCCACCGCCCCGCTGCCGCACGACGCGAAGATTTGAGAACAGCCTCTTTCTCCCCCGTTCACGGGGAGAAATGCCCAGTTTATCCTCCGTAGCCGCAGCGCCGCTGCTGCGGAGGACGGGCAGGCAGTGAGGGCAGCGCCAACCATTCAGGATGGAAAGCTAACCCATAAACCGGCGCGCGATAATCAACACCGCCGCGCCCGCCAAAAACATCGCCATCAGCCCGCCGCGCAGCGATACCAGCACGGTGACGATCAGCGCCGCCCATTCGGCCGGTCCGGCATGCAGCAGTTCCGGCGCGACGAGCGTCGTCAGCACCGCCGCCGGCACGGCGTTGAGCCCGGCCTCGACGCGCGGATGGATGGTCTCGAAGCGCGAGATGACAAGATGGCCGCCGACACGCGTGAGATAGGTGGCGACGGCGCCGGCGAGGATGATCCAGAAGGTCGTGCTCATGGCCGCTTGCCCACGCCGCTGTGGTGTGGCGGCAGGATCACCGCCAGGAGGACGCCGGCGACCGCGCCGATCGAGACATGCCAGGGCGAGCCGACGGTTCTGTAGGCGATGATCGAGGCGACGGCGCTGGCGGCGACGACGGGTGCCCAGAGTGGCCGCTTGCGGAAGCCAAGCACCAGGCCGAGGAAATAGATCGGCAGCAGGAAATCGATGCCCAGCGCATGCGTATCCGGGATCATCTTGCCGAACACAGCACCCAAGCCGCTTTCGATCACCCAGAACACGTAGACCGGCAGGCCGAGACCCAGATACCAGACGAAACCGACGGGACGGCCGGACTCGGCCCTTGCCTCCGCGATGGCATATTGCGGGTCGGTCAGGATGAAGTAGCCGAGCGCCTGCTGCAGCACGGGCCAATGCGCGATGCGCCTGCCGATGCCGGCCGAGTAGAGCACATGGCGGAAATTCACCGCGAAGATCGACAGCACGATCAGCCATGGCGCGACATGCTGGCCGAACAATTCGATGCCGACCATCTGGCTGGCGCCGCCATAGATCATGGCGCTCATCAGAAAAGCTTCGAGCACGGAGAAACCATTGTCGACGGCGATCGCGCCGAACAGGATCGCGAACGGCGCCGAGGCGACGACGACCGGCATCGACAATCGCACGCCGTCCCAGAAATCGCCGCCGGTCCTGCCTCCGGAGATTGCTTCCGCCGCCATCAGCCGCTCCTTAAGCATGTCGCCCAGAAGTGCGCAGCGGTTCTGGGACAACGACATGCATCAACCAAAGACTTAACGCGCGTCGCCTGAATCCGCTCAACGAGACGCGCTTTAAGAGCGGCCTCATTTAGGGAGCGTCGCTTTCAATGTCACACCAATTCGCCTGACCCAATGATCAGCGGAACTGATCGCTGGCGTTGCAAAGCGTTGGAAGTTCTCCACGCCTCAGCTGCCGAAATAGCGCTGCCATTCGAAGTCCCTGATGTGCGACGCCTGCCAAGGGATTTTTTGTCCGCCCCTATTGTCGAACGATCGCGCCCTGGCGCAGAGATAGTATCGGGCCTTGCAGCAAAAACCGAGGGGAAATGAATGGTCGTCTATGATTTCACGGGCCGGCATGCGGTCGTCACCGGGGCTGGCGGCGGGATGGGCGAAGCGATCGCGCTGGCGCTGCTCGATGCCGGCGCCTCCGTCACCGCCATCGATATCAAGCCACGCCCAGCCTCGCTTGCCGCCTACGACGACAGGTTGACCTTCGCGCAGGGTAATTTGACCGACGCCGCTTTCGTCGAACAGGTCATCGGCGCCGCCGGCCGCGAGCGCGGCGGCATTGACTATCTCGCCAATGTCGCCGGTGTGCTGTGGTTCGGCCGCGACAAGTCTGCGCTCGATATGGACCTCGATGTCTGGGACCAGGTCTTCAACATCAATTTGAAATCCTTCGTGCACACCGCACGCGCCGTCGTTCCTTACATGCGTTCCGGCGGCCGCGGCGGCGCCATGGTGCATTTCTCCACCATCCAGTGGTATCGCGGCGACCCGAACCCGCAGGACGCCTATCAGGCGTCGAAGGCCGGCGTGTGCGCGCTGTCCAAGTCGCTCGCCATGCAGCTTGCCGGCGAGCGCATCCGCTCGAACGCGATCTGCCCCGGCATGGCGCTGACGCCGCTGCAGGCGCGCTGGGACACCGAAGAAAAGCGCGCCGCCGTGGCGAATTATACGCCGCTCGGCCGCATCGGCACGCCGCAGGACATGGCAAACGCCGCGCTCTTCCTGCTCTCGGACGCCGCGAGCTATATCACCGGCATCGAGCTTGCCGTCGACGGCGGCCTGCTGATGCGGATGTAAGCCCGGCGACAGCCGGAGGCGGCGTCAGGCCGCGACAGCCGTCCCCTGGATCGCCCGGCCCCAGTCGAGCAGCGGCTTGGCGCCAAGCGTGAAGCCGACGAGATCGTCAACCAGCGCCGGCGAATGGATCGTCGCCGGATCGATGTCGTGCCGGACCACGAAATGCCGGTTGCGCACCGCCTGGGCGAGATCCTCGTCACCGACATCCTCGAAACCGCGCGGCGCCCGCTTCAGGCGGTCTTCCGCATCGAGCGCGAGGCCGGCCTTGTTGAGCAATGCGACCATGCCGCGGAACGCGGCCGGCTTGGTCACGATCGCCTTGCGCATCGCCTGCAGCAGTTCCGGCGCCGGCTGCCACCAGGCCACACCGGCAAAGCAGCGCTCGAGCCCGATATGCACGTAGAAGACCCCCTGCTCCATCTTGGTGCCGTCGGGCGACAGGATCGCCGAGAGATGCCGGTTGTAGGGCCGCTTGTCCTTGGAAAAGCGCACGTCGCGATTGATGCGGAACAGCGATTTCTTGCGGTCGCCGCGCAGGCCGAGCTTGGCCGCCTCGAAACGCTCTGTGAGCGTCTCGACCAGATCGCAGAACGGCCCGTGCAGCTCGCTGTCGTAAAGGTCGCGGTTTTCCTGGAACCACTCGCGGCTCTGGTGGAAGTCGAGCGCCTTCAGGAACGGAATGGCCTTCGGCCCAAAACCCTTGAACGCGCCAGTCATCAGCCGCCCCTGCCGATGCGCTGCAGCCAGGTGTCCTCGTCGATCACCTCGATGCCGAGGTCGCTTGCAACTTTCAGCTTCGAGCCGGCGCCAGGACCCGCCACCACCAGGTCGGTCTTGGCCGAAACCGAGCCCGCGACCTTGGCGCCGAGCCGCTCCGCCATCGCCTTGGCTTCCGAACGCGTCATCTTTTCCAGCGAGCCGGTGAACACCACCGTCTTGCCCGAGACTTCGCTGCCGGCCGAGATTTCCATGACGTAGGGTTTCGGATGAACCTGCGCCAGCAAGGCGTCCAGCACATCGTCATTGCGCTCATTGCCGAAGAAGTCGCGCAACGCGTTGATCACCGTATCGCCGATGCCGTTGATCGATGGGAACACGCTGTGCGGATCCTCGGCCTTCGCCGTCTCCTTGCCGATACGGATCAGCTCCTCGATGGTCGAGAATTGGCGGGCAAGCACGGCCGCCGTGGTCTCGCCGATATGGCGGATGCCGAGCGCGAAGATGAAACGGTCGAGCTCCGGCTCGCGGCGCGCGTCGATGGCCGAAAACAGCTTGTCGAGACCTTCATAATTACGCTCCTCGACGCTGCGAACATTCTTGCGCGCCTTGCCCGAGGCTTCCTCGCGCAGCCGAGCCTGCTCCTCGCGCCGCTCGGCCAGCGCCTTGGTGACGGCCGGGCGGCGATCCTTCAGCGTGAAGATGTCGGCGGCCGTCTTCACCAGCCCCGAATTGAAGAAGAGGTCGATGTTTTCCGCGCCCAAGCCCTCGATATCGAGCGCGCCGCGCGACACGAAGTGGCGCAGCCTCTCCACGGCCTGCGCGGCGCAGATCAGCTCGCCGGTGCAGCGCCGCCGCGAATCCTCCTTGCCCGTCTTCTCGTTGATCTCGCGCGTCGCCGGCGAGCCGCAGACCGGGCAGGTATGCGGGAATTCATAAGGCACCGCGCCGGCCGGCCGCTTGTCCATGACGACGCTGACGATCTGCGGGATGACGTCGCCTGCCCGCTGGATGACCACCGTGTCGCCGATGCGCACGTCGATACCGTCGCGGATCGGCTGGCCGTTGCTGTCGAAACCCTTGATGTAGTCTTCGTTGTGCAGCGTGACGTTCTCGACCACCACGCCGCCGACTGTGACCGGCGCCAGCCGCGCCACCGGCGCCAGCGTGCCGGTACGGCCGACCTGGATGTCGATCTTCTCGACCGTCGTCATCGCCTGCTCGGCCGGGAATTTGTGGGCGACCGCCCAGCGCGGCTCGCCGGTGACGAAACCCCAGCGGCGTTGCAGCTCCAACTGGTCGACCTTGTAGACGACGCCATCGATATCGTAGCCCAACGAGGAGCGCTGCTCCTCGATGCGATGGTAGTGCGCGATGAGTTCGTCGATCGACTTCGCCCGCACCATCAGCGGGCTGACCTTGAACCCCCACTCGGCGAATTTCTGCACCGAATCGTACTGGGTGGGAGCCGGATCCGCCGTCGTATAGCCCCAGGCATAGGCGAAGAATTTCAGATTGCGGCTGGCGGTGACCGACGGGTCCTTCTGGCGGAGCGATCCGGCAGCCGTGTTGCGCGGATTGACGTAATCTTGGCCGCCGACGGCCGCCGAGCGCTGCTTCAGCGCCTCGAATTCGGCATAGGTCATGTAGACTTCGCCGCGGATTTCGATCGTCTCCGGCCAGCCCGACCCCTTCAGCGTCTTCGGAATGTCGGCAATCGTCTTCAGATTGGCGGTGATGTCCTCGCCGACGGCGCCGTCGCCACGCGTCGCGCCCTGCACGAACACGCCGTTCTCGTAACGCAGTGAAGCCGACAGCCCGTCGATCTTCGGCTCGGCGGTAAAGGCGATATCGAGATCCTTGTCGCGGTCGAAGAAACGCCGGCCGCGCTCGATGAAATCGGCAACGTCCTGGTCGGTATAGGCCTTGGCGAGGCTGAGCATCGGCACCGCGTGCCGCACCTTGGTAAAGCCCTCCGCGGGCGCGGCGCCAACCCGCAGCGACGGCGAATCCTCACGTATCAGGCCAGGAAAATGCTCTTCAAGAGCGAGGTTGCGCCGCCGCAGCGTGTCATATTCGGCATCGGTGATCGTCGGTGCATCCTCGGCATGATAGCGCCGGTCATGCTCGGCGATCTCCGCCGCCAGCCGCTTCAGCTCCTCCGCGGCCTCGCCTTCGGTCAGCGATTCGACTGGTTTTTCCGACATGAAACGCGGTCCTCGAATTGTGGCTGGCCACTATAAATCAGGATTCGCTGCGAGGGAGTCGGGTTGCGAAGAAATCATTGCTGAACAGCGGGATGCAGCCATCTGCTGACTCAGCCTGCCAGCGTCCAGAAATCTTAAGCCGCCGCGGTATTCTCGCGCAGCAACCGCTCCGCCGCCGCGCGGGCCTCGTCGGTGATGGTGGCGCCGGCCAGCATGCGCGCGATTTCTTCCTGGCGCGCGGCACGGTCCATTTCGACAATACCGGTGGCCACACGCTCCTTGCCGCCGGATTTCGAGATCAGGAAATGCGTCGCGGCGCGTGCCGCGACCTGCGGCGCATGCGTGACCGAAAGCACCTGCACCCGCTTCGACAACCGCGCCAGCCGCTGGCCGATGGCGTCGGCCACCGCGCCGCCGACGCCGGTATCGATCTCGTCGAACACCAGGGTCGGCGCCGAGCCGCGATCGGCAAGCGCCACCTTCAGTGCCAGCAGGAAGCGCGAGAGCTCGCCGCCCGAGGCGACCTTCATCATCGGTCCCGGCCGGGTGCCTGGATTGGTCCGCACCCAGAATTCGACCTGGTCGATGCCTTCTTCCATGCGGCTTTCGGCATCGCTTCCCATCTCGACGATGAACTCGGCCCGCTCGAGCTTGAGCGCCGGCAGTTCCGCCATCACCGCCTTGGTCAGTCCCCCAGCCGCCGCATGGCGCAGCGACGAAAGCTGCGCCGCGGAAATATCGTAGGCCTCGCGCGCCGCGGCGGCCTGCTTGGCCAGCGCGTGCAGCCGTTCCTCGCCGGCATCGAGGTCGGCAAGATCGGCCACCATCGTGTCGCGCAGTTGCGCCAGATCGTCGACCGCGACACTGTGCTTGCGAGAGGCGGCGCGCAGCGCAAACAGACGCTCTTCCGCCTTCTCCAGACGCTGCGGATCATATTCGGTGGCGCGAAGCGCTGCTTCCACGCCGGACTGCGCGGCGTCGAGCGAGATCATCGCTTCATCGAGCGATTTCACCACATCGTCGAGCAAGCCAGGCGCTTCGCTGGACTTGCGCTGCAGCCGCCGCAACAGGCTGGCGAGCTGCGGCAAGGGCGAGGACGGCCCCGACAGCACATCCTGCGCATCATGGATTTCGGCGGCGATCTTTTCGACGCGCATCATCGTCGCGCGCAATTCCGCAAGCTCCGTTTCCTCGCCTGGCTGCGGGTCGAGCTTTGCGAGCTCGGCGACGGAAGCGCGCAGATAATCGGCCTCGCGCGCCGCCGCCTCGACCTTGGCGCGATGCCGCGAAAGCTCCTGCTCGCAGTTTCGCCAGTACCGCCAGGCTTCGCCCGTGCCGCGCACGGCGCCCAGATGGCCGCCGAAACTGTCCAGCAATTCGCGATGCGCGTCGGGATCGACCAGCGCTCGCTCGTCATGCTGGCCGTGGATCTCAACCAGCGCGCGGCCGACATCGCGCATCAGGGTGACGCTGGAGGGCTGGTCGTTGACGAAGACGCGGGTGCGGCCATCGGCCGTCTGCACGCGGCGCAGGATGATGTCGCCATCGTCCTCGATATCGTTCCCGGCGAGCAACGCGCGTGCCGGATGGTTGCGCGGCACGTCGAACACGGCGATGACCTGGCCTTGCGCGGCGCCATGGCGGACGAGCGAGGCATCGCCGCGCGAGCCAAGCGCCAGCGACAACGCATCGAGCAGGATGGATTTGCCGGCGCCGGTTTCGCCGGTCAGCACCGAAAGCCCAGGCAGGAAGTCGATGTCCAGCTTCTCGATCAGGACGATATCGCGGATCGACAGTCTGGACAGCATCGCAAGCTTCAGGCGCCGGTGATCAGCTTCCCGGCCTTGGAAATCCACGACCCGGCATTTTCGCGCGGTTCAAGCCCGTTGCTCTGCAAGAGCTTGTAGGAATCCTTGTACCACGAGCTGTCCGGATAATTGTGGCCGAGCACCGCCGCGGCCGTCTGCGCTTCCGAGGTCAGGCCCATCGCATAGTAGGACTCGGTCAGCCGCGCGAGCGCCTCCTCGACATGGCGGGTGTTGGAATAGTTTTCGACCACGGTGCGGAACCGCTTCACTGCGGCGATGTATTCGCGGCGCTCGAGATAGTAGCGGCCGATCTGCATCTCCTTGCCGGCGAGCTGGTCGTTGGCGAAGCGGATCTTGTCCTTGGCGTCGCCGACATATTCCGAGTTCGGCCAGCGCGTCACCAGATCCTGCATGGTCTGGATGGTCTGGCGCGCTTCCTTCTGGTCCTGGGTGACGTCCTTGATCTGCCGATAGTAGCAGAGGCCGATGATGTACTGCGCGTATGCCGCGTCGTCGGTCGAGGGATAGAGGGTCAGGTAGCGCTTGGCCGAACCGATCGCCTCGTCATAATTGCCGGCGCGGTAGTCGGCGAAAGCGCCCATCACCATCGATTTGCGGGCGAATTCGGAATAGGGATGCTGGCGGTCGACCGCGTCGAACTTCTTGCTCGCCTCGTCGAGGCGGCCGGCATTCATGTTGGCCAGGCCCTGGTTGTAGAGAACGTCGGCCGGCTCGGTCTGGTCGACATAGGTCGCCAGGTTGACATCCTTCTCGGAGGACATGCAGGCTGAAAGCACGAGCGCGGGAGCAATCACCGACAGCGCCAGCAAAACACCCCGACGCGGCGTTGCCGATTGACCAACTCGCGAAAAAAACATGTTTGGATTCCGCCCCTTCGGCGTCGTTTCGGTCCGGGCCGAAGCCTTAAACCATTATCCCCTTGCCCGGCAACGCTATGTCCGGCCAATCGCACATTTTTGTGGCAAGCCCACGCTATGGCCAAAGCCGCGCGTTTTGACACCTCTGTGATGCAGCCATGCAACACAAGCCTGACCACAAAGCCAGAAAACGGTTAAAAATCAGATCACCCAGGGTGCGTAGACCGGCCGGCTGACGGCGATCATCTCGGCGACACGGCCGCGCTCGCGGCGCCTCGTTTCGACGATCTCGAAGGCCGTGTGGTCGGAAAGCAGCCGGCGTAGCGCCGAGGCGTTCATCCGGTGGCCGCCGCGATAGGACCGGAAGCAGCCGATGAAGCGCGCACCGGCCAGCGCCAGGTCGCCCATCGCATCGAGCGTCTTGTGGCGGGCGAATTCGTTGGGATAGCGCAGCCCGCCGACATTGATGACGCGGTTGTCGTCGCCGATGACCAGCGAGTTTTCCAGTGACGAGCCAAGCGCGTAGCCGGCGGCCCAAAGCCGCTCGACGTCTTTCATGAAGCCGAAGGTCCGCGCCCGCGCGATGTCGCGGCGGAAGATGTCGGGATTGATGTCGGAAGCGAATTGCTGGCGGCCGATCGCCGGGCTCTCGAAATCGATCTCGATCTCGAATCGCGTGCCGTCATAGGGGCGGAACTCCGCCCAGGACGCACCGGCTTCCACCCGCACCGGCTTGACGACGCGGATGTAGCGACGCTTCACCGCCAGCGTCTCGATACCGGCCTGGTCGATGGCTTCGACGAAGGCCATGGCGCTGCCATCGAGGATAGGGACTTCCGAACCGTCGATTTCTATGATGAGGTTGTCGATGCCAAGACCGAACACGGTGGCCATCAGATGCTCGACGGTGCCGATATGCTCGCCGGCCGGATCGCCAAGCATGGTGCAGAGATCCGTGGCGCCGACTTCGGCGACCAGGGCGCGGAACTCTCGGGCTTCGCCGCCGTTCGAAAGATGGAAGACGATGCCCGTGTCGGCGTCGGCCGGCAGGAAATGAACGGTGACGGTTTTGCCGCTATGAACGCCGATGCCAGCCAGCGTCGCGCGCGATTTCACTGTCGTCTGATAGTCGTGCAAGAGTAACCCCATACGCCCAAAATGCCTGCGTCCGCTCCATCGGCCTTGGGTATCTTGCAGCCAGTCGAATGGTCTGGCGCTCGCACAAAGGCGGCAAAATAGTCAAGAGCATGCGGCTCTGTGTGATCGGCAGGCAGGGCTACTCCCCGAATCCCGGCAAACCGACTTTAGTCCGTGGCGAAGATAATGGCCCGCTTTGGAGACTCCAAATCACGGTTTCTTTCCCCGTGTAACTGCGCGACTGCGTCAGAAGCAGCTCATAAGCCGCTGTTTTCAATGAATTTTATAAAAGCAACAGGCAGACGATACCTCGTCTGCCTGTTAACAACCGTTATATATCGTTAACGATCGGCGGCCCGTATCGACGATCGGCCGGTCCGCTATATTGTTAGTTGGCCTGGCGGCGCAGGAAAGCCGGGATTTCCAGCTGGTCGTCTTCCTGGACAGTGCGGGCCTGCGGCGTCAGCCGGCCCTGATCGTCGAGCTGGCCGCGACGCGGCGCGTAGAGCTGCGGATCCTGGCTGGCGAGACGGCGCATCTCGGGCGCGGCCTGGCGCAGCTTCGGCTCGCGCGGCTGCGCCGGCTGGAGCCGGGCCGGCTCTTCCTCGCGGCGGGTCAGGCCGTTGGTCAGCCGCTTGATCAGCCCCATCGGACCGCTGTTCTCATGGTCCGCCGGCCGGGTCTTGGCTTCGACTTCAGCCCTTACCACCGGCGGAAAGTCCTCCACGCGCGGCATGCGCTGCGGGGCAGCGGCCATCGGCTGCGGCATCTCGCGCTGCGGCGCGGGCTGCTGCATGACCTGCTGCGGCACCACCGGCTGCGGCTGCGGCTGGGCCGGCGGGGCCTGGAAGATCTTGCTCTGCGGCCGGAAGTCGTCGACCGGCGCGGCGCGCGGCTGCGCCATGGCGGCAGCGTTCGCCTCGGCAAGCTGGATCGCCTCGGCGACCGGATCGGCCGCGCGCGGCTCGTAGGCCTGCGGCTGAACCGGCGCGGGGCGGATTTCGGCAACCGGAGCCACCGCCGGGCGGGCGGCCGGCTTCTGCGGCGCGCGGATCGAGATCGGCGCAGCCGCGATTTCGGCCGCCGACTTGTCGATGCCCGTGGCGACGACCGACACGCGGATCACGCCTTCCAGCTCTTCGTCGAAGGTGGCGCCCAGGATGATATTGGCGTCCTGGTCGACCTCCTCGCGGATGCGGGTCGCTGCCTCGTCGACTTCGAACAGGGTGAGGTCGCGGCCGCCGGTGATCGAGATCAGCAGGCCCTTGGCGCCCTTCATCGAGGTCTCGTCGAGCAGCGGGTTGGCGATCGCGGCTTCCGCCGCTGCCATCGCGCGGCCCTCGCCCGAAGCCTCGCCCGTGCCCATCATCGCCTTGCCCATCTCGCGCATCACCGAACGGACGTCGGCGAAGTCGAGATTGATCAGGCCTTCCTTGACCATCAGGTCGGTGATGCAGGCGACGCCCGAATAGAGCACTTGGTCGGCCATGGCGAAGGCATCGGCGAAGGTGGTCTTGTCATTGGCCAGCCGGAACAGGTTCTGGTTGGGGATGACGATCAGGGTGTCGACGCACTTCTGCAGCTCCTCGATACCCATGTCGGCCGTCTTCATGCGGCGCTGGCCTTCGAAATGGAACGGCTTGGTGACGACGCCGACGGTGAGGATGCCTTTCTCGCGCGCCGCGCGGGCAACGACCGGAGCAGCGCCCGTGCCGGTGCCGCCGCCCATGCCGGCGGTGACGAAGCACATATGGGTGTTGGAGAGATGATCGATGATCTCGTCGATGCACTCTTCCGCCGCCGCGCGGCCGACTTCCGGCTGCGAGCCGGCGCCGAGGCCTTCGGTGACATGCGCGCCGAGCTGGATCAGCCGCTCGGCCTTCGACATGGTCAACGCCTGCGCGTCGGTGTTGGCCACCACGAACTCGACGCCGCGCAGGCCGGCTGTGATCATGTTGTTCACGGCATTGCCGCCGCCGCCACCGACACCGAACACGGTGATACGGGGCTTAAGCTCGGTGATGTCCGGCTTCTGCAGATTGATGGTCATTGTCTCCGTCCTTTGCCTTTCCCGCCGCCTCGCCGCTGCGGCCGCCTATGGGGCTGTCCCCGTCAAATTAAAAACTGTCTCTCAACCACTGACTCATGCGATGTAGTTTTCCGCCCGTCCCGGTCATCCTGAAACCGGAAAGTCCTTTCGCCGAATGGCTCTCGAAGCTCGCCATCTGCGGATAGATCATCAGTCCGACCGGGGTCGAGAACGCCGGTCCCTTGGCCGCCTCAGGCAGGCCCGCGACGCCGAGCGGCCGGCCGATGCGCACATTGCGCCCGAGGATGCGGCGCGCCGCTTCCGGCAGGCCGGCGAGCTGGCTGGCGCCACCGGTGAGCACGACGCGCTTGCCGACGGCATTGCCGTAGCCGGACTTGTTCAGCCGGTCGCGCAAAAGCTCCAGTGTCTCGTCGATGCGGGCGCGGATGATGCGCGTCATCACCGAGCGCGGAATCTGCAGCGGCACATCGCCTTCCTCGCCGATCGGCTGGATCGAGACGAGGTCGCGGTCGTCGGCGCTGCCGGGCAGCGCCGAGCCATGCATGACCTTCAGCCGCTCCGCGGCATCGAGCGAGGTCGACAGGCCCTTGGCCATGTCGAGCGTCACATGGTTGCCGCCGATGGCGATGGCGTCGCCGTGGACGAACTTGCCTTCCGAGAACACCGAGATGGTCGTCGTGCCGCCGCCCATATCGATGCAGGCGGCGCCCATTTCGAGCTCGTCGTCGACCAGCGAGGCAAGTCCGCTGGCATAGGGCGTCGCCACCATGCGCTCAACCGACAGGTGCGAGCGGTTGATGCAAAGCTCGAGGTTGCGCATCGGCGCGGCATCGCCAGTCAAGACATGCATGTCGACGCCAAGCGCGTCGCCCACCATGCCGCGCGGGTCGCGTATGCCGCGCTCGCCATCGAGCGAGAAACCGACGGGCAGCGAATGGATCACCTCGCGCTCGGCCCGCAGCGCCTGCTTGGCACCGGCGGCGAGCACCCGCTTGATGTCGACTTCCTCGACCTGATGACCGCCGAGATTGATCGTCGCCGAAAAGGCTTCGCTCTTCAGCCGGCCGGCCGTCATGTTGACGATGAGGGAATCGACCGTGAGCCCGGCCATGCGCTCGGCCGCATCGACGGAGAGGCGAATCGCATGCTCGGCGCGATCGAGATCCACCACCACGCCGGACTTAACGCCTTGCGACTTCTGGTGGCCGATGCCGATCACCTGGATGCGATGCGAACGCCCACGCAGAAGCTTGCCGTCCTCGTTCGGCTTGAGCTTCGCCACGACACAGCAAACCTTGCTGGACCCGACATCGAGCACCGTGAGCGTGCCCGACCGGCGCGAAGAAACGTCACCGCTGCCGCCAAGCCAGCTCATATCTTTCTCTCCACCTTGCGCTTGGCCAGGTTCTTCGGCTTTTCGCTGAGCGCGGCTTCGCGCTGCGTCGCCGCTTCCGGCGAAAGCTCCACGACCAGCCTGTCGGGGAGCCTCATGTCGACGGCGGCGATGTCGCGGGTCAGCAACCCGTTGTCATGGTCGAGCTTGACGAGCTCGGCGATCGCCTGGTCCTCGCCGTCTTCCGGCAGCTTGATCGTGATGCCGTTCTCAAGCCTCAGGTCCCAGCGGCGCTCGCCGACACGGATGTAACCTTTGACCCGCGCCGCCAGCGCGGGGTAGCGCTCGATCTTGGCGAGAAAGGCCGGCGCCATCGCCGGCGCGCCCGTGCCGATAATCAGCGGGAGCAGCGCTTGCTTGCCACCCGAGAACGGCGCGATCATCTCGCCCGACCGTTCGATGACAGAAACCGAGGTGCCCTGCTGCCAAAGCGCGAAGGGCTGGCGCTCCTCGATGCGCACTTCCAGCGTATGCGGGTAGATCTTGCGCACAGCGGCACCCTCGACCCAAGGCAGCGTCGCGATGCGCTCGCGCGCAGCCTCGGCATCGAAGCCGATCAGCGAGGTCCAGCCGTCGAGGCCGAGCCGGTCCAGCACATCGATCTCGGACGTCTGGCGATTGCCGACCACCTTGATCTGGTCGACGGCAAAACCGGTGCGGGCCGTGATGCCCTGCACGATGCTGTCGGTGTAGCCGCCAAGATAGGCGCCATAGGCGCTGCTGGATGCGATCAACGCGGCGGAAAGGATCGCCGCCGAAAAGCGCGGCGCCTCATACTCGCCGCCGCACAGGCGCGCCAGCACGCGCATCGGCCGGCGGAGCTGACGCGGCAATACGAAACGGTCGAATGACAGCGACATGCCGAACAGCGCGAAACCAGCCGCGCCACCGCCATTACCCTGTCCCCACCTCAACGCAGACACGAAGCGTCCTCCACCATCCAACTCAACAAATCGCCGAACGAGTGCCCCGCTTGCGCGGCGATTTCAGGCACCAGAGACGTCGGCGTCATGCCCGGCTGAGTGTTGACCTCGAGCCAGACAACCTCGCCGTTTTCGGAGTGACGGTCGTCGTAACGGAAGTCCGATCGGGAAACGCCCCGGCAACCAATGGCAAGATGAGCCTTGAGCGCCAGTGTCTGTATTTTTTGGTAAATATTCGGTGAAATTTTAGCAGGGATTTCGTGTTTTGATCCGCCAGGAACATATTTTGAATCGTAGTCGTAGAAGGAATGCCCGGTCGGAATGATCTCGCAGACGCCGAGCGCCACGTCGCCCATCACCGCGCAGGTCAATTCGCGCCCATGGATGTAGCGCTCGACCATGACGGTCTCGCCATATTGCCACTCGGTCGAACCGATCACCTGAGGCGGATGCGACTGCCCCTCATGCACGATGACTACGCCGAAGCTCGATCCCTCATTGACCGGCTTGACCACATAAGGCGGCCTCATCGGATGCTTGTTCTGGACGGCGAAGCGATTGACCACCTTGGATTCCGCGACCGGAATGCCGGACGCCTTGGCAATCTTCTTGGCCAGTTCCTTGTTCATGGCCAGCGCCGAAGCGAGCACGCCAGAATGGGTGTACGGAATTCCGAGAAATTCGAGAATTCCCTGAATGGTGCCGTCCTCGCCAAACGGACCATGCAGCGCATTGAAGGCGACATCAGGCTTGAGCTCGGCAAGCACAGACCCGACATCGCGTGAAACATCGACACGGGTGACCTGATAGCCTTCATTCTCGAGCGCATCCGCACACGCCTTCCCCGAGGACAGAGACACGGGCCGCTCCGAGGAGAATCCACCCAGGAGGACAGCCACATGCTTGTTCTTCATTCCCGTCATCCCCTCTCACGCCGGGTCTGCAACCGATATTCCCGCACCGTATTTCCAAACATTGAGTCCGAGTCTTCCGGCAGGTTGCCCCCCCAGACGGAAAACGCGGATTCACGCGTCGAACGACTCAAATCAGGAAACGCTTTAGGGCAGAGAATCAGAGAGTTGATTCGCTGGCAAGTGCCTATGATTCCGAGAGATTCACTTTCCGCGAAAACAGCCGCAAAAAGTGAATTGTGAGTCTTTAAGGCAACGGTTTGCGGCCATTTCAGACTGCTGGAAGTTCAAGTATCACATGAACTTCAGCCCAAGCTAAAGAAGCTGCCCGAGGAACTCCTGCACCGCATGGCCGGGGCGGAAATTGCCGAGGCGCTTGATCTCCCAATGCAGCCGGATGCCGGAGTTCTCGAGCACCCGCGCCCGCACCGTCTCGCCGAGATATTCGAGGTCGTAGCCGGTGGCCGTGCCGGTGTTGATCATGAAGTTGCAATGCATCGGCGACATCTGCGCGCCGCCGATCATCAGCCCGCGGCAGCCCGCCTTGTCGATTTCCTTCCAGGCCGAGGTGCCTTCCGGATTCTTGAAGGTCGAGCCACCGGTTTTCTCGCGGATCGGCTGCACCGTCTCGCGGTGGCTCTGCACGGCATCCATCGCGGTCTTGATCGCGGCCTTGTCTTCCGGAAACCCTTCGAAAATAGCTGAGGTGAAGATCAGGCCGGAAGGCGCGGATGAGTGGCGATAGGCATAGCCCATATCGTCAGTGAGCAACGTATGGAGATTGCCCTTGCGGTCCAACGCCCTCACCTCGACGACCCGCTCGCGGGTCTCGACGCCGTTGGCGCCGGCGTTCATCCTGAGCGCGCCGCCAATGGCGCCGGGGATGCCGTGGTAGAAATGGAAGCCGCCGATACCGGCCTCGTGGGCAACCGCTGCGAGGCGCTTGTCGGGCGTCGCAGCGCCCGCCTTGATGCCGATCGACGAAACAACTTCGGCCTCACCAAAACCCTTGGCCGAGAGCCTGATGACGAAGCCCGAAATGCCGCCGTCGCGCACCAGAAGATTCGAGCCGACGCCGACCACCGTAACCGGCACCTCTTCCGGCACCGCGCGCAGGAAGGCCGCCAGGTCTTCCTCGTCGGCCGGCTGGAACAGCGCCTCGGCCAGGCCGCCGGCCCGGAACCAGGTGATCTTGTCCATCTCCGCGTTCGGCGTGATACGGCCGCGCAGGCCGGAAAGCTTGTCGCCGAGCTTGTCGATCAAGTCCTGGCCACGCATCATGAGGGCGTCCCACCCAGTTCCTTGGGCAGCGCATAGGCCCATTGCGTGATGTTGCCGGCCCCGAGGAAGACGACCAAGTCGCCAGGCTTGGCAAGCTCGCGAATGACTGGCGCGATCGCCGCCGCGCCATCGATATAGCGCGCGTCGCGATGGCCGCCTGAGCGGATGCGCGACACCAGCGCGTCGGAGGTCACGCCTTCGATGGGCTCTTCGCCTGCCGCATAGACCGGCGCCACCATCACCGTGTCGGCGTCGTTGAAGCAGACCGAGAACTCCTCGAAGAGATCGTGCAGGCGGGTGAAGCGATGCGGCTGCGCGATGGCGATCACACGCCCCTTGGTCGCGCTGCGCGCGGCCTTCAGCACCGCCGCGATCTCGACCGGATGGTGACCGTAATCGTCGAACACCTCGACGCCGTTCCACGAACCGGTATGGGTGAAGCGCCGCTTGACGCCGGCGAAGGACGACAGGCCCTTCTTGATCGCCTCGGCCGAGAGGCCAAGCTCATGCGCCACCGCGATCGCCGCCGTCGCGTTGGAGACGTTGTGCCGGCCGGGCATCGGGAGGCGCAGATCCTCGATCGTCGAGGTACCACGTCCTTTACGATCGCGGATCACGACATCGAATTCGGAGATCGCACCTTGCATCCGGTGGTTGGTGAAGCGCACATCGGCCTGCGCGTTCTCGCCATAGGTGATGACGCGCCGGTCCTCGATGCGGCCGACCAGCGCCTGCACTTCCGGATGGTCGGTGCACATCACGCCGAAGCCGTAGAACGGCACGTTCTCGACGAACTGGCGGAAGGCCTCGCGCACCTTGTCGAAGCTGCCATAGTGGTCGAGATGCTCGGGATCGATGTTGGTGACGACGGCAATGTCGGCCGGCAGCTTCAGGAAGGTGCCGTCGCTCTCGTCGGCTTCGACCACCATCCACTCACCATCGCCCATGCGCGCATTGGTGCCGTAGGCATTGATGATGCCGCCATTGATGACGGTCGGGTCGAGCCCGCCGGCCTCGAGCAGCGTCGCCACCATGGAGGTGGTCGTCGTCTTGCCATGTGTGCCGCCGATGGCAACGGCCTGACGGAAGCGCATCAGCTCGGCCAGCATCTCGGCTCGGCGGACGATAGGCAGCAACTTCTCGCGCGCGGCTTTCAGTTCCGGGTTGGATTTCTTGATAGCGGTCGAAACGACCACGACTTCGGCGTCGCCGAGATTCTCGGCCTTGTGGCCGACGAAGCATTCGATGCCCTTGTCGCGCAGCCGCTGCACATTGGCGCCGTCGGTCTGGTCGGACCCCTGCACCTTGTAGCCGAGATTGTGCAGCACCTCGGCGATGCCGCTCATGCCGATGCCGCCGATGCCGATGAAATGCACAAGGCCGATCGTCTGCGGCATCTTCATGCGCGCGTCCTCCTGTAGTCCGAAACCGTTTTGCTGGACGCAATAGCCTCTGTCAGATCGGCGAGCAACTGCGCCGCGTTCGGTTTCCCGGCCGAGCGGGCGGCGGCGGCCATGGTCGCCAGCCGGTTCGGAGCCTTCATCAGCCCACCGACCAACTCGGCGATCCGCTCCGCCGACAGCATCGATTGCGGGTGGAGTTCGGCCCCGCCGGCGGCGGCAAGGGCCGCGGCATTCGCCGCCTGGTCGTGATCGAGCGCGTGCGGATAGGGCACCAGCAGCGCCGGCCGGCCGATGACAGCGATTTCCGAAACCGTCGAGGCGCCGGAGCGCGACATCACCAGATGCGCCGCCCCCATGCGCGCCGCCATGTCGGTGAAGAAGGGCGAAACCTGGACGTCGACGCCGAGTTCGGCATAGGCGGCCTTCACCCGCGCCACATCCTCGGCGCGCGCCTGCTGGGTGATCGCCAGCCGCTTGCGCAGGTCTTGCGGCAAAAGCGCGATCGCTGCTGGAACCGCATCGGAAAAGAACTGCGCGCCCTGGCTGCCGCCGAACACCAGGAAACGGAACGGCTCGCCCTCGTTCGGTACCACGTAAGGCGTCTTCGCTGCCTCGAGGACCTGCGGCCTGACCGGATTGCCGGTGGTCACCGTCTTTGCGCCGTCAGCGCTGGCGCCCTCCGGCAGGAAGCCGCCGGCAATCGCATCGACGCGGCTGGCAAGCGCCTTGTTGGCGCGGCCCATGACGGCGTTCTGCTCATGGATCAGCGTCGGCACTCTTCGCCTTGTCGCCGCATAGAGCGGCGGCAGCGTCGGATAGCCGCCGAAGCCGACGACCGCCTCCGGCTTGATCCTGGCGATGATCCTTCCCGCTTCGCGCACGCCCTGCCAGATTTTCCAGAAGGCCGAGATCACCGCGACCGGATTCCTCGATCCCAGCGTCGCCGAGGCGATCGCGTGGATATCGGCGGCGGGAAACTGGCCGGAATAACGCTCGGCGCGACGGTCGGTGGCGAGATGCACCTTCCAGCCGCGTTCGATCAGCTCATGCGCCAGCGCCTCGGCCGGAAACAGATGTCCGCCCGTTCCGCCGGCTGCAAGCAGGATCACACCCTTCGCCATCCTGCCTCATTCCGCCGGCATTGCGCGCTGCGAGAGGACGAAGCCCATCTGCTTGCGCTTTTCCGGACGCTTGCGCGTCAATGCGAGCACCATGCCCATCGAGACGGCGATGGCGATCTGCGAGGACCCGCCATAGGAAATGAAGGGCAGCGTCATGCCCTTGGCCGGCATCAGCTGCAGGTTCACGCACATGTTGATGGCCGATTGCAGGCCGAAGACGGTGACGAGGCCGCCAACCGCGTAGCGGGTGAAATCGTCCTGCTCCTTGAGCGCGATGCTCAATCCGCGCAGCACGATGAAGGCGAAGATCGACATGATGAAGAAACACATGATCAGCCCGAACTCCTCGCCCGCGACCGAGAAGACGAAGTCGGTATGAGCATCCGGAACAATGCGCTTGACGGTTCCTTCGCCCGGCCCAACGCCGAACCAACTGCCGTTGATGAGTGCCTCGCGGCCCATGTCGACCTGAAAGGTATCGCCTTCGCCGGTCAGAAACTTGTCAATGCGCAAGGCAACGTGCGGGAACACCGAATAGGCCGCGAACAGGCCGCTCGCCCCGATGACGCCGAGGGCCATGATCCACAGCCATGGCAGGCCGGCCATGAAGAACATGACGCCCCATGTGCCGGTCACCAGCATGGTCTGGCCGAGGTCGGGCTGAGCGACCAGGAGAGAGACCACCAGCACAAGCAGCAGGAGGGCGAACAGGTTGCCGGGAATATCGGGCTGGCGCTTATGCTCGGCAAAGAGCCAGGCGCAGATGACGACGAAGGCCGGCTTCAGGAATTCGGATGGCTGAATGGAAAGCCCGGCGAGCGACACCCAGCGCCGCGCCCCCTTCACCTCGACGCCGACGTAGAGCACCGCCACCATCAGCACCAGCATGATGCACAGCATCACCAGCGACATGCGCCTTATCTGCCGCGCCTCCAGGAAGGAGACCGCAAGCATGACGATCAGCGCCGGGATGGTGAAGATGACCTGTCTGGTGGCGAAGTGAAAGCTGTCGAGGCCGATACGCTCGGCCACCGCGGGGCTCGCCGCGAAGGACAAGATAATGCCAAGCCCCATCAGCGACAGGAACGCGGCCAGGAACCAGCGATCGATCGTCCACCACCAGGTTGCGACAGGACTTTTGTCGAGACGGCTTTGCATCAACGTGGCCCTCCGATGGGTTTCACACCATCTATAGCAGTCGCAGCTTGCCTGAAGGCTTCGCCGCGAACTTCGAAATTCTTGAACTGGTCGAAACTGGCGCAGGCCGGCGAAAGCAGCACCACGGCCTCGCCGCCGGTGTCCTTTGCCGCGTCGGCGGCGGCATGCTCGACCGCCGCCGCCAGCGTTCCGGATATCTCGTAAGGCACCGTCTCGCCGAGCGTCGCCGCAAAGGCGGGCGCCGCCTCGCCGATCAGATAGGCCTTGGCGATGCGCGGGAAGAAGCCGCGCAGCGGCTCGATGCCGCCTTCCTTGGGCAGGCCGCCGGCGATCCAGTAGATACGGTTGGCGAAGCTCGACAGCGCGGGCGCTGCAGCATCGGCATTGGTCGCCTTGGAATCGTTGACGAACAGCACATGGTCCTTGCGGCCGACCTGCTCCATGCGGTGCGCCAGCCCGGGGAAGCTTTCGAGCCCGGCCTGGATCTCGCCGAGATCGAGCCCGACCTTCAGGCAGGCGACAACGGCGGCCAGCGCATTCTGCGCATTGTGCTGGCCGCGCAGCGAGCCGATGCCTTCGAGGAAGGCGACGCGGCTGTAGCGGCCATGCACGGCTTCCATCAGATTGGTGCCGTCGGCGAAATAGCCGTCGGTCAGTGGCAGGCGCTTGGAAATGCGGATGACCTGCCGGCCGGCGCGCTCCAGGCGGTCGGCGATCTGGGCGCACCAGGAATCGTCGACGCCGATGATCGCGGTGTCTGAGCCGGCGACCAGCCTTTCCTTGATCGAGGCGTAGTGCGCCATCGTGCCATGCCGGTCGAGATGGTCCGGCGTCAGGTTGAGCAGGATGCCGGCGGTCGGATTGATCGAGGGCGCGAGATCGATCTGGTAGGACGAGCACTCGACCACATAATGCCGTGTCGGCTCAGGCGGATCGAGCGTCATGATTGCTCGGCCGATATTGCCGCCCATCTGCGTGTCGCGGCCCGCCGATTTCAGGATATGCGCCGTCAGCGCCGTCGTCGTGGACTTGCCGTTGGTGCCGGTTATCGCGATGAAAGGTGCTGCCGGCGCGCGGCTGATGCGCTCGCGGCAGAACAGCTCGATATCGCCGATGACCTCGACGCCGGCGCCGCGCGCCAGCTCCACCGTCCAATGCGGCTTGGGATGCGTCAGCGGTACCCCTGGCGACAAAACGAAGGCGGCGAAGTACTGCCAGTCGGCGGCGTGCAGATCGCCGGTCGCAATCCCCGCGGCCGCCGCCTTGGCGACGCTGTCCGGATTGTCGTCCCACGCCAGCACCTCGGCGCCCCCCGCGATCAGCGCATGCGCGGTGGCGATCCCCGAGCCGCCAAGCCCGAAGAGCGAAACGCGTTTGCCTGAAAAGGAAAAGGCGGGGATCAAGCGGGTGTCCTATCTCAGCTTGAGGGTGGAGAGGCCGACCAGCGCCAGGATGACGGCAATGATCCAGAAGCGGATTACCACCTGGCTTTCGGTCCAGCCGAGCTTTTCGAAATGGTGATGGATCGGCGCCATCAGGAAAACGCGCTTGCCGGTCATCTTGAAGTAGCCGACCTGGATGATGACCGACAGGATCTCGACCACGAACAGGCCGCCGACGATGACCAGCACGATCTCGTGCTTGGTGGCGACCGCGATGGTACCGATCAGGCCGCCCATCGCCAGCGAGCCGGTGTCGCCCATGAAGATCGCGGCCGGCGGCGCGTTGAACCAGAGGAAGCCAAGGCCCGCGCCGATTACCGCGCCGAGCACGACGGCGAGCTCGCCGGTGCCGGGAACGAAGTGGATCTGCAGATATTCGGCGAAGACCGCGTTGCCCGAAAGATAGGCGATGACGCCGAAGGACGCCGCCGCGATCATGATCGGCACGATCGCCAGTCCGTCGAGGCCGTCGGTCAGGTTCACCGCATTGCCGGCGCCGACGATGACGAGGCAGGAGAACGGGATGAAGAACCAGCCGAGGTTGATGAGGAATTCCTTGGCGAAGGGGAAGGTCAGCGACGACGAGAACGGCGCCTGGCCGTTGTGCATGATCACCCACGCGGCGATTGCCGCGACGATGAACTCGATCGCCAGCCTCGCTTTGCCGGAGAAGCCCAGATGCGACTGCTTGGTGACCTTGAGATAGTCGTCGTAAAAGCCGATCGAGCCGAAGCCGACGGTGACCAGCAGCACCACCCAGACATAGATGCTGGACAGGTTAGCCCATAAGAGCGACGAACCGATGATGCCGGACAGGATCATCAGCCCGCCCATGGTCGGCGTTCCGGCCTTCTTGAAATGGGTCTGCGGGCCATCGGCGCGGATCGGCTGGCCCTTGCCTTGCCGCAGGCGCAGCGAATTGATGATCGTCGGCCCGAAGATGAAGACGATCAGCGCCGACGTGATCAGCGCGCCGCCGGTGCGAAAAGTGATGTAGCGGAAGACGTTGAAGAACGAGATTTTGTCCGCGAAATCGACGAGCAATGTGAACATGGTTTTTTCCGTCCCCCGGAGCCCGACCTAGGTCGGCTTAATGTTTGTGGCTTCCGCCGGAAATTTGCCGAGCAATGCCTCGACCAGCTTTGAAAACCCGATACCTTTCGATGATTTGACCATCACCACGTCGCCGGGCCTGAGCGCGGAGATCACGATCGGCTTCAATTCTTCCGCTTCCGATCGATACTCGGTTGCGATGTCTGACGGCAGGACGTCGGCCAGCGCCTGCATTTCCGGCCCACCGAGAAAGACGTTGCGCGTGCCCGTGCCGACGATCAGCCCGGCAAGCGCCGCGTGGAGCTTGGCCGAATGGCTGCCGAGCTCCAGCATGTCGCCGAGCACCGCGATGCGCCGGCCCTCGCCCGAGACAGGCGTGGCGTTGAGCAGCGCCATGGCCGCCGCCATCGACGCCGGATTGGCGTTGTAGCTTTCGTCGATCAGCGTGATCGGCCCGTTGGGATGATGCAGGACATGGCGCCGGCCCCGCCCGCGCTCGGCCGAAAGATCCGCAAGCGCGGCCCCGACCTTGTCGAGGTCTGCGCCGACAAGTTGCGCGGCGCCGAGCACCGCCAGCACGTTCTGCACAATATGGCGGCCGGGCGCCCCGACACGGGCGGTCAGGTCCTTCTTGCCGAGCTTGACGGCGATGTCGGAATGGTCAGCATGAAGCTCGCAGCCGACAAGGCGGAAGGCCGAACGGGGATTTTCGCCGAAGCCGAAGACATGCTCGACTCCCGCCTCTTTCGCCATTTTCCCGAGCAGCTTCCAGCGTGGATCGTCGCGGTTGAGCAGCGCGGCGCCGCCGGGCTCGATCCCCTCGAAAATCTCGGCCTTGGCCGTGGCGATCTCGTCGAGATTCTTGAAGAAGCCGAGATGGGCGGCGGCGATGATCGTCACGATGGCGACATGCGGCCTGACCATCTTGCCCAGCGGCCTGATCTCGTCCGGATGGTTCATGCCGATCTCGAAGACCGCGTAGTCGCAGTCCTGCGGCATGCGCGCCAGCGTCAGCGGCACGCCCCAATGGTTGTTGAATGACTGCGCCGAGGCGTGCACCTTGCCAACCGTCGACAGCACATGGCGCAGCGCTTCCTTTGTGGTCGTCTTGCCGGCCGAGCCCGTGACCGCGATGATCCTGGCCTTCGAGCGGGCGCGGGCGGCCACACCGAGCTTCTCGAGAGCCGCAAGCACGTCCTGCACGACGATCATCGGCGCCGTCAGCCGACCGAGCGAGGGCAGCTTGCCCTCGGCGACGACCAGCACGGCCGCTCCGGCCTTGACCGCGGCTGTCGCGAAATCATGGCCGTCCATCGCCTCGCCCTTGATGGCGAAGAAGGCGTCTCCGGGCGCAAGGCTGCGGCTGTCGATTGAAATGCCGGTGATGCCTTCCGGCAGCGAGCCGATCGGCCTGCCGCCCATGGCTTCGACCAGCGCTTCCGACGTCCACAGCAAACTCATGCGACGCGCTCCTTGAGCGCCTCGCGCACTTCCTCATGGTCGGAGAAGTGGAAGGTTTCGGTGCCGACGGTCTGGCCCTCCTCATGCCCCTTGCCGGCGACGATGAGCGTATCGCCGGCGCGAAGCATCGCAACCGCCTCGTGGATTGCCTTGCGGCGATCGCCGATCTCGATGGCGCCCGGCGCCGCTGCGAGGATCGCCGCGCGGATCGTTTCGGGCACTTCCGTGCGTGGGTTGTCGTCGGTGACGATGACGACATCGGCGAGCCGCGTCGCGATCTCGCCCATGATCGGCCTTTTTCCCCGATCGCGGTCGCCGCCGCAGCCGAACACCACGACGACGCGACCCGTGGTGAAAGGCCGGACCGAGGTCAGCACATTCTCCAGCGCATCGGGCTTGTGCGCGTAGTCGACATAGACGGGGGCGCCGGCGGCGGTGGTGCCGACGAGGTCGAGCCGGCCCGGCGCGCCCTGCAATTTTTCCAACGCCGCCAGGGCTTTGCTTGCCGGCGTTCCGGTCGAGATGGCAAGGCCGGCCGAGACCAGCGCGTTGGCGATCTGGAAATCGCCGGCCAAAGGCAGGTCGACCTCGTGCAGCACGCCGTCCGCCACGACCTCGGCGCGCTGGCGATGGCGCTCATGCTCGACCCGCTTGAGTGTCAGGAAATCGCCATGGCGACCGACGGTCAGCACCTTCAGGCCCGCCGCCTTTGCGGCCCTGATCGTGGGCTCCGACCACGGGTCGTCGGCAAAGACGATCGCGGGGGCGCCCTTCGGCAGCAATGTGTCGAACAGGCGCAGCTTGGCGCGGTGATAATCCTCGACCGTCGGATGATAATCCATGTGGTCGCGGCCGAGATTGGTGAAAGCGCCGGCCGCCAGCTTCACCCCGTCGAGGCGGCGCTGGTCGAGACCGTGGCTCGAGGCTTCCATCGAGGCGTGGGTGACGCCAGCATCCGCCAGTTCCTTGAGCAGTCGGTGCAGCGCCACCGGATCGGGCGTCGTCAGCGAGCCATATTCGTTGCGGCCGGGCGCAACGACACCGGTCGTGCCGATCGAAGCGGCGGCAAAACCCGCCTGCTCCCAAATCTGGCGGGTGAAGGCGGCGACGGATGTCTTGCCGGCGGTGCCGGTGACGGCAACCATGGTCTGCGGCTGGCGCCCGAAGAAGCGTGCCGCGCTGAGCGCCAGCGCCAGGCGCGGATCATCGACGGCGAGAACCGGGATCGACAGGCCGGAGACGGCCGCGCCCCGGCCGGTGACGATCGCCGCGGCGCCTCGGGCCGCGGCATCGGCCGCATAGGTCGAACCGTCGGCCTTGCTGCCGGCAAGGGCGAAGAAGACGACGCCGGTCTTGACCGAGCGGGAATCGGAGGAAAGCCCGGTCACCTCCAGATCGCGGGAAGCTGTTCCCTCGACAGGCAGGACACCGGCTAGATCTTTTAGATGCATTGAGTCCCGTTCACCGCAACAAAATAGCGCGCAGTTGCCGGCGCGCCCCAAGAATCACTGATAGGAAACCAGCGTTGCACCATTTTCATGGCTGAAATCTGGCTTCACGCCAAGCATGGCCGCTGAGCGCCTGATGATGTTGCCGGCCATAACCCCCGCATTGTTGGCGGCAACGTCCGTCATCCCGGGCTTTTCCGGATGCGGGGCGTCGGCGATCGTGAACACCAGAAATTGCGGATCGTCCATCGGGAAGGCGGCGACGAAGGTGTTGAAATTCAAGTCCTTGGAGTAGCGGCCGTTGATGACCTTCTCGGCCGTTCCGGTCTTGCCGCCAACGCGGTAACCGGGGACCCTGGCATTTCTGGCCGAGCCCTTCTCGGCGTTCAGCGTATAGAGATAGCGCATACCTTCGACCGTCTTGTCGCTGACCACTTTCTTGGCCACCGCCATTGCATCCTGCTCGCTGCGCACCAGGAATGTCGGCTCGATCAGATAGCCCTGCATCAGCGCCGCGCAGCCGACGGCAGCCTGCAGAGGTGTCGTCGACACGCCGTGGCCGAAGGCGATGGTGAACGAGTTGACCTGTTTCCAGACCTTGGGTTCGGTCGGGCGGGCGACTTCCGGCAGTTCGGTCTGCATCCTGTCCAGAATGCCGAGGCGGTGCAGGAATTCGCGGTGCCCCTCGATGCCGACGAGTTCGGCCTCCCTGGCCGACCCGATGTTGGACGAATAGAGGAACACTTCCGGCAGCGACAGCACCCGGTTCTTGCCATGGAAATCGTGGATGGCCTGATGGCCGACCCGGATCGGATGCGACGCGTCGAAGCGGCTGTTCATCGTCGCCTTGCCCGAATCGAGCGTCATGGCCGAGGTGAAGCTCTTGAAGGTCGAGCCCATCTCGTAGAGACCGGCCGACATACGGTTCAGCCGGTCTTTTTCCTGCGCGTTGTACGGATTGTTCGGGTCGAAGTCCGGCACCGAGGCCATGGCCATCACTTCGCCCGTCTTGATGTTCAGCACGACGGCGCCGGCGCCCAGTGCACGATAGCGCTCCAGGCCGGCGGCGATCTCGTCGCGCACCACATGCTGGACGCGCAGATCGATCGAAAGCTTGACCGGCTTGAGATCCTTGGCCACCGCGAGCCCCGACGCCTGCAGGTCGCTCAGCCCCTGCTCGTCGATATACTTCTCCATGCCGGAGATGCCCTGGTTGTCGATGTTGGTGAGGCCGACGATGTAGGACGAGGTCTCGCCGCTCGGATAGAAGCGGCGCTTTTCGGTGCGGAAGCCGAGGCCGGGGACACCCAGCGCCATGATGTCGGATTGCTGCTTCGGCGTCAGCTGCCGCTGCAGCCAGACGAAGCCGGCGCCGCTCTTGAGCTTGCGATAAGTCTGCTCGTAATCGATCTCCGGCAACACGGTCGACAATTTCTCGATCGCTTCGTCGGCGTCGACGATGCGGCGAGGCTCGGCAAACAGCGACGCCGTCTTGATGTCGGTCGCCAGCACCTCGCCATTGCGATCCACGATATCCGGACGCGATGCCGTGACCCGGTTCTCCGGGCCGCCGGAAAGATCGGGATTCTGCATGCCGAGATAGACGAGCCTGCCGGCAATGGTCGAATAGATGGTGAAGAACACCGCCATCGTCATGACGATGCGCGTCCTTGCCTTGCCGCCAGTCGCCTTGCGCGCGGCGTCGACGACGATCGAGCCATCCTCAGCCTGCTTCTTCCGGCGCTTCAGCAGGTCGCCGATCCTTGGAAGCCCACCGATCATTGAACGGTGCTCCCGGTGACCACCGGATCCTTGTCTTCAGATGGCTCCTTCCCGGAATTGTCGGCCATGCCGCCAAGCCGCTGCGAGGAGAGGTCCTCGATGGTCAGGGGTTTCACGGGGATGTCGTCGAGGCTGCCGATCTGGTGCGCGTTGACCGGTTCGAGCCCGAGCTGGCTCTTATAGACATCGGCAAGCTTCTGCAGCCGCGACGGCTGGGTGAGCAGGCTCCAGTCCGCCTTGAGGAGATCGATCGTCTCTTCCTCGTAGTGGATCTGCGCCTGGATCTTCTGCACAGCCGCCTGTTGTTCTTCGGCTTCGCGCTTCGTCTTGTAGGTCAGGGCGGCGGCCGAGACCATGACGGCGATCAGGACTATGTCGCTGGTACGAAACACGTGCTCACCTCTCTCCCGGCCGCTCGACGGCGGGAAGCTTTGGAAGGCCGAAAATCGAAAAGTCGCCGGCGCGCGCTGGGGCATCGGTGCGTATCGCCGCGCGCAGCCTGGCCGAGCGCGCGCGCGGATTGGCCTCCGTCTCGGCCTCTCCCGGCGTCACGCCGCCGCCGGCCTTGCGGAAGGTGGCAATGCGCACGGGCGCGTCGGGCATATGTCGCGAGCCGCTGGCTGCTTCGGAACGGTCGGCGATGAAGCGCTTGACGATGCGGTCTTCCAGCGAATGGAACGTCACCACGGCGAGCCGTCCGCCGGGTTTCAGCGCCCGCTCGGCGGCCAGCAGCGCTCTTGCCAGCTCGCCAAGCTCATCATTGACGAAGATGCGCAGCGCCTGGAAGACGCGCGTGGCCGGATGGATCTTGTCCTTCGGCCCTCTTCCGATATGCGTTTCGATGGCGTCGGCGAGATCGAGCGTGCGCTCGAAAGGCCTCTTCTCGCGCCGGCTTTCGATCATGCGCGCGATGCGGCCGGCATGGCGCTCCTCGCCGAGAAAGCCGAAGATACGCGCAAGGTCGCCCGCCTTGAAGGTGTTGACGACATCGGCGGCGGAGAGCCCCGCCTGCGCCATGCGCATGTCGAGCGGCCCGTCGGCGCGAAAGGAAAAGCCGCGCTCCGCCTGGTCGAGCTGCATGGAGGAAACGCCGATGTCGAGCACCACGCCATCGGCGCTCTCGACATGCTCGTCCAGCGTCGAGAACGGCGCCTGGACAAGTCTCAGCCGGCCGCCGGCCTGTCGTTCGAGCGCCCTGCCCGCCGCGATTGCGTCCGGGTCGCGGTCGATGGCGACGACGGAGGCGCCGCGGTCGAGGATGGCGCTGGTGTAGCCGCCGGCGCCGAATGTCCCGTCGACGATCGTCTCGCCGGCCTTCGGCGCAAGCGCGTCGAGCACCTCGGCAAGGAGGACCGGAATGTGACGGGCCAGTCCGCCAACGGCGTGAGGGTCATCGCCGTGGCCAGCCATCATTCCGATCGCTCCCCGGGCTTCGTCCCCTGCCGAAGCTGCAAAAGCCTGGCCCGCGCCTGCGCCCCATAGGCGGCAAGCCGTCCCGGCTCCCAGACTTGAAAGAAATTGCCGCGGCCGACAAAGGCCACCTCGTTCGAGATGCCTGTATGCTCGCGGATGAAATCGGTCATGGTGATGCGGCCGTCCTGGTCCAGCTTCAGAAACGTCCCGTCGCCATGGCAGAAGAACGACATGTCGTCCGCCGTCTGCAGGAACGGGTCCTCCAGCGCGATCCGCTGCTCGTAGCGGTCGAGCAGGTCGAGCCCACCGACATCCATCGCCGACAGGTCCAGGCAGCGCAGCGCGTAGAGTTCCGAATAGCCGCGTTTCTGCACCACGGCGCGGAAATGCGCCGGAACGGACACCCGTCCCTTCGCATCGATCCTGCTCACCGTGTTCGACAGAAACCGGTCCAATAGACTCTACAGCCGCTGGCGCCGCTGCACCCCTCATGTTGTTCTCCGCGCCCTCGCCGCGCTTGCGGCAAATCGCTTCATTCACCGGGGCGAAAACCGACAAACGCACAGCCGCCGCGGCTGCCCGATTGGCGTACGCTTCACCCTGACGCGGAACGAAAGCTTGATGATGCGAATGGGATATCATGGGGTACTATGGGCGTCAACGGGAATAGGTATCACAAACACGCGCACCACAACCAGAAAGCGCAGGCTGAAGGCACGTCTCGTCTTTATCGTCTATTAAGCCTAACGAAGCGTTTAGAGCCCTCTGGCCCAAAAAGACGCGGCTTGATGCGCACAGCCGGCGCGCATAGCGTCGGTTGAGGTTTTCTGCCCCAACCAAGGATCCAACTGATGTCCGACACTGCGAAGTCACGCGCCGCGACACTTGCCCATCTGCGCAGCGCCGATTTCGCCAAGGGCGATCCCATCCCCTTGCCGCTAACCATGGCTTCGATCTTCCACGCGCCGGGCGACGCGACGGGCTTCGATCAATACGGCCGCTTCAGCAACCCGACCTGGCATGCGGTCGAGCATGCGCTTGGCCATCTGGAAGATGCGCAATGCGTTGCCTTCCCGTCGGGAATGGCCGCGATTTCCGCGGCTTTCTTCGCGCTCGTCAAATCAGGCGACCGCATCCTCTTGCCGTCGGACGGCTATCACACGACGCGCGCGCTGGCCGAGCGTTTCCTGAAAGCGCTCGGCGTCGCCTATGACGTGAGGCCCACGGCAAGCATGCTCGATGGCGGCTTCGCCGGCTACCGGGCGGTCTTCGTCGAAAGTCCGTCGAACCCGCGACTGGACATTTGCGACATCACCGCGGTCGCCAAGGCCGTCCATCTGCAAGGGGGGACCTTGATCGTCGACAACACGACGATGACGCCCTTCGGCCAGCGCCCGCTTGATCTTGGCGCCGACATCGTGGTCTCTGCCGACACCAAGGCGATCAATGGCCATTCCGACGTGCTCTTCGGCCATGTCGCCAGCCGCGATCCGGACATTGTCGCCAGGGTGAAGGATTGGCGCGAGACGGCCGGCGGCATCCCCGGTCCGTTCGAGGCCTGGCTCGTGCATCGCGGCCTCGAAACGCTGGAAGTGCGTTTCGACCGCATGTGCTCGTCGGCCGAAACGATCGCGCGCCGCCTGAAGGACCATCGCGCCGTCAGCGGCCTGCGCTTTCCGGGACTCGAATGCGATGCCTCGCACAATCTGGCGCGCGCCCAGATGGAGCGCTTCGGCTTCCTGATTTCCTTTGAAATCGCCTCCGAAGAACAGGCCGAGGCGTTCATCGACGGCTGTCGGCTTATCGAAGCGGCAACGTCCTTCGGCGGCGTGCACACATCGGCGGAGCGGCGCTCGAAACGCGGCGATGCCGTGCCGCCCGGCTTCGTTCGCCTGGCGATCGGCTGCGAGCCGGTCGAGGAACTGTGGCAGGCGATCGAGGCGTCCCTGGACAAGATTGCAAGCTGAGCAGATCTGTCACGGGTTCACATCATCCGCGTCGATCTTGCGTCGACCGTGTAATACGCGGACAATCTCGATCGCATCGTGATCGACCCGGTACAAGGTAAGGTATTCGCCAACCACCAGATGGCGGATACCGGGCGCGATATCGTCGCGTGGAGCACCTGAAAAAGGATGCGGGCCGAGCAAGCTCCACCTCCTCTCCATGGCGTCTACGAACCGGACCGCGGCATTGGGACTATGGCTGGCGATGTAGTCGCCGATGTCTTCGAGATCGACCGCCGCTTGAGGAAGCAGCCGATATCTCACTCTTCGAAGCCTTTCGCTTCAGCCATCTTGCGATATTTGGCACGCGCTCGTTCGATGACCGACGGACCGTCGAGGGCCGGCCCGCTGTCGATCCCCTCCTGCACCAGTTTCCGCAGCTCTTCGACACTGTAGCCGAGCAGATCGCGCCGCTCCTTCCATTGCCTGAGCGCATCGCGGATCACTTCGCTGGCCGAGGCGTATTCGCCGGCCGCGACCACATCGTCAACCGCAGCTGCCAGCTCCGGCGAAAGTGTGATGCTGCGTTTATCGACCTGGCCCATGATGCGCTCCTGCTCTCCCTTTATGGTACGATTTAATCGCACCAACTTCAAGGAACAGGTCATCGCGTTCAGGGCGATTGCGCCTCACCTTGAATCAAAAGGCACGCCTTCCGGCGTAACCTTCTGATTTCGTGCCGCTACCGCGATTTGAAAAATGCCAGCTGGCCTGTAAGCCGGGTTCTGTATGGCCCTCGCCTTGCGGCGAGAACGTGGCGGCCATTCATCTTGGGCGCATGTTGCCATGCGCCTCACGCAACCTACCCGGACGGTGGGCCGGAAACAGCCCTCGAAGGTTTCCCCTCGCACCGCCCCTATTCGGTTTTGCTCCCGGTGGGGTTTGCCCTGCCGCTCCTGTCGCCAGTCGCGCGGTGGGCTCTTACCCCACCCTTTCACCCTTGCCCCGGCAAATGCCGTGGCGGTTTGCTTTCTGTGGCACTTTCCCTGGGGTCGCCCCCGCCGGCCGTTAGCCGGCACCGTGTCTCCATGGAGCCCGGACTTTCCTCACCCGCAACCTTTCGGTTCTCGCGGGTGCGGCCGCCCGGCCAGCTGGCAAGCGCGTATAAAGGGATTCCCGCCCGAAAACGCAAACGAAAAAGCGCCCGGATGCGCGGCGATTTGGGACAACGACGTGCATGAAGCCGACACGCATTGCCCAAATCCATTTCGGTGGGCCGGCTTAAGCCGGCGAACCAAGCGCCGCCATCTGCACCTTCACCTTGCTGCAATAAGCGGCCGAAACCGGATTCATCCGCCTGGCGCCGTGACCGGCATTGTATTTCAGGATTGTGCCGCAGGTAGTGCCGCCGCCGAGACCCTGCGCCATCGCAAGATACTTCATGCCGAATTTGATGTTGGTGTCGGGATCGAACAGTCCCTTGGTCGAACCGGTATAACCCATCATGCGCGCCGTGGCCGGCTTGATCTGCATGAGGCCGATCTCGCCGGCGCTGCCGACCATGCTCGGCCTGTAGTTGCTTTCGATCTTGATGACGGCTTTGGCCAGCGACACCGGCACGCCGTAGCTTGCGGCATAGCGGGCAACGATCGCCGAATATTGGCCCCCGCCGGCCGCGGCGGGCGCCGCCGGTGCGATCTTGCCGGTGTTGATAGAAGCGGTCGTGGTGAGATCGATCGCCTTTCTGCCGCGTTTGGCACGCTTAGCCGTCGATTTCCCCGCCCTGGTCGCGGCGGCTTTCTGCACCTTTGCCGGGGCTCTCTTGATCTTTGGCGTTTTGCTGCCCGGTACAGCCTTAGTCGTTACGGGGGCAGCGGCAAGGCCATTATCCGCCCGAAGGCTTAGAGGGGCGCTGCTTGCCGGATTGAAGGCAAAACTTATCACTCCGGCAGCAACAGCTGCCGCTACAACGGTCAATTTTTGCATGTAGTCCTGTTCTGTTAGAACCGCGCGAAGAATTTCGCGCAGTTGTGCCAATTCAACATCGGATCATCCGGGGGGATAGATGCCCAACGACTTGCGGGAGAGGCATTTGAAGGCGGAATTGGCGGCAATGAAGGCGACGCAATTCACTTTAAATGACAGATTGTAATTTAAGGAACTTATCGCGACCCCTTGGCGGGGGCTGCCTTTACGGAAGCGAGGAGCCTTTCCAGCGTGCGGAGCGTCGAATTGTCCGCTGCACCATCCACCAGCCGCCGCCGGAAATGTCGCTGGAAGGCCGCTACCACGATTTCCGTCCGCTTGTCGTAGATACCCGACATCTCGACGCCATAGCCATAGAGCGCCAGCATCGACTGCAGCGCCTCGACATCGGCGCCGGTATCGCCGGCCTTGAGTGCGGCGCCGGGCTTTATAGGCGCCGCCGGCACGAGGTGGCCGACGCCCGCCACGAACAGCGCCTTCCACGGAAATTTTTCGCCAGGGTCGACCTTGCGGCCCGGGGCCACGTCCGAATGCGCGAGCACCCTTGCCGCGGGGATCGAATAACGGCCCACGATGCCCGCGCTCAACTCGACCACGGCATCGATCTGTCGCTTCGGAAAAGCCTTGTAGCCCAGCGAATGCCCGGGGTTGACGATCTCGATGCCGACCGAACAGGAGTTGATGTCGGTACGCCCGAGCCAGGAACTCTTGCCGGCATGCCACGCCCGGTCGCTCTCGCGTACCATCTGGACGATGCGGCCGTCCTCATGAACGAGATAATGCGAAGACACTTCGCTCGCCGGATCGCATAGCCACGCCTCGGCGCCGGCCCCGCTTGCCATGCCGGTATAATGCAGCACGATCATGTCCGGTCGAAGCGTCTCGCAGCGTGGACCGAAATTCGGCGACACCCGGACCTCGGCGCCTGGCTGGTCGGGCAGGAACCCGCTCATACGTGTCTGAGGCCCCGCTCGATCATCTCATAGGCGGCGTTGATCGCCGCGACCCTGGTCGTGGCGATCTTGATGAATTCCTGCGGCAAGCCGCGTGCGATCAGCCTGTCGGGATGATTGTCCGAGATGAGCTTGCGGTAGCGTTTCCTGATCTCCTCGAAAGGCTTGCCGCGCTCGATGCCCAGAACGACATAGGGGTCTGCGGCGCCGAGATCGACGTGCCGCGATAGGATCGCTTCGTAATGCACCTCGTCGATCCGGAAGATCTCGGCTATCCGATGCAGGAACTGGCCCTCATGCTCATGAATCAGGCCATCCGCCTTGGCGATATGGAACAGGCCGTCGAGGATATCTTCCAGCATCATGCAGTTGGCATGGCCGGACCCGCAGAGCTGCGCCATGCGCTGGGCATAGATCTCGAAGCCGGCGACGTCCTGCTTGGCGATGTTGTAAAGCCGCGCCACGTTGCGTGTCTCGCTCGGCGGCACTTCGAAGATTTCCTGGAAGGCGCGAACCTCATCCTGCGTGACGATGCCGTCGGCCTTGGCCATCTTGGCCGAGAGCGCGATCATGGCCACGGAGAAGGCCACGCGCCGGCGCAAGTCCGGATCGCCCGAAAACACGGTGCGCACGGCTTCCACGACATCCGCGACGCCCGAGGACGCCGACGACGAAACACGAGCGATGAAGTCGCCAAGACGGTCCCAAATCGACATGCCGGCTTCATAGTGCGAACCGGGCGGTTCTATCAAGCCTGGACGATGCCGCAGGCGATCCGCTGCGCGGGATCGAGAGCGAAAAGGGAAGGCCGGCGCGGCCGGCCTCCCTCGATATTGTCTGTCAGGCTCTTACTGCGCAGGCGCGGCAGGAGCCGGATTTGTTGCCGGAGCCGGTTCAGCGGGCTTCGAAGCGTCGGGCGCAGCCGGCTTCATGGGCTGCTCGTTGGCCGGCGGATTGGTGCTTTGCGTGGTGGTATTGTCGGTGCCGGTGCCACTGTCGCTGCAAGCCGCGACCCCCAGCAGGGCGAGCGCCGAAACAGACGCCAGAATGAGCTTCTTCATGATATCTCTCCTTCAACAGACGCTCACATTTCGGTGAGCGGTCGCAAGAGAAATGCATCAGCAGGCCCGCCGGTTTCGTAACGTTGCATTTCCATGTGTAACATCAACTTGCGATTGCTGGCGCCGAAATCCCGAACTAACAGAACATACGCTCGAAGACATGATGGATAAGCAAAATGCCGGCAGCCGTGGGGACTGGGAAATGGGACTTCTGGATCGACCGCGGTGGCACCTTCACCGACGTCATCGGCCGTGACCCGCAAGGCCGGCTGCATCCCCGAAAACTCCTGTCCGAAAATCCCGAGGCCTATGCGGACGCCGCCATCCAGGGCATCCGCGACCTGTTGGGGTTGAAAACCGGCGCCGCCATTTCCGCAGACGCGATCGGCGACGTCAAAATGGGCACGACCGTTGCCACCAATGCACTGCTCGAGCGCAAGGGCGACCGCGTCCTGCTGCTCATCAGCAAGGGTTTTCGCGACGCCTTGCGCATCGCTTACCAGGCGCGGCCGGACATCTTCGCCAAGGAGATCATCCTGCCGGAGCAGCTTTACGAGCGCGTCATCGAGATCGACGAGCGCGTGCGCGCCGACGGCTGCGTCGAGCGCCTGCTCGACATCGCGGCCTGCCGCCCGGCGATCGAACAGGCCAAGGCCGACGGCATCGACGCGGTCGCCATCGTCTTCATGCATGCCTGGAAATATCCGGATCACGAAAAGGCCGTGGCCAAGGTTTGCCGCAAGATCGGCTTCAGCCAGATTTCGGTCTCTCATGAGGTCTCGCCGCTCATCAAGCTGGTCGGCCGCGGCGACACCACCGTGGTCGACGCCTATCTGTCGCCGATCCTGTCGCGCTATGTGCAGCGGGTAGCCGGCGAACTTGGCGCCGGACCGCGCCTGATGTTCATGATGTCGTCGGGCGGTCTTACCGCCGCCGACCTGTTCCAGGGCAAGGACGCGCTGCTTTCGGGACCGGCCGGCGGGGTCGTCGGCATGGTCGAGACGGCGAAGCTCGCCGGCTTCGAAAAGGTCATCGGCTTCGACATGGGCGGCACTTCGACCGACGTCGCACATTATGACGGCGAATACGAACGCGCCTTCGACACCGAGGTCGCCGGCGTGCGCATCCGCGCGCCGATGATGCGCATCCACACCGTCGCCGCCGGAGGCGGCTCGATCCTGCACTATGAAGCGGGTCGCTTCCGCGTCGGTCCGGATTCCGCCGGCGCCAATCCCGGCCCCGCCGCCTATCGGCGCGGCGGTCCGCTTGCCGTCACCGACGCCAACGTCATGCTCGGCAAATTGCAGCCCGATTTCTTCCCGGCGATCTTTGGCGCGGGCCAGGACCAGCCGCTCGATGTCGGCACGGTTGGCGAAAAATTCGCCGCACTTGCCGCCGAAATCGGCGACGGCCGGACGCCTGAGGCGGTGGCCGAAGGTTTCGTCACTATCGCCGTCGAGAACATGGCCAACGCCATCAAGAAGATCTCGGTGCAGCGCGGCTACGACGTCACCGAGTATCTCCTCAACTGCTTCGGCGGCGCCGGCGGTCAGCATGCTTGCCTGGTTGCCGATGCGCTCGGCATGGAAGCCGTGCTCATCCACCCCTTCTCGGGGCTGCTTTCCGCTTATGGCATCGGCCTCTCGTCGGTCTTCGCCTCGCGCCAGCAGGCGCTGCTGGAGCCGCTCGCGGACGCATCCAGGCCGGCGATCGAAAATCTCATAGGCGCCCTGCGCGGAGTTGTGGTCGCCGAACTTGTGTCTCAGGGCATCGCCGAGAGCGGGATTACCGCCAGGCCAATCCTCCAGATCCGCTACGATGGCACCGACACGGCTCTGCCGGTGAATTTCGAGCACGGCTCGATCCTGCGGGCGAAGGACGATTTCGAGGCCGCGCACAAGGCGCAGTTCGGGTTCGTCTATGAAAACAAGCCGATGATTATCGAGGCTGTAGGGGTGGAGGGCAGCGATGCCGGCGGCGCGGGCCGCGCGGAAACCGAAGCGGAGTTGCAGGATCTTGCCGTTGTTCCTTCCGAGAAGCGGAAAATATTCGCCGAAGGCGAATGGCGCGAGGCCGGCGTCTTTCGTCGCGAAGCCCTTAGGCAGGGCAACAAGGTTGCCGGCCCAGCCCTGATCATCGAACCCAACCAGACCGTTGTTGTCGAACCGGGCTGGCAGGCCGAGATCACCGCAAAGGACCATATTCTCCTGCGCCGAACGAGCAAGAAACGACGGCAGGCCGCACTCGGAACCGAGGCCGATCCGGTGATGCTTGAGGTCTTCAACAACCTCTTCATGTCGATCGCCGAGCAGATGGGCGTGACGCTGCAGAACACCGCCTATTCCGTCAACATCAAGGAACGGCTCGATTTTTCCTGCGCCGTGTTCGACCGCCATGGCGCACTGGTCGCCAATGCGCCGCACATGCCGGTGCATCTGGGCTCCATGGACCGCTCGGTCGAAACCGTCATCCGCCTGAATTCGGCCGACATCCATCCCGGCGACGTCTTCGCCCTCAACGCGCC
This sequence comes from Mesorhizobium sp. B3-1-7, assembly GCF_006439385.1. NCBI lineage: Bacteria > Pseudomonadati > Pseudomonadota > Alphaproteobacteria > Hyphomicrobiales > Phyllobacteriaceae > Mesorhizobium > Mesorhizobium sp. B3-1-7. The sequence continues at coordinate 86,939 of NZ_VFTL01000017.1, forward strand.
CTATAATGGCGGAACGCATTTGCCCGACATCACCGTGGTGACGCCTGTCTTCGACGATGCGCGCAAGGAGATCCTGTTCTGGGCTGCCTCGCGCGGCCATCACGCCGATGTCGGCGGCACCGCGCCCGGCTCGATGACGCCGCTTGCGACTACGGTCGATGAGGAAGGCGTGCTGTTCGACAATTTCCGCATCGTCGACCGCGGCCGCTTCCGCGAGACGGAGCTGGAGACGCTGCTGACCGACCACCCCTACCCCGCGCGCAATCCGGCCCAGAACATCGCCGACCTGAAGGCACAGATCGCCGCCAACGAAAAAGGCGTGGCGGAGCTGCGCAAGATGGTCGCGCATTTCGGGCTCGACGTCGTCGAGGCCTATATGGGCCATGTCCAGGACAATGCCGCCGAGAGCGTGCGCCGCGTGATCGAGCGGCTCCCCGACAGCGCGGCGTACGAATACCCCACCGACACCGGCCAGGTGATCAGGGTGAAGATCACCGTCGACCGGCAAAAACGCGAGGCGACCGTCGATTTCACCGGCACGTCGCCGGTGATGAAGAACAACTTCAACGCGCCGGAGCCCGTCGCCCGCGCCGCCGTGCTCTACGCCTTCCGCGTCATGGTCGAGGACATGATCCCGATGAATGCCGGGTGCCTGAGGCCGATCAACATCGTCATCCCCGAAGGCTCGATGCTGAAGCCCGCCTACCCGGCCGCCGTTGTCGCCGGCAATGTCGAGACCTCGCAGCACGTCACCAATGCGCTGTTCGGCGCGATGGGTGCGATTGCCAACGCGCAAGGCACGATGAACAACCTCACCTTCGGCAATAAGAAATACCAGTATTACGAGACGATCTGCTCCGGCTCGCCGGCCGGCCGGATGAATTCGGGACGCGGCTTTGCCGGCACGTCCGGTGTCCATACCCACATGACCAATTCGCGCCTCACCGACCCCGAGGTGCTCGAACTTCGCTTCCCCGTGGTATTGGAGGACTTCCACATCCGCGAGGGCTCCGGCGGCAAGGGCAAGTGGAACGCCGGCGACGGCACCAGGCGCACCATCCGCTTCCTCGAAAAGATGGAATGCGCGATCCTGTCCTCGCACCGCAACCGGCCGCCCCAGGGCCTCGACGGCGGCGGCGATGGCGAGGCGGGCTCGACCAAGGTCAGGCGCAATGACGGATCGGTCGACATCTTGAAGGCCTGCGACCAAACCACGCTCGATGCCGGCGAGACCGTCATCGTCACCACGCCGACGCCGGGAGCATTCGGAAAAGCGTGAAATCAACGTCAGCTTGCCGTCAACAGGCTGTCACCTGCCTGTCATGCCGCTGCGCTACCCGCTTGCGCCAACGCAAACGGGGAATCACCTTTCCATGTCGGACGTATCCGGAGAACTCGTTTATCGTCGAGGCAAGGAAGTCGGAAAGGCGGTCTACCAGAACCGGGCATTGTCGAAGGACGGCATTTCCGAGCGGTTGTTCGCCTTTCTGTTCTCCGGCCTCGTCTATCCGCAGATCTGGGAAGACCCGGATGTCGACATGGAGGCCATGCAGCTCGGCGCGGGCCACCGCATCGTCACAATCGCCTCGGGCGGCTGCAACATTCTGGCCTACCTGACCCGCTCGCCGGCCAGGATCGATGCCGTCGATCTCAATGCCGCGCACATCGCGCTAAACCGCATGAAGCTGGAAGCGGTGCGCCACCTGCCGTCGCAGGGCGATCTCTTCCGCTTCTTCGGCGCCGCCGGCACCAGCCACAATTCCGACGCCTATGATCGCTTCATCGCGCCGCATCTCGATGCGGTCAGCCGCCACTACTGGGAGCGCCGCAGCTGGCGCGGTCGCCGCCGCATCTCGGTCTTCGACCGCAACTTCTACCAGACCGGCCTGCTAGGCCTCTTCATCGCCATGGGCCATCGCGTCGGCAAGCTGTTCGGTGTCGACCCGGCCGGCATCATGAAGGCCGAGAACATCGGCGAGCAGCGCCGTTTCTTCAACGAGGAGCTGGCGCCCGTTTTCGACAAGAAGCTGTTGCGCTGGGCGACGTCGCGGAAAGCCTCGCTGTTCGGCCTCGGCATCCCGCCGGCCCAGTACGATTCGCTGATCACGTCTGGCGACGGTTCGATGGCGAGCGTGCTCAAGGCGCGCCTGGAAAAGCTCGCCTGCGACTTCCCGCTCAAGAACAACTATTTTGCCTGGCAGGCCTTTGCCCGACGTTATCCGCAACCCGGCGAGGCGGCGCTGCCTGCCTATCTGGAACAGAGCAACTACAAGACGATCCGCGACAACATCGACCGCGTCGTCATCCACCACGCCAACCTGATCAAGTTCCTGGGTGCCAAGGACGCCGGCAGCGTCGACCGCTTCGTGCTGCTCGACGCGCAGGACTGGATGACCGACGACCTGCTCAACGCACTGTGGACCGAGATCACCCGCACGGCTTCGGCCGGCGCCCGCGTCATCTTCCGCACCGCGGCCGAGCCCAGCCTGCTGCCCGGCCGCGTCTCCAGTTCGCTTCTCGACCAGTGGACCTACGAGGGCGATGCCTCGCGCGAATTCTCCGCAAAGGACCGCTCGGCGATCTATGGCGGCTTCCACCTCTACGTGAAGCGCGCCGCATGAGCACGACGGAGCTGCCTGCCAGCCATGCCGAACTGATGGACGGCGTCTACCGCTGGCAGCGCCACATCTACGACCTGACCCGCAAATACTACCTGCTCGGCCGCGACCGGCTGATCGACGGGCTGGACGTGCCGCAAGGCGGCACCGTGCTGGAGCTCGGCTGCGGCACCGGCCGCAACATCGTGCTCGCCGCCCGCCGCTACCCGGACGCCCGCTTCTTCGGTTTGGATATCTCGACCGAGATGCTGGAGACGGCGAACGCGACCGTCGCTCGCGAAGGTCTCACGGACAAGGTCAACCTCGCACGCGGCGACGCCACCGATTTCGACGCCAAGGCTCTTTTCGGCATCGAGCATTTCGACCGGGTCTTCGTCTCCTATTCGCTGTCGATGATCCCCCGCTGGGAGAATACCGTATCGGCTCCCCTCGCCGCGCTTGCGCCCGGCGGCTCGCTCCATGTCGTCGATTTCGGCCAGCAGGAAGGCCTGCCACGCTGGTTCAGCGCGTTGCTGCGCGGCTGGCTGCGGAAATTCCATGTCACGCCGCGCGCCTCGCTGCGCGACGTGCTTGAATCGGAATCCGAGCGCACCGGCGCAACCTTCCGTTTCAGAACGCTTTATCGCGGCTATGCCTGGCTGGCGGTGATCAAGATCGCCCACTGAATTTCGCAATTTGAGGCGCCTGTGGCTGTATCGAACGCAATTAACTGAACAATTGCACCCATGACCCAAGGAGTGGTACACTGACCCTGCTTGGAAACATGTGATGATCGTTGGATTTAGAGATGGATGGCTGCGAGCCTTCTTCGTGGATGATACCCACTCCCGCAACATTCCGTCCGATCTCGAAAGCCGCTTGTTTCGCAAGCTCCAGATGATCGACGACGCTGCTACCGACCAGGATTTGCGAGTGCCGCCCAGCAACCACTTCGAAAAGCTGCGCGGCAATCTCGAAGGCTTTCATTCCATACGGGTCAACAAGCAATGGCGGTTGGTTTTCCGCTGGGATGGCGGCCGGGGTGAGGCGTCGGACATCTACTTGGACGACCACAGCTATAAGTGAGGTGAGACATGTTGATGACCGCACGCAAGCCCGCAACGGTTGGGGAAATCCTCACGGAAGAATTCATGCAGCCGCTCGGCCTGACGCAGGCCGCTTTGGCCGAGGCGATGGGAGTCCCGCGCAAGCATGTGAACGAATTGTGCAACGATCGCCGCAGCATTACCGCAGCGACCGCGCTCATTTTGGCGCGGGTGTTCGGCAACAGCCCGGATTTCTGGCTGAACGTCCAGCGCCGCAGCGATCTTTGGCAAGTCATGAACTCGCCTGACGAGCGGGCGCGCGTGGATCGCGCCAAACCTTTGCCGACCGCCGCATAGAGGCCGGCGATTGACCGCCACGCCTCTAATGGAGCGCTTTTGCGAGCGCCCCAACCATCGCTTGTGGACGATAACCGAACTTGGCCGGCGTCAATCCAAGCCGCACCACCACCAACTGCTCCGACGGAATGATCGCCACCGTCTGGCCGTCATGGCCCTCCATCCAATAGGTGTCCTTGGGCAGGCCTGCAGCGACGCCTGCGCCGGGATTTTCCTCATCGCCCGGGCCTTCGATCCAAACCTGGCCTTTGCCGTACACCTTTGAAGCCGGCGCGGGCTCGCGCATCCAGTCGACGAAACCGGCAGGCAGGATCTGGTTTCCGTTCCAGACGCCCCCTTGCAGCAGGAACTGGCCGAAGCGTGCCCAGTCATGCGCCGTGGCGTAGAGATAGGACGAGCCGACGAAAGTCCCCTGCTCGTCGGTCTCGAGCACCGCGCTGTGCATGCCGAGCGGCTCGAACAGCGCCGTGCGCGGCCAGGCCAGCGCCTTGGCCTTGTCGCCGACCGCGTCCTGCCACAGGCGCGACAGCATCACCGCGGTGCCGCTCGAATAGGAAAACACCTTGCCGACCTCGCCGCTCAGCGGCTTGGCCTCGGCGAAGCCTGCCATGTCCGGCTCGAGATAGAGCATGCGCGTCACGTCGGCGACGTCGCCATAATCCTCGTTGAATTCGAGCCCGCTCGACATCGCCATCATGTCGGCAAGGCTGATGGCGGCGCGCCCATCGGCCTTCCACGGCGCGAACAGGCCGTTCTTGTCGACAGCCATCTTGCCGTCCTTGACCAGCGTGCCGACGATCGCGGCATTCACCGTCTTGGTCATCGACCAGCCGAGCAGCGGCGTCTTGGCCGAAAAGCCCTCGCCATAACGCTCGGCGATGACGCGCCCGTTTTTCACCACAACGATCGCTCGCATACCCGTGCCGGCCATGGCGGCATCGTCGACGATCTTCGCCACGTCCGGATTCTGGGAAGCGTCCACGCGCTCGCCATCGGGCCAAAGCGCGTCCGGCTGCGCCGGCGTGGAGGCCGCGGCGCGCAGCGACGTCTGCCTTGCCTTGCCGGTGTCACCATCGGGAAGCGACGCGCAGCCGACGCCGTCGCGCTCGACCGCGACGCTCTTGCCCAGAACCCAGAACAGGCCGGCCGAAACCAGCCCCCTCTCCTTGTCGACGGAGACCTTCATCAGCTTGAGCAGCGGATGGCCCGGCGCCTGCACGTCGACAGCCAGCACCTGCTTGGCGTCGCGGCCGGCGATGAACACGTTCGAGCACACGATCTTGGCCGAATAGCCGGAACCGACGCGGATGAGTTCCGGCGGGGCGAAATAAAGCCAGGCAACGAGCGCGACCACGGCCAGGATCACAAGGCCAAGCAGCCATTTGATGAACTTCACGACAGCCCGCATCATTTCCGCCCTTTGGAGTCTATGGCTCGATTTATGTCATCGATTTGCCGCCATTGCTTCCGCAAAATCATCGGTGTTGTCGAGCGCCGTCAATGGATTATCAACCATGTTCGGCGATCAACGGAGGAGCCGGATAGTCTTGTGGGGCGACAATCCGGAAGGGGCTTGCGCAAGCGACCACCACCAGTGAAGGACCCATCAGCGGCCGGCTGAACCCGGCTTGGGAAATGCCATGCGCCGTCTTGCGGCCATCCTGATGCTTACGCTGCTGGGCGCTTGCTCTACGGTGGACGATCTTTCGCCATTGTCGCCGTCTACGCAGACGGTGGCCGTGCGAGCGCCCAAATTCGAGGACTCAAAGCCGCATGAATGGGACAGCGGCGCGCCGTGGAATTATGCCATCCACGGCACGGATGTCTCCAAATACCAGACCTCCGTCGACTGGCCGACAGCCAGGGCCAGCGGCATCTCCTTCGCCTTCATCAAGGCGACGGAAGGCGGCGACCGCTTCGACGACTATTTCAACGAACACTGGTCGCGCACCAGGGCCGCCGGAGTTCCGCGCGCGGCCTATCATTTCTTCTATTTCTGCACGCCGTCCGAAACCCAGGCGCGCTGGTTCATCGCCAATGTCCCAAGGGACCCGTCGGCGATGCCGCCGGTGCTCGACATGGAATGGAACCCGAAATCGCCGACCTGCAGGCTGCGCCCCGATCCGGCCACCGTGCGCAGCGAAATGACCGTCTTTCTGCAAATGGTCGAGCGCCATTACGGCAAGAAGCCGATCATCTACACCTCGCTCGACTTCTTCGACGACAACCAGTTGGCGACCTTCCGCGGCTATCCCTACTGGCTGCGCTCGGTCGCAGGCCATCCGCGCGAGAAATACGGCAGCCACCCCTTCACCTTCTGGCAGTACACCGGAACCGGCATCGTGCCCGGCATGACCGGCAAATCCGACATCAACGTCTTCAACGGCTCGGAAGCCGCCTGGAAGAAGTGGCTGCGGCAGAACACCCGTTGACATCGGCCGTCCCGCCTGCTTTTCGACACGGCGGGCGGCGAAACATGCAACCGCTGGTAATCCGGAGCGGCGCACTCACGCGAGTGCCTGGCGCGGCTCCTGGGCTTTGAAATCCTCGCATGCGCCTGTCCGATCCCGTCCGGGGTCACGATGGGGCCATGCGCCGGTCTCGAGAGGAAAGCGATGCGATTGCGCGTTGAAATCCTGGCGGCGCTCTTTGTCGGCGCGCTTGCACTGCCCGCGGCGGCGCAGGAATGCGGCGGCGATTTCGAGACCTGGAAGCAGGGCGTGGCGGCCGAAGCCAAGGCCGCCGGGGTCGGCGCCGTCGGCCTCGACGCGCTGGAGGACGCCACCATCGACGAGCGGGCGCTGGCGCGCGACCGCGCCCAGGGCGTCTTCACCCAGACTTTCACCGAATTCTCCAACCGCATGATTTCGGCCTACCGCCTGAAGCAGGGCGCGGCCAATCTGAAGAAATATGCCGAGGTCTTCGACCGCGCCGACAAGGAGTTCGGCGTCCAGCCGGCCATCATCGCCGCCTTCTGGGGGCTGGAGACCGACTTCGGCGCCGTACAGGGCGACTTCCATACGCTGAATGCGCTGGTGACGCTCTCGCATGACTGCCGCCGCCCGCAGCTTTTCCGGCAGCAATTGGTGCCGCTGCTGACGCTTATCGACCGCGGCGTGCTGCCGGCTGACGTCAAGGGCGCCTGGGCCGGCGAGATCGGCCAGACGCAGATCCTGCCGACCGACTATCTGGCCGAGGGCGTCGATGGCGATGGCGACGGCAAGGTCGATCTCAGGGGCAGCGTGCCGGACGTCATCATGACGACCGCCAACAAGGTCATGTCGCGCGGCTGGAAGCGCGACCAGCCCTGGATCCAGGAAGTGCGCGTCCCCGACGACATGCCCTGGGATCAGACTGGCCGCACCAACAAGCTGCCGCTATCGCAATGGGCGCAATGGGGCGTGACCAACCCGAACGGCACGCCGCTCGTCGACAACGGACTGAAAGCCGGCCTGGCGCTGCCGATGGGCCGCAAGGGGCCTGCCTTCCTGGCCTACGACAATTTCGACGTCTACCTGGAATGGAACCAGTCCTTCACCTACGCGCTGACGGCCGCCGTGCTTGCCACGCGCCTTGCCGGCGCGCCGCAATTCGACCCGCGTATGCCCGAGCAAGGCCTGAGCGGCGACCAGATGAAGGCGCTGCAGACCAAGCTCGAGGCCAAGGGATATGACGTGGGCACGGTCGACGGCATCCTGGGCACCAACACGCGCGAAGCTGTCCGCAAGGAGCAGACGCGGCTCGGGTTGCCGGTCGATGGTTGGCCGACGCCGGAATTACTGGCGAAATTGTGAGAATAGTGAATAGTGAATAGTGAATAGTGAATAGTGAATAGTGAATAGTGAATAGTGAATAGTGAATAGTGAATAGCAGGAAAATCACCCATATATGAGTGAGGTCAATCCGAATTACCACTCACTACTCACTATTCACTACTCACTACTCACTACTCACTACTACTCACTATTCCCCATTCACTAATCCGCCATCGTCTCCAAACTCGCAAAGCCCTGCGGCGCGTCGCCTTCGTCGAACGGCGTCGTCACCTCGACGAAAGTGTCGGGATAGAACCCATTGAAACGCGTCCTGAGCGACAGCGAATAGGCGCCGATATGGCCGATCTCGATCCAGTCGCCGGTGTCGACCGTTTCCGGCAGCCAGAATGGCCTGGACAGAATGTCGACGGAATCGCAGGTCGCGCCGCAGACCTTGAACGGCACGATGTTTTTTTCCGCGCCGTTGCGTGTGCGGATCGCCGGATCGGGAATGAAGCGCGCCGGCAGCGTGATCTTGCCGGTCCATGAATCCGACAGCGAGGCCCAGATGCCATCATTGATGTAGAGACGCTTGCCCTTGCGCAACAGCACCCGCACGATCAGCGACAGGCAGCGCGCCACGATCACGCGGCCGGGCTCGGCCACCAGCGGCATCTGGTCGAACTGATACTCTTTCAGGTCGCCGGCAAGCCGCGACATCAGTTGGCCGAGCGACGGCATCTCGACCTGCTTGCGATTGGGATCGTGGCCGTATTCGGCGGGGAAGCCGCCGCCCACATCGAGCCCGGCAATGTCGAAGGTCAAGCGGTTGCGCACCCAGTCGGCCGAGGCGAGCGCCCGCTCATAGGTATCGGGATCCTCGATCTGGCTGCCGACATGGAAGCAGAGCCCCACCTTGTAACCGGTGCGGTTCAGCCGCTCGGCAAGCTCGACCGCGTTGGCCGGCCCGGCGCCGAATTTCTTCGACAATTCGTAAGCCGCATGGCCCTTGGTCTGGATGCGCACGAAGACGGTGATGGCGCCCGGATCGATATCGAGCGCCCGCACAACGCGCGTCAGCTTGGTGATCTCGTCTTCATGGTCGAGCGAGATCACCCGGATGCCGTATTTCTCCAGCGCCAGCTTGATATCCGACTGCGCCTTGACCGGATGCATGTAGAGCATCTCGGCATCCGCCGAGACCGCGCGCACGGCGGCGAACTCGCCCGGCGAAGCGACGTCGAAAGTGCTGACGCCGGCCTCGACCAATGTCTTCAGCACGATCTGCTCGCCATTGGTTTTCACTGCATAAGCGGTCTTGCCGGGGAACATCCCCATGAACTGCAAGGCATCCGCCTTCAGCACCTGCGGGCGGAAACAGTAGACCGGGTCGTCCGGACGAAGCGCCAGTGCCGCCTCACGGGCATTTTCGAATCGCTGCATGGACGAATCCTCAGGTCTGGAGCGCGCACAATTAATCCTAGCTAGCTGCCAAAGAAAACAGTTCTGTGTCTCGCCATACCGCGCGGCCGGCCGCACTTTTTGCCAACGCTAAACCACCGGTCAGGTTTCGGGTGGCTCTTGCCGCCGAACCCGATAACGGTTGTTGAGATGTCTGACGGGCTGAGATTGCGATTGGCTCCGGGGAGGAACACGACATGTCGATTACGGCCGGCGCCGCGCCGACGCGCGGACCGATGGCGCTCAAGGATTGGGCGCAGCTTCTCCTGCTCGGCGCGATCTGGGGCGGTTCGTTCTTCTTTGCCCGCATCGCAGTATCGGAAATCCACCCGCTGGCGCTGGTGCTGTTCCGCGTCGCTATCGCCGCGGCAGCGCTTCAGCTCTATCTGGCGGTCCGCGGCCCTTCGTTCCGGCTCGCCTTCCCGCATGCCGGCCTGTTCTTCCTGCTGGCGCTCACCAACAATGTCGTGCCGTTCTCGCTGATTTTCGCCGGCCAGACGCAACTCGGCGCCGGCATCGCCTCGGTGCTCAATGCGACGACGCCGTTCTGGACGCTGATCCTGGCCAATGCGCTCACCACCGACGAGAAGCTGTCCTGGAACAAGCTGGCCGGCATCGCGCTCGGTGTCGCCGGCACCGCGGTGATGATCGGACCTGGCCTGCTTGCCGGGCTTGGCGGACCGGTCTGGGCCAAGTTCGCATTGATCGGCGCGTCGCTCTCCTACGCCGTCGCCCTGATGATCGCGCGCCGCTTCAAGGGCGTGCCTTCGCCGGTCATCGCCACCGGGCAACTGACCGCATCGACCATCATCATGATCCCCATCGTGCTGATCGCCTATGGTCCGGCGGGGTTGTTCTCGGCCTCGCCGCCCGTCTGGGCCGCGGTGCTGGGCCTGGCGCTGCTGTCCACCGCCTTCGCCTACATCCTCTATTTCAACCTCGTCGCCTCGGCCGGCGCCACCAATGCCTCGCTGGTCACCCTCGTCGTGCCGGTCAGCGCGGTGCTGCTCGGCTTCCTGTTCCTCGGCGAGCGGCTGGCGCTGTTCGAGGTCGGTGGCATGACGCTGATCGGCCTCGGCCTCATCACCATCGATGGGCGGCTGTTCGGCAAATGGTAGCGGTGTCATGCCACACCGCCGCCACAATTTATTCACAACCCCCGAGCCGGTTTTTGCCGAAGAGTTTCAACGGCTAATGGCAAATCCCAGGTCGCAAATTCCACAATCATGTCGCATTGCAGCACGTTTTCCGCTTGCCTGTGGCACAAATGACCCTAGACTCCTGCCATAGCTCTGAAGAGGAGGCTATGACATGGGACTGACGAGGCCGATCAACGCTTTGATGATTTGTGCCGCATTCGCATTCATCGGTGCCCTTATCATAGGCGTTCTTCCCTGACCCGCCAAAGCCGGGAAGACCAGCACCGAGAATAGTCCAAACAGTTCGAAAAGGCCGGGTTCTACCCGGCCTTTTCCGTTTCCGCCGGGCTCAAGCCGCGGCCGAACCGGCCGCCTCAGCCTCATGCGAGCGGATGCCGATCATGTGGCAGACGGCAAAGACGAGATCGGCGCGGTTCATCGTGTAGAAATGGAAATCGCCAACGCCGCGCTCGACAAGGTCGAGCACCTGTTCGGCCGCCACGGCCGAAGCCACCAGCGCATGCGTCTGCGGGTCGTTCTCCAGCCCCTCGAAACGCTCGGCCAGCCAGGCCGGCACCAGCGCCCCGCAGCGCGACGAGAAATTGGCGACCTGGGTGAAATTGTGCACCGGCAGGATGCCCGGCACGATCGGGATGTAGATGCCGGCGCGCCGCGCCCGCTCGACATAGCGCTCGTAAAGGTCATTGTCGAAGAAGAACTGGGTGATCGCCCGCGTCGCGCCATTGTCGGCCTTGCGCTTCAGCATGTCGATGTCGGTGGCGAAATCCGGGCTTTCCGGATGCTTTTCCGGATAGGCGGAGACCGAGATGTCGAAATCGCCGACGCTCTTCAGCGCCCCGACCAGTTCGGCGCCATTGGCGTAGCCGTCGGGATGCGGACGGTAGCTTGTCCCCACACCTGCCGCCGGATCGCCGCGCAGCGCCACGAAGCGTTTGACGCCCATGTCGGCGAACTCGCGGATGACCGTGTCGACCTGATCGCGGGCGGCATCGACGCAGGTCATATGCGCCGCGGGCGTCAGCGACGTCTCGTTGAGGATGCGCTTGACCGTGCGCGCCGTGCGCGAGCGGGTCGAGCCGCCGGCGCCATAGGTCACCGAGACGAATTTCGGCTTGAGCGGCTCCAGCCTTGTGACCGTGTCCCAGAGCCTCACTTCCATCTCGTCGGTTTTCGGCGGAAAGAATTCGAACGAAACCCGGACCTTGTCGCCGATGTCGGGACGGCGGGAAAAGCGGAACTGGTTCATCAGGCTGTTTCCCTCACTGGCAAGGAATCGTTGGATGGATCGGCGATCAGCAGCCGGCGGTCGCGGCCGAGCCAGAGCTTGACGGTGAGCCTTGCCTCGTTGCCGCCACGCGGCTCGAATTCCTGGCTGTCCTCGAGGTCGAGGCCGGCCTCCCCGAACCATTCCGAAATCTGCCGGTCGGAAAAGCCGAGCCGCATGTGAGCGTGCTGGTCGCGCAGGAATTCAAGCTCATGTGGCGCGAAGTCGACGACGATCAGTCGGCCCGATGGCCGCAGCAGCCTCGCCGCTTCGGCGATCGCGCGGGCCGGATCGTCGAGATAGTGCAGCACCTGGTGGATGGTGACGAGGTCGAAGGCGTTGCGCTCGACCGGCGGCGAGAAGATATCGCCCTGGCGCACCTGCGCATTGGCGATGCCGGCCTTGTCGAGATTGGCGCGCGCCACGGTCAGCATCTCGCGCGACATGTCGATGCCGACGCCGCGCCGGTAGAGCGGCGCGAAGATTTCGAGCAGCCGGCCGGTGCCGGTGCCGAGATCGAGCATCGACTGGAACGGCCGCTTGCCGACAAGCTTGATGAGCGCCGCTTCCACCGCGCGGTCCGGTACATGGAGCGAGCGGATATGATCCCAACTCGCGGCATTCTCGGAGAAATATTCGGCAGCCCGGTCCTGCCTTTTGCGCTTCACCGCCGCCAAACGCTCGAGATCGCGCACCACCTGCGGATCGGCCTCTCTTATGGCCGAGACCAGACGCTGTACGAAATCGCGCGAATTATCCGTATCGGTCAGCCTGAAGAAGGCCCAGGACCCTTCCTGGTAGCGGCCGATCAGCCCGGCATCGAGCAGCAGCTTCAGATGACGCGAGACCCGCGGCTGCGACTGTCCAAGGATCTCCGTGAGGTCGGAGACGGTAAGATCGCCGCGCGAAAGCAGCACCAGGATGCGCAGCCGGCTGGATTCGGCCGCCGCCTTCAATGTATCTACCATTGTGTCGAGCGAGACATGCATGAGCGGGTTCTCGTTGAAAGATATAAAGATATGTTTATGTCGATTTTGAAACCCTGGCAAGCGCTATGTCGCTTCCGGACAAGAAAATGGCGCAGCCGCGATTCGCGCCGGGCAAGCGGCTCTTCCGCGGGATGAACAGGATGTTTGAGACGCGCCAAGGCGAAACACTTCTTGCGGCCGACCCGGCGGAGCTGCGGCCGGACGGTCATGTCGTCTTCATCGGCCGCATTGTCTCGCCCTGGGCGGTCCGCAAGGAGTGCCCGAAGAACATGCGCGCCGCCCGCGAAACCAGGCGGCCCGCGACAATCCTGATCGACGAGCCCTATCGCCCGGGGCTGCAAAACCTGGAACGCGCCAGCCACATCGTCATCCTGTCCTGGCTCCATCACGCGCCGCGGAATCTGATTGTGCAAAAACCGCGCCATGCGGCTGAACCGAAAGGCGTTTTCTCGCTGCGTTCCCCTGCCCGGCCGAACCCTGTCGGCCTGCATGTGGCGAAGCTCGTCGCTTTCGACATCCAGGCCGGCCGGATCGAGATCGACGCCATCGATGTGCTCGACGGCACGCCGGTCATCGACATCAAGCCCTACTACGCCTCGACCGATGCGTTCCCCGAGGCGACCATCGCCGGGCGCGACGAGAAATGAGCGCCCCCACCGGCCGCCGCCGCGCGATTGCCAAGGCGCTGACCGCACTGTTGCCGCTCGCCCCTTACGCCGACATGGAAAAGATCCGCGCCGACGCCGGTTCGGTGCATATGAAGAGCTTGCCGCCGACGATCGCGGTGTGGCTGGCCGCCATCGCCCATATCCGCCATGTCCACACCGATTACGAAAAGCTTCTGGCCGAAGGCTATGATCGGGATTCGGCGCGCTTCTTCGTCATCGAGCAGACCAATATGGTGCTGACCCGCTGGCGGGCAACGCGCCTGCTCGAGGAAGACGACGAGGACGAGTGAGGTCGGCGCGATCACCGGACGTCTGATCGTGCTCTATCCCTGACCCTGCCGCCAAATAAATCCGGCAGCGCCTCTGGAAAAACGCCCAAGGCGCCGTACATGCAGCAAACGGAGCATCCTCCGTTTGCATCCGGAATACACCGTCACCACAGCAATTCCAGGGAAAGCGCGCAGCGGTTTCCGCCCGGAATTACACAAAAACAACGACTTGGAGTGGCTCGGCGATCCTGAGAGCGCCGCACGGCTCCAGGGGCAAGGATCACAGATCATGACTGATAAGGTTTGGTTCATCACCGGATCGTCGAAGGGTTTTGGCCGCGTCTGGGCCGAGGCCGCGCTCGCCCGTGGCGACCACGTCGCCGCCACCGCGCGCGATGCCGGCTCGCTCGCCGATCTCGTCGAGGAATATGGCGACAAGATCGCCGCCATAAAGCTCGACGTCACCGACAAGCAAGCTGTCGACGCCGCGATTTCCGAAGCGCACAAGCGTTTCGGCCGGCTCGACGTCGTCATCAACAATGCAGGCTACGGCCATTTCGGCGCCATCGAGGAAGTCACCGAGCAGGAAGCGCGCGACCAGATCGAGACCAACGTCTTCGGCGCGCTTTGGGTGACGCAAGCCGCGCTGCCCATCATGCGGGCGCAGCGCTCCGGCCACATCATCCAGATATCCTCGATCGGCGGCGTCAACGCCTTCGCCTCGATCGGCCTTTACCACGCCTCGAAATGGGCGCTGGAAGCCTTCAGTCAGTCGCTCAGCCTCGAAGTCGCGGAGTTCGGCATCCACGTCACCCTTGTCGAGCCGGGCGGCTTCTCCACGGACTGGGCCGGGCCGTCGGCCAGGGTCTCCAAGCCGTTGGACGCCTATGAGCCGGTCCGCGCAGCGATGGCCGAGCGCCGCAGCCGTTCCGTCGCTGGCGATCCGCAAGCGACCGGCCCGGCGATGCTGGCGATCGTCGATGCCGCCGAGCCGCCGCTCAGGGTCTTCTTCGGCGACGGCGGACTGCCGATGATCCGGCAGGAATATGCCAACCGCATCGCCACTTGGGAGAAATGGGATCACGTCTCGGTAATGGCGCAGGGCGCCAACAAGAACCGCAAGGCGGCCTAACCGGGAACGCCGCGCCGCGAGAGCGGCGCGGCCTCTTTGTTCAGGCCTGATAGATCCACTGCTCGGGCACCCGGATGGAAATCTCTTCGCCAGCTCTTATGACGCCCGGCTTCTCGACCCAGGCGACAAGGCCGCGCAGCCGTTTCGCCTCCCTGGGAAAGAGCAGCGCGGTGGCATTGTGATCGGCGGCGCCGACATGCTCGGCGATCGACTGTCCGGCAACGCGGCAGGGCTTGTTCTGCCCGTCGACCTTGAGCGTCACCCCGCCCTTGAAGAACAGCAACGAGCCGGCCGACAGCATCGAAAGCTGCGGCACGCCCTCGACCACAAGATTGGCGCCGATCCACTCCGGCTTGATCTCCTCGAGCCCCATGCGTTGCGCGATGATGGCGAGCTCGTCCGCGGCCACAAGCGACAATTGCCGCTCGTTGCGCATCTCGGTGCCGCGCGGGTACCAGGGCTCGCGTCCGCCGGAACGCCGCGTCGTTCCGCCATGGAAGTCGCCCGCGATACCGTCGAAGCCGAGCCGCAACTCCTCGACCGCACTCGTTTCGAAATGATCGTGCGGAGCGGCATAGAGCGCCGCTGCCTTTGCCGTCAGCTTGCGGCCCGGCACGATGTCGACCGCCGGTTCCGCTACGGGAAAAAGTTCCAGGTTCGTTTCCTGCATGCCGCTGGTCTAATGGTGCCGAAGAATGCGGTCCAGTCGAAAGCGCTGATGATCCGATCACGCCGCTTGATGGTGATCACGATTTTCTTACCGCAAATCCCTTTCGCCAGTCGCCGCAAGCCGCGATGCTGCCGCGACGGCTGCATGGACGGTCACGCGCGCAATCGGGAAGGTTCGATCATGCAGGTTGGACAAGCTGTCGCCGCACTCTGGCTGTTCTGGCTGGTTTCCTGGCTTCTTGCCGCGTCCTGGGCCGACCCCGCGCAAAAGCGCGCGGATCTCAAGTCGGAGGCACGCTACCGGGTCCTTTGGCTGGCCGGTACCGTCCTGCTGTTCGTGCCGGCGCACGGCTATGTCGGCCGGCTGCGGCTCTGGACGCCGACGCTCGCCGGAGCCTGGATCTGCGTTGCCCTGATCGCCATCGGCATCGCCTTCGCCTGGTGGGCACGGCTGCATCTCGGCCGGCTGTGGTCGGCCAACGTCACCGCCAAGGCCGATCATCGCGTCGTCGATACCGGCCCCTATGGCCTGGTCCGCCATCCGATCTATACCGGACTGCTGCTGTCCGTCCTCGCCACCATGGCGGTCAAGGGCACGGTCTGGGGCATTGCCGGCGCCGCCCTGTTGCTCGTCGGCGTCGTCGTCAAGGCGAGGCTGGAAGAGAGCTTCCTGCGCGGCGAGCTCGGCCCGGCCTATGACGATTACGCCAGGCGCGTGCCGATGCTGGTACCGTTCGCGCCGGCCTGAAGGATGTGCTGACATTCAGATGAGCCCGGTCTGCAAACAACGGGTTCCTGCGCTTCCGGTGCTCACGTACTTTAAGTACGCTCCGCTCCGGTTCTCGAAACCCGATGTTTTCGACTCGGCCTGATCTGAATTTCAACACATCCTCAAAGCATGCGCAGCAACGCGCCGCCGATCGAATAGCCGGCGCCGAAGGCGCAGATCAGGCCGAAATCGCCGGCCTTCATGTCGGCATGGTTCTCCGACAGCGCCACGATCGCGCCGGCGCCGGCGGTGTTGCCGAGCCGCTCCAGCACCATCGGCGCGCGGTCATGGTCGACGTCGTGGCCGAAGGACAGTTTCAGAATCATCGCATTCATGCGCGCATTGGCCTGATGCAGCCAGAAGCGGCGGATGCCGTCCGGCGTCAGCCCGTGCTCGGCCAGGAATTCGACGATGAATTTCTGGCCGGCGACGGTGACTTCCTTGAACACCTTGTTGCCGACCTGCTTGATCAGGTTGCCTTCCAGGTTGATCATGTAGGGATCGTCCTGGGCCGTGCGCGTGTGGTAGCCGAGATTGGTACGGATGTTGTTCGACATCTGCGTCCAGGTGCGCGTGTCGAGCACCTCGAAACGCCCCGGCCGCTTTTCGCCCTGCGCCAGTCCCTCGACGACCATGGCGACCGAGGCGTCGCCGAAGATGAAATGCGTCTGCCGGTCGCGGAAGTTGAGATGGCCCGTGATGATCTCGGGCGTCGACACCAGGATGCGCTTGTGCGCCCCCGCTCTCACCAGGTTGACGGCGACATGCAGCGCCGCCGCGGCGGAAGAGCAGCCAAGCCCCATGTCGAAGCCGGCGCCCTTGGTGCCAAGCGCCTCCTGCATCTCGATCGCGATGGCCGGATAGGGCCGCTGGTGATGCGAGGCCGAGCAGATCACCAGATCGATGTCCGATCCGTCGACCCCGGCATGGGCAAGCGCCTTCCTGGCCGAGGCGATGCCGAACTCCGCCTCCAATGACAGCGCGTCGTCCGGCCGTGCCGGAATGCGCGGCGACATGCGGGTCGGATCGAGGATGCCCTCGCGCTCGACGACATGGCGGCTCTTCACACCCGAGGCGTGCACGATGAAGTCGCTGTCCGATTTCTGCAAAAGCGGTTCGCCGGTGTCGGCGCGGCGCGCATTCTCGGTGTCGACCCAGCTGTTGAAGCTTTCGACCAGCTCTTCATTGGTGATGACGGGTTCAGGGATTTCGGCGCCGATGCCGCTGATGATGACGCGATGCATGTCCAATCCGTCTAGAGCAATTCCAGGAAAAGTGGGAACCGGTTTTCCGTCCGGAATTGCGTTGAAACAAATGGCGCGGGCCTTGCGGCTTTGATGTGGGCGCGGAAATGGCCCGGCGCAACCCTTGTCGCATTTGGCCGGTTTATGCCAGCTTAAACTCGTGACCCCACAAATCCGCGAGGGCGTTCACCAGGCGCAAAGCTTGGTGTTGGTCTGCGGATTGTTCCAGCAGGCGCCGTCGTCGCGGCTGCGCACGAACTGCCCCGGCAGCGATCGGTTGCGGCTGCCGAACCTGGCATAGCCGAAGGCAAAGCCCGGCTGGTCGATTTCAAGCGTGATCGTGGGATAGCCCGGCGCCGAGATGCGGAAACTGCCCTCGCCGTCCAAAGCCTTGTAGTTGCAGGGATAATAGCCGTCATCCGTGGTGAAGCAGCGTGCCGGCTTGGCCTCGGCTGCCGTTGAAAGAAGAACCACCGCAGCCACGCACACGCTGGTTGCGAGCGTCATCTTGCCCAGTGTCATCGCTTACCCCTACCCCGTGGACGAAGGACCATGGTCCACATCGATGAAATGCGCATGACGGCGCAAACCGGTCAAAGAGCGGGCGAGCGAGGGGTGTTGAGATTCAGGTCAGGCCGAGTCGAAAATGGTGGCTTCCGAGAACCGGAGCGGAGCGTACTTGAAGTACGTGAGCACCGGAAGCGCAGGAAACCGCCATTTGCAGGCCGGCATCACCTGAATATCAACACACCCTAAGCGCGTTTGGCGACGATGAAGATCCGCGGGAAGCGCAGCAGCACCTTGCCGTTCGCCGTCTTCGGATAGGCCTTGGCGATCTTGGCGGTGTAGCTGTCGAGAAACAGCTTCTTCTCATCCGCTTCGAGCGGATCGAGGAAGGGCTTCAACCCGGTCGACTTGACCCATTCGACGATCGCTTCGGCATCGGCCAGCGGATGGTTGTAGATCGTGTGCCAGATGTCGAGCCGGTCGGCGAGCGGCGACAAAAGATCGTAGTAGAAAGACACCGGCGGCAGCGGCCCGCGCGCGGCGCCCTTCAGCTTGGCCGCGAACGGCACTTCGGTAGCGGTCTCGCGCATCAGCTGGTGCGAGGCTTCGCCGAGATTGTCCGGCATCTGGACGGCCAGGGCGCCGCCCGGCGCCAGAAGCCCCATCAGCCGCTGGAACACCGCCGGATGCTCCGGCAGCCACTGGAAGACGGCATTGGCGAAGATGACGTCGACGGGATGCGCGGGCTGCCATCGGGCGGCGTCGGCCAGCTCGAAATTGACATTGGGCAGCCGCGCCCTCGCCTTCTCGATCATGTCGGGCGAGGTGTCAAAGCCGTTGACTTGAGCATCCGGCCAGCGCTCGACCAGAAGCTCTGTGGAGTTGCCGGGGCCACAGCCGATATCGACGACGCGGCGCGGAAAATCGACCGGCACTTGCGCCGCCAGATCCCGCGCGGGCCGCGTGCGCTCATCCTCGAACTTCAGATATTGGACGGCGGACCAGTCAGCCATGTGAGAACCTTGCTTTGTTCGCCGCCCTTGGGGACTGATCCTACCGCGTCAGGCGCTTGTGCGTCATGCGGTGCGGGGCCGCCGCTTCGGCGCCCAGGCGGCGCAGCTTGTCCTTCTCATACTCCTCGAAATTGCCTTCGAACCATTCGACATGCGCGTTGCCCTCGAAGGCCAGCATGTGGGTCGCCATACGATCAAGGAACATGCGATCGTGGCTGATGATGACGGCGCAACCGGCATAGGCCTCGAGCGCGTCTTCCAGCGCACCCAGCGTTTCGGTGTCGAGGTCGTTGGTCGGCTCGTCGAGCAGCAGAACATTGCCGCCGCCTTTCAGCATCTTGGCCAGATGCACGCGGTTGCGCTGGCCGCCCGACAGGTTGCCGACCTTCTGCTGTTGGTCGCCGCCACGGAAGTTGAACGACGAGCAATAGGCGCGGCTGTTGATCTCGTGCTTGCCGAGCTTGATGATTTCGGCGCCGCCGGAAATTTCTTCCCATACGGTTTTGCTGCCATCGAGCGCGTCGCGGCTCTGGTCGACATAGCCGAGCTTGACCGTCTCGCCGATGCGCACGGTGCCCGCATCCGGCTTTTCCTGACCGGTGAAGGTCTTGAACAGCGTCGTCTTGCCGGCGCCGTTCGGGCCGATGACGCCGACGATACCGCCCGGCGGCAGCCTGAACGACAGGTTCTCGATCAAAAGCTCGTCGCCGAAGCCCTTGTTGAGGCCTTCGACCTCGATGACGACGTTGCCCAGGCGCTCGCTCGACGGGATGACGATCTGCGTGTCGGTCGGCTTGCGGTTCTGCGACTGCTCGACCAACTCCTCATAGGCCTTGATACGCGCCTTGGACTTGGTCTGACGCGCCTTGGGCGAGGACTGGATCCACTCGCGCTCGCGCCAGATCGACTTCTGGCGGGCGTCGTCCTCGCGGCCTTCCTGGATCAGGCGCTTGGCCTTGGCGTCGAGATATTTGGTGTAGTTGCCCTCGTAGGGAATGCCGCGGCCGCGATCGAGCTCGAGGATCCAGCCGGTCACGTTGTCCAGGAAGTAGCGGTCGTGGGTGATGATCAGCACCGAGCCCGGATAATCGCGCAGGTGCTTTTCCAGCCACGCCGTGGTCTCGGCGTCGAGATGGTTGGTCGGTTCGTCGAGCAGCAGCAGATCCGGCTGGCGCAACAGAAGCTGGCAAAGCGCGACGCGGCGGCGCTCGCCGCCTGAAAGGTTCGTCACCTCGGAATCGCCTGGCGGGCACTGCAGCGCGTCCATCGCCATCTCGACCTGCTGCTCGAGGTCCCACAGGTTCAGGCGATCCATCTCGTCCTGGAGCTTGGCCGACTCATCGGCCGTCTCGTCGGAATAGTTCATCATCAGTTCGTTGTAACGCTCGATGATGGCCGTCTTCCTGGCGACGCCTTCCATGACGTTTTCCATCACGGTCTTGTTTGGATCGAGTTGCGGCTCCTGAGGGAGATAGCCGACGGTTGCGCCCTCGGCCAGCCACGCCTCGCCCTGGAACTCCTTGTCGAGCCCGGCCATGATGCGCAGGATCGTCGACTTGCCCGAGCCGTTGGGGCCGAGAATGCCGATCTTGGCGTCCGGATAGAAGGACAGGTGAACGTTATCGAGCACCTTCTTGGTGCCATAGGCCTTCGACAGGCCTGACATGTGATAGATGAACTGGCGAGCCACGCGCGCTTTCCCTGGAAACTGAAGTGTCAAGGTGAATGGGGGTTGCGCGCTATGTAGGCGATGAAGCGACGAACGGCAATCGCTTTCGGCACGCCGGCGGCCAAACGGTGCGCATTCGCCGGTTTGCGCTCCCGACTCCGCCCCCAGCTTTTCGCCGCCGCCGGCCATAGCGTGAAATCAGTGGTTAATCATTCGCCTTCAAAACGCTAATAGGTTGGGAAATCGCGGCCGTGCCGCGGTTTCGGGGAAGATCGGATCGACGACGTGCTGAACGGTGTCCTGCTCCTTGCCGAAGCGGTTCTGTATTTCGGCGCCATGGTCACGCTTTTCCGCTTCCGGCGCCGCATTGGCCTTGGCGTGTTCATCTGCGCGCTCGGCGTCATGCATTTCCTCGAGACCTATCTCGCCAGCGTCTTCTATGTCGCGCTGCCCTTTGGCCTGGTCTCGCCAGGTTCAGCCGTGCTGTTTTCCGGCAAGCTGGTCATGCTGCTTCTGCTCTACATGAAGGAGGATGCCGCGACGGTCCGCCAGCCGATCTACGGCCTTTTGCTCGGCAACGCCTTGATGATCGGCCTGGTGCTGATCCTGCGCCTGCACGCCGTTTCGCCGCTTCCCGACGGCAGAATGCCCAACATCGGCTTCATCGACGAGATGGGCTGGCTGATGGTGTGGGGCACCTCGTTGCTGTTCGTCGACGCCATCCTGATCATCCTGCTCTACGAGAAGCTCGGCGCCTATCTGCGCGCGAGGCCGTTCTTGCGCATCCTCGCATCGGTCGCCTGCGTGCTCACCTTCGACCAGACCGGCTTCTTCACCGCGCTGCATTTCGTCGCCGGCGCGCCGATCGAGGTCTTCTTCGGCGGCTGGTTCGCCAAGATGGGCGCCGCATTTGCCTATAGCGGCATGCTCGTCGCCTATCTCAAATGGGTCGAGGACAGCGACATCGCCGTTCCGCGCGGCCTCTCCGACATCTTCGACACGCTCACCTATCGCGAGCGCTATGAAGCGCTGATCAAATATGTCGGCCGCGACGGCCTCACCGGCCTGCTGCATCGGGGCAGTTTCGACGCCGACGGCGAGTCCGCCGTCTCGGCCGCCATCAGGATCGGCAAGCCGCTCAGCCTGCTCATCGTCGACGTCGATCATTTCAAGTCGATCAACGACCGCTTCGGCCATGCCGAGGGCGATAAGGTGCTGAAATCGATGGCTGTGCTGCTGGCCGAGACCGTCGGCGGCAACGATCAGGTGTTCCGGATCGGGGGCGAGGAGTTCGCCGTGCTGACGCAACAGTCGCACGCGCCCGCCAGGCTGCTCGGCGAGACCATCAGGAACGCCACCAAGACCTCGGCACGCACCAACCGCTTCAACATCACCGTGAGTGCCGGCGTCTCCACCGTCGGCGAGACGACGCGCTGCCTCGGCGACATCTTCGCGCTGGCCGACCAGCGCCTCTATAAGGCCAAGCTGAGCGGCCGCGACCGTGTGGTCGGCGAGCCCGGCAGCGAGGCGATCATCCTGCAGGCGGCCCCAAGGTCAGCCTAACCAAGATCGGCCTGGACCCAGGAATTCCCGCCTACTGGAATCCGATCGCGTCGACCGCGCCCTTCGGGCAACCGGCCTTGGCTGTCGGCGCGGAGGCCATCAAGAGATCGGTGAGCTTGCTGTCGGGACCGACCGGGCCGGATAGGCCGAGCGTGATCTCGCCGATCAGGCGCCGCCCACTCGACGGGTCGACAAGGCAGGACACGCGCACGCGGTCGCCTGCGCCGGGACCGAACGCTTCGTTGAAGGCGCCGCGGATCTGGTCCGAGGTCAATTGCTTGCCGATGTTCTTGTTGAAGAGGTCGCGCACCGGCGAGGCGTTCACCGCCCGCATCAGGTTGAGCGCGTCGGAGAAATAGTCCTGCTGGCTCTTGCCGTAGCAAGTACCATGCTTGATCCATTCGTGGCGCTCGAGCTTGGAAGCCGTGCCCGGCATCACCTGGTCGAGCTCGGCACGCGTCTTTGCGTCGAGATCGACCGGTGGCAGGTCTGCCCAATGCGACGGATTGTCATTGGCCTTGTCGCTCGCCGAGACCTGGCAATAGAAATTGCCGTTCGGCTGCGGCCACAGCCCATGCAGCGTGAAATGCGAGGCATCGAACTCGCTCGGGCTCTGTGCCTTGCATTCGGGCTTGCTCGCCTTGGTCTCGCAGAAAGCCGGCTGCCAGCTCAGCGCAAAGACATATTCGGGTTTCCCGGAGGCAGACGATGATGGCTTGGTCTGGCCGGAAGGCGCCGGCGTGACCGACGCGCCGCCGCCGGTGACATGGCCGCAACTGATCTTCACCCAGCGCCGCTCGGGATCGGCACCCGGCACCTGGATGAGGTAGTGCGTGGGCTCGTCCTTGTTGCCGGCAAGCAGCTCGTAGCTCTTGCCGGCCTCGGTCGAGACATTGCCGGGGTTCTTGCCACTCTTGATGGCCTGCGTCGCCGGACAGGCGCTGTCGGCCACGAAGGTGTCGCTCATCTTCACGTCGGCATGCGCCACCCCGACACCGGCGAAAGCCAGCACCATCGAACCCCACAACGCCCAAACCCGCATCCCGTTCTCCCGGCGATCATTGAACCGTATTGGATTCGTCACACTAGAACAGCCGACGTGTCAGAATTGCGATCTTTTTCGTCGCGCGAAAAAACTATCCCCAGCTGAGCGCTTGCAATCCGCGCGCCCGCAAGCTGCCCGATCGCCTTGGCGATGTGACGGATTGCCGACGTAAGCATATCGTCAGGCGCGCTCGTCCACTTGACGTCGGCAAAGCCCTCGCTCAACAGTCGTCGAGGGAGCAAGACAATGCCATTCGACAAGCAGATGAGGCTGGCCTCACCGACGGGGGCCGAGCTCAACCTTTATGTGAAAGAAGCCGCCGGAAATCCGCGCGCCGTGGTCCAGATCAACCATGGCCTGGCCGAGCATGCCGCGCGTTACGCCCGCTTTGCCGATTTCCTGGGGCCGCGCGGATTCCACGTCTATGCCCACGACCATCGTGGCCATGGCGCGACCAAGGCTCCCGGCGCGCCGCTCGGCAAATTCGCCGACAGCGACGGCATCGCCAAGGTGATCGCCGACGTCGATACCGTTCACGACCTGATCGCGGCCGAGCATCCGGGATTGCCGGTCATCATCTTCGGCCATTCGCTCGGCGCCTCGGTCGCGCTGAACTTCGTCCTGAGCCACTCCGAGCGTGTCCATGCCGCCGCGATCTGGAACGGCAATTTCTCGCAAGGCCTGCTCGGGCAATTGGCGCTGCTCATCCTCGGCTGGGAGCGGATGCGGCTGGGTTCCGACTTGCCGTCTCGCCGTTTGCCCAAGCTCACCTTCCAGGCCTGGGGCAAGGCGGTGCCCAATCACCGGACCTTGTTCGACTGGCTGTCGCGCGACCCGGTCGAGGTCGACAAATATGTCGCCGATCCGCTCTGCGGCTGGGATGCGTCGGTCTCGATGTGGCGCGATGTGGTCACCATGGCGCTTCATGGCGGCAAGGACCAGAGCTTTGCCGGCGTCCGCCGCGATCTCTTCGTCAACCTCGTCGGCGGCGAGAAGGACCCCGCGTCGGACTACGGCAAGGCCGTCCATCACCTGGCAAAGCGCATGCGGGCATTGGGCTTTTCGAATCTGGTTTCAAAGGTTTATCCGGAAACCCGCCATGAAAGCCTGAACGAGATCAACCGCGACTCCGTCATGAATGATTTCGCCGCTTGGGCCGACGGCGTGCTG
Source organism: Mesorhizobium sp. B3-1-7 (assembly GCF_006439385.1). NCBI lineage: Bacteria > Pseudomonadati > Pseudomonadota > Alphaproteobacteria > Hyphomicrobiales > Phyllobacteriaceae > Mesorhizobium > Mesorhizobium sp. B3-1-7. The sequence goes on from NZ_VFTL01000017.1 coordinate 111,286, forward strand.
AAATCCTGATCCGGCGTGGCCTATCGTATGGGTCGTGACACGGCCGGTGCGTGTTGCTAGAGCCTGCGTTTCGTTAGAACACGGTGATCCATGACCGCCCCTCCTCTGAAAGGCATCCGCGTTATCGAACTTGCCCGCATCCTGGCCGGTCCCTGGGCCGGGCAATTGCTGGCCGATCTCGGCGCCGATGTCATCAAGGTCGAGAGCCCTGACGGGGGCGACGATACCCGCAAATGGGGTCCGCCCTTCGTCATGAGCCATGACGGCGAGAACCTTTCGGCCGCTTATTATCACTCCTGCAATCGCGGCAAACGCTCTATCGCCGTCGATTTCTCCAAGCCCGAGGGTGCCGAGACGCTGCGCAGGCTGATCGCCACGGCCGACGTGCTGATCGAGAACTTCAAGCTCGGCGGCCTGAAGAAATACGGCCTCGGCTACGAAAGCCTGAAGGCGATCAATCCGCGGCTTGTCTATTGCTCGATCACCGGCTTTGGCCAGGACGGTCCCTACGCGCCACGCGCCGGCTACGATTTCATCATCCAGGCCATGGCCGGCATGATGTCGATTACCGGCGAGCCCGGCCGTGAGCCGCAGAAGGCCGGCGTCGCCATCTCGGATCTCTTCACCGGCCTCTATTCGGTGATCGCCATCCAGGCAGCACTTCGCCATGCCGAAAAGACCGGCGAGGGCCAGCATGTCGACATGGCGCTCTACGACAGCCAGATTTCGGCGCTCGGCAACCAGAACCTCAACTATCTGGTCTCGGGCAAGTCGCCGGTGCAGATGGGGAATGCGCATATGAACATCGCCCCCTACGAAGTCCTGCCGGTGAGGGACGGCCACATCATCCTCGCGGTCGGCAATGACGGGCAGTTCGGCAAGTTCTGCGCCGCCGTCGGCATCGCCGATCTGCCCGCCAATCCTGATTTCGCCACCAACCCTGCCCGCGTCGCCAACCGCGTGAAGCTGCGCGAGCGGATCGTCGAGGCGCTGGCGGCGCTCGACCGCGATCCGCTGCTGGCGAAGCTCGAGGCGGCCGGCGTGCCGGCGAGCCCGATCAATACGATCGGCCAGATGTTCGCCGATCCGCAGACCATCGCGCGCGGCATGCGGCTCGACCTCGACGACGGCCACGGCAATCGCCTGCCCTCTGTGCGCGCGCCGATGGTTATGTCGGGCACGCCGCTCGTCTATGAGCGCCCTTCGCCGCGCCTTGGCGAGCACACGGACGAAATCCTTGCCGAACTGGAGAGAGCAAAATGAAGACCGGCGGACAACTGATCGTCGAGGCGCTGGAAGCCAACGGCACCGACCGCATCTTCTGCGTTCCGGGCGAATCCTATCTCGCGGTGCTCGACGCGCTGCATGACTCTTCGATCCGCACCATCGTCTGCCGCCAGGAAGGCGGCGCCGCGATGATGGCCGACTGCCAGGGACGGCTGACCGGCAAGGCCGGCATCTGCTTCGTCACCCGCGGCCCCGGCGCCACCAATGCCTCGGCCGGCGTCCACATCGCCATGCAGGATTCGGTGCCGATGATCCTGTTCATCGGCCAGGTCGCCAGCCACGCCAAGGAGCGCGAGGCGTTCCAGGAGGTCGACTACAAGCGCTTCTTCGGCGACATCGCCAAATGGGTGGTCGAGATCGACGATGCCGCGCGCATCCCCGAATTCGTCACCCGCGCCTTCGCGGTCGCGACCTCCGGCCGTCCGGGCCCTGTGGTCATCTCGCTGCCGGAAGACATGCTGACCAGCGAGGTCGAGGCTCCGGAAGCGCTGCCGCACACGCCTGTCGAGACGCGTCCAGGCGAGGCCGAGCTCGATGCGCTGGAGATGTTGCTGAGCAATGCCAAGCGTCCTTTCGTCATTCTGGGCGGCACGCGCTGGAACGAGGAAGCCGTGGCGCATATGCGCACGATCGCCGAGACCTGGTCGCTGCCGGTCGGCTGCTCCTTCCGCCGCCAGATGCTGTTCGACCATCTCCATCCGAACTACGCCGGCGATGTCGGCATCGGCATCAATCCGAAGCTGGCGGAGCGGATCAAGCAGGCCGATGTCGTGCTCTTGCTCGGTGGCCGCCTGGGCGAGATGCCGTCTTCCGACTACACGCTGCTGAAGAGCCCCTACCCCGACCAGGCGCTGGTGCATGTCCATGCCGATGCCGGCGAACTCGGCCGCGTCTACCGGCCGACAGTGGCGATCAACGCTTCGCCCGCCGCCTTCGTCGAGGCTTTCGCCAAGCGCAGGCCAACGGCCACGCCCACCTGGGCGGCCGAGACGGAAAATGCGCACGCCGCCTATCTCGAATGGTCAACGCCCCCCCAAACCGGTCCGGGCGCCGTCCAGATGGGCCCGATCATAGACTATCTGGGAAAGGTTCTGCCGGAGGATGCCATCCTCACCAACGGCGCCGGCAACTACGCCACCTGGGTGCATCGCTTCTACCGCTCCCGCCGCTTCGGCACGCAGGCGGCGCCCACGTCCGGCTCGATGGGCTACGGCACGCCGGCCGCGGTCGCCGCCAAATCGCTGTTTCCGGATCGTACCGTGGTTGCCTTCGCCGGCGACGGCTGCTTCCTGATGAACGGCCAGGAGTTCGCGACGGCTATCCAATATGACCTGCCGATCATCGTGATCGTCGTCAACAACGGCATTTACGGCACGATCCGCATGCATCAGGAGCGGGAATATCCAAGCCGCGTCGTCGCCACAGACCTCAAGAACCCCGACTTCGCGGCGCTGGCCCGCGCCTATGGCGGCCATGGCGAAACGGTCGAAAGGACCGCCGACTTCGCGCCCGCCTTCGAGCGCGCGCGCGCCAGCGGCAAGCCGGCGATCGTCGAGATCAAGCTCGATCCCGAGGCGATCACGCCGACCCGCACGCTGACGCAAATCCGTGAGAAGAGCTGAGGCAGCCTTTCTGCCGGCTGCACGACAAAAGGGGCGCTAAACCGCCCCTTTTTCGTCTTCACATCGCCTTCTCGATCTGGCCGCGGATCTCGCCGTCCTTGTTCTTGGCGGTGTGGACGTTGACATAGTATTTGCCGGCCTCGAGGTCGGCTGCCTGCGCGTCGGTCAGCGTCGCCGACCCCTTGATCGGGCTCTTCAGCTTCTTGAACGGGATCACCGGATCCGCGTTCGCGCCCATGTCCGCCGGTCCGTGGATGTGGGCGGCCACGGCAGGTCCGCTGAGGCCGGAATATTTGACATTCCAGCTGAGCTTCTTGCTTGTGCTGTCGAAGGTGAATGTGGCGGTTCCCTTGCCCTTGGTGGTCACGGGCGGGCTCTGCTGGCTGCCGTCGAGCGTCGCCTTGAACTTCATCGTCTCGGCCATGGCCGGCGATGCGAGGAGAAAGGCGGTCGAGACGGCTAAAGCCGAAAGCATCGGCACGGATAGGATGCGCATGAGAACCTCCGTTGGTTGCAGCATCCTGCACGGCTCCCCGACGCGCGGATGCATCGATGCAACGGTTGGGTGCCCGGATGTATCCACACACACAATTATTTTACCGCGACCAAAGAAAAAGGGGCGGTCGCCCGCCCCTTTCCAGCTTCCGCGTCGAGAACGGAGCCTACTTGATCGCCTTGTCGGTGATCGCGGTCGTGTAGGCGCCGCTCGCCTCCTTGCTGATGATCTTCTGGTCGAGCAGCGCCTTGGCGGTGCGCTCGTAAGCGGCCGGGATCAGCTTGCCGTCGGCATTGTCGATCAGCTTGGCCACTTCCTTCATCATGAACTTCTGGTGGTTCTCGTCCTGGCCGCCGGCATCGACGACGATTCCGGCCGCCTCGTCGGTGTTCTCCGTGGCGTATTTCCAACCCTTCATCGAGGCGCGCACGAAGCGCACCATCTTGTCCTCGAAGGCCGGATCCTTGAGCTTGTCCTCGAGCGTGTAGAGCCCGTCCTCCAACAGGTCGTTGCCCATGGCGGAGTAGTTGAAGACGGTGAGGTCTTCCGGCTTGTAGCCGGCGTCCAGCACCTGGCCGTATTCGTTATAGGTCATCACCGAGATGCAGTCGGCCTGCTTCTGGATCAGCGGCTGCACGTCGAAGCTCTGCTTGAGCACGGTGACGCCGTCCGGGCCGCCATCGGTCTTGAGGCCGATCTTGTTCATCCAGGCGTAGAACGGATATTCGTTGCCGAAGAACCAGACGCCGAGCGTGTGGCCCTTGAAGTCGGCTTCCGTCTTGATCGGTCCATCCTTGGGGCAGACCAGTTCCATGCCCGCCTTCTTGAACGGCTGGGCGATGTTGACGAGCATCACGCCCTTGTCGCGGGCCGCGAGCGCCCCGCCCATCCAGTCGACGATGACGTCGGCGCCGCCGCCGGCGATCACCTGCTCGGGCGCAATGTCCGGGCCGCCCGGCTTGATGTCGACGTCGAGGCCTTCAGCGTCATAGAAGCCCTTGGCCTTGGCAACATAGTAGCCGGCGAACTGGGCCTGCGTGACCCATTTCAGCTGCAGTGTCACCTTGTCGGCGGCCATCGCCTGGAAGGCGGCCAGCGACATGGCGCCGGCCAAAGCAGAAATCAGCAGTCTTTTCATGTTATTACCCTCTGAAGTTAGCACCCAAACCCACCGCCCCTATCCACCTCGGACAGAGGGATGCCAAAACGTGACGGCTCTCTCGATGAGAGCGACCACGCCATAAAAGACCGAACCCGCAAGTGCTGCAACTGCGATTTCGGCCCACACCATGTCGATGTTCATCCGCCCGACTTCCGTCGAGATGCGGAATCCCATGCCGACCACGGGCGTACCGAAGAACTCCGCGACGATGGCGCCGATCAGCGCCAGCGTCGAGTTGATCTTCAGCGCATTGAAGATGAACGGCATTGCGGCCGGCAGCCTGAGCTTGCGCAAGGTCGGCCAATAGCCCGATGCATAAGTGCGCATCAGGTCGCGTTCCATATGCCCGGATGCGGCCAGCCCGGCGACCGTGTTCACCAGCATCGGGAAGAAGGTCATGATGATGACGACCGCGGCCTTGGACGGCCAGTCGAAGCCAAACCACATGACCATGATCGGCGCCACGCCGATGATCGGCAGCGCCGAAACCATATTCCCGATCGGCAGCAGGCCGCGCCGCAGGAACGGCACACGGTCGGCCAGGATAGCGACGGTGAAGCCGGCGAGATTGCCGACGACATAGCCGATCAGCACCGCCTTGAAGATCGTCTGGCGCACGTCCGATCCCAGGATCGGCAGTGAGTTGGCGATCCGCGCGCCGATGGCGCTCGGCGGCGGCAAAAGAATGAAGGGGATGCCGGCACCGCGCGTCACCGCCTCCCAGATGATCAGGATCCAGGCGCCGAAGATCGCCGGGATGATCAGGCGCAGCGCAGTCTTCGCCCAGCCCTGCGTGGGGCGTAGCGACGACAGCAAGGCGACACAGCGCCAGGCAAGCAACCAGGCGGCGGCAAGCAACAGGAAATACGGCGCCAGCGCGGTGCCTTCGAAACCGGCTATGCCCTTGATCAAAAGCCAGGCTGCGGCATGGGCGCCGACGAACAGCAGGATAGCTTCAACGATCGGCGTGAGCCTCACCATCGAGACCAGTGCAGCGACGAGCAACAGCCCGATGATCAGCCCTTTCGCGCCCATATAGGGATAGGCCAGCGTTGCGGCCGGCTCCGCCAGCGCGGCTGCTTCGGGCTTCGACATTGCGCCGAGCGCGAAGGCGATGAGGCACAGCGCCATCGCCAGCACCGGTTGCCAGGACGGTTTCAACCAGCTCATGCCGGCCTCCCGCCCATGGCCCGGTCGACGAGGCGTCCGGCAATGCCGACGACCATCACCAGCAGTGCCGCGACGATCGAGCCCGCGACCAGGGCTGACCAGATATCGATGGTCTGGCTGTAATAGGCGCCGGCGAGCAGCTTGGCGCCGATGCCGGCGACCGCTCCGGTCGGCAGTTCGCCGACGATGGCCCCGACAAGGCTTGCCGCCACCGCCACCTTCATCGAGGTAAACAGGAACGGCACCGAGGCCGGCACGCGCAGCTTCCAGAATGTCTGCGAGGCGCTGGCGTTATAGGTATGCATAAGATCGAGATGCATGAGCTCGGGGGAGCGCAGGCCCTTCACCATCCCGACGGCCACCGGGAAGAACGACAGATAGGTCGAGATCAGCGCCTTGGGGATCAGGCCGGTGATGCCGATTGCCGCCAGAACCACGATGATCATCGGCGCCACCGCCAGGATCGGAATGGTCTGCGAAGCGATGATCCAGGGCATCAGGCTGCGGTCGAGCGTCGCCACATGCACGATACCCACCGCAATCAGGATGCCGAGCGCTGTGCCGAAGGCAAAGCCGAGCAGCGTCGAGGACAGTGTCACCCAGGCGTTGTAGACCAGGCTGCGGTTCGACGTGACGGATCGCAAAAAGGTGTTTTCGAAGAAATTCACCGCCACCTGGTGCGGCGCCGGCAGCGTCGGCTTCGGCTGCGACAGCGTCTTGCCGATAAACTCGACAGTGCCGGGCGTCTCCTTGGCTCGGCGGTCGAGGTCGCGCTGGAACGGCGCGTTGAGGATGACGGCAAAGACATACCAGAGGATTACCGCGCCGGCGAGGATGGTGGTGACGGGGATGACTTTCGAGCGGAAGCTATCCATTCACGGCGCCTCGCGGGCCACACGCCTTCGTCATCCTAGGGCGGAGCAAGGAGCGAAGCGACGCGGCGCAGACCCTAGGATCCATGCCGTTACCCCTCCGCTCCGCAACGGTGCGGAACAAAGCAACTTTCGCCCTGCGGCGTTTAGCGGCCATTCTGCATCGTTTTGACCCTTCGACCAGCGTCACGGAATGGATCCTAGGGTCTGCGCTCCGCTTCGCGTCGCTACGCCCTAGGATGACGAAATCGCGATGGCCGGCTTCCTTGACATGCGTGGTGGCGTGCCTGCTCCGCCCTAGGATGACGAAGGCGCGGTTGCGCGCCCCCTCATCCGACCTCCGCTTCGCTCCGGCCACCCTCTCCCCGAGGGGGAGAGGAGGAAACTCGTCCCCCTCAATCATCATAGCTGTGCCCCGCCCTCAAGCCGTCGCGCACGCGGGCAGCAATCGCCAAAAACTCCGGCGTCTCGCGGATGTCGAGCGGCCGCTTCCTCGGCAGCGTCGATTCGATGATGTCGGTGACGCGGCCGGGCCGCGGCGACATCACGACGATGCGCGTCGAGAGATACACAGCCTCGGGGATCGAATGGGTGACAAAGCAGATCGTCTTGTTGGTGCGCTCCCATAGTTCCAGAAGCTGTTCGTTCAGATGGTCGCGCACGATCTCGTCCAGCGCGCCGAACGGCTCGTCCATCAAAAGCAGGTCGGCATCGAAGGCGAGAGCGCGTGCGATCGAGGCGCGCTGCTGCATGCCGCCGGAAAGCTGCCAGGGATATTTCTTCTCGAAGCCCGAGAGGTTGACCAGTTCCATCGTGCGCTTGATGCGCTCGGCCTGCTCGGCCTGGGAGAGACCGATGATCTCCAGCGGCAGCGCCACATTGCGCTCGATCGTGCGCCACGGGAACAGAGCCGCCGCCTGGAACACATAGCCATAGGCGCGTTTCTCGCGCGCCTGCTCTGGCGTCATGCCATTGACGGAGATCGCGCCCGAGGTTGCCTTCTCCAGATCGGCGATAACACGCAGCAAGGTGGTCTTGCCGCAGCCCGACGGGCCGATGAAGGAAACGAATTCGCCCTTGCCGATGGTCAGATCGACATTGGACAGTGCCTGCACCGGACCGTCATTGGTCTGGAAGGTGAGGCCGAGCTTGCTTGCCGAAACGACGGTTGGCGGCTGTTCGGTCATTGGGCGCAGCCTGCCTTTCGCCGCCGCTGCCGCGCTGTCCGCAATCCGGTTGATTTTATGATAGCGTTGCTTTCCACTCGTCCTGTCCCACCCGATCGACGCCGCCCGGAGCCTTGCCGATGTCGCCTAAACCCACCTGTCATCTCGTTCGCCCCGAAAGCACCTATCAGGGTAAGCAGGGGCTGAGTTATTTCGCCGGCATCGCCGCCGAAACCGTCGGCTCGTCCGGCATCTGCATGCATCTTCTCACCATGCCGCCCGGTGCCCGCGCCAAGGCGCATATGCATGAAAGCCACGAGACGGCCATCTATGTGCTCTCGGGCGAAGTCCACACCTGGTACGGCGACCGGCTCGAGCACCATATCGTCGTCAAGGCCGGCGACCTGTTCTACATCCCGGCGGGAGTGCCTCATCTGCCGGCCAATCTGAGCAACGCCCCGTCCTCGGCGGTCATTGCCCGCACCGATCCCAACGAGCAGGAAAGCGTCGTCCTGCTGCCGGAACTGGATGCTCTGGTTGCCTGAGGCTGGTGGGACCGCCGTTACTTGCATCGCGCGACTTCGCCCATCACATTGCCGTCTTCATCGGCCACTACCAGCTTCTTCGCGTTCTTCGCGCTGCGCTGGATGGTGAACTTGGCCGGCGGCTGTCCCTCTTCGCCTTCAGCCTCGCATTTTGCCGTCACGACGAGCGATCCATCAGCCTGCGCTTGGCTGTCGCTGAAGGTGCAGGCGCTGGCCGCCGTGATCAGTTCCTTGTCGGTCAAAAGCAGCATCTGGTCGGCGGCGACTTCCTGGCCGTTCCGGTTGATGCAGCCATATTTGTCGCCATAAGGCTTGGACAGGTCTATGCCCGCGGCCTGGGCATGGCCAGCGGCCAGCATCGCGGCCGCCGCCAGAAGCAGGTAAGGAGCCCGCATGGTCAGACCCCGGTGGCCGGGATGCCGGTACGCTCCACCTTGCGCGGCGCGGAGATCTCCTTCCAGGTCGACAGCGCCCGGTTGACCGCGGCGTTCGGCTCGCGGGCGACGAACTCGCCATGGCCGGCCTTGGCCTTGACGTCCGCCTCCTCGATCGACAATTCGCCGCGCGAGAAGACGAAGCGCGGCAGGCCGGTCACCTCGACGCCCTCGAAGACATTGTAGTCGATCACCGACTGCTGCTTCTTGGCCGAGATCGTCTTCTTGCGCTTCGGATCCCAGACGATGATGTCTGCGTCGGCGCCTTCGACGATCGCGCCCTTCTTCGGATACATATTGAGGATCTTGGCGATGTTGGTCGAAGTCACCGCGACGAACTCGTTCATCGTCAGCCGCCCGGTGTTGACACCTCTCGTCCACAGAACCGGCAAGCGGTCCTCGAGCCCGCCGGTGCCGTTCGGGATCTTGGTGAAGTCGCCGACGCCGTTGCGCTTCTGCTTGGTGGTGAAGGCGCAATGGTCGGTCGCCACCACTTGCAGCGATCCGGCCTGCAGGCCGGCCCACAGCGAATCCTGGTGCAGCTTGTTGCGGAAGGGCGGGCTCATCACGCGGCGCGCCGCATGGTCCCAATCCTTGTCGAAATATTCGCTCTCGTCGAGCGTCAGATGCTGGATCAGCGGCTCGCCGAACACCCGCATGCCCTTCTGGCGCGCGCGGCGGATCGCCTCGTGGCTCTGCTCGCAGGAGACATGCACGACATAGAGCGGCACGCCCGCCATGTCGGCGATCATGATGGCGCGATTTGTCGCCTCGCCTTCCACTTCCGGCGGACGCGAATAGGCATGGCCCTCGGGGCCGTTGTTGCCGGCGGCAAGCAGTTTTTGCGAGAGCGCGGCGACCACGTCGCCGTTCTCGGCATGAACCAGCGGCAGCGCGCCGAGATCGGCGCAGCGCTGGAACGACGAATACATCTCGTCGTCATCGACCATCAGCGCTCCCTTATAGGCCATGAAGTGCTTGAACGAGGTGATGCCCCGGTCGACCACTTGAGCCATCTCGTCGAACACCTGCTTGCCCCACCAGGTGATCGCCATGTGGAAGGAATAGTCGCACGACGCCTTCGAGGTCTTGTTGTCCCACATCTGCAGCGCTTCCAAGAGCGACTGCTGTGGCGCGGGCAGGCAGAAATCGACCACCATCGTCGTGCCGCCGGAAAGGGCCGCGCGCGTGCCGGATTCGAAATCGTCGGCCGAATAGGTGCCCATGAACGGCATTTCGAGATGCGTATGCGGATCGATGCCGCCCGGCATGACATAGCAGCCGGTCGCATCGAACTCATGATCGCCATGCAGGTTCGAGCCGATGGCGACGATCTTGCCGTGCTGCATCAGCACGTCCGCCTTCCACGTACGGTCGGCGGTGACGACGGTGCCGTTCCGGATGACTTTGGTCATATCTGTTCCCCTGTTCTTTCGCGCTTCTTTGCGAGCGGCGTTGCGAGGTGATTGGTCTAGAGCAATTTCAGGAAAAGTGTGAAGCGGTTTTCCGTCCGAAATTGCGTTAAAACAAAGAGATAGAGCAATCGCCGTTTCCGTGAAACGGCGATTGCTCTAGTCGGTCACTCCACGATTCCCGCCGTTTCCACCACCGCATGGAACAGCACATCGGCGCCGGCGCTCGCCCATTCCTTGGTGATCTCTTCCGCCTCGTTATGGCTGAGGCCGTCGACGCACGGGCACATCACCATCGCGGTCGGTGCGACCCGATTGATCCAGCAGGCGTCATGGCCGGCGCCGGAGACGATGTTGCGATGCGAATAGCCGAGCCGGTCGGCCGCATCGCGGATTGCTTTCACGCAGTTCTTGTCGAAGGTGACCGGATCGAAATGGCCGACCTGCTCGATTTTGTACTTGATGTCGAGCGCGTCGCAGATCGTGTCGATGCCTTCACGGATGCGGCCATCCATGGCGTCGAGTACCTCCTTCTCGGGCGAGCGGATGTCGATGGTGAAGACCGTGCGGCCGGCAATGATGTTGCGCGAGTTCGGATAGACTTCCATATGGCCGACCGCGCCGACGGCGTCGGGCTGGTAGTCCATGGCGATCTCGTGCACCAGCTCGATGACGCGCGCCATGCCGAGCCCGGCATTGCGGCGTTTCGGCATCGGCGTCGAGCCGGTATGCGCTTCCTTGCCGGTCAGCGTCACCTGCAGCCATTTGAGGCCCTGGCCGTGCGTGACGACGCCGATGTCGATGCCTTCGTCCTCGAGGATCGGCCCCTGCTCGATATGCAATTCGAAGAAGGCATGGATCTTTCGGTCGCCGACCTTCTCCGTGCCCTTCCAGCCGATGCGCTCCAACTCCTCGCCGAATTTCTTGCCGTCCTTGTCGACATGCTGGTAGACGTCGGCCTGGTCGAGCACGCCGGCGAACACGCCGGACGCCATCATCGCCGGCGCGAAGCGCGCGCCTTCCTCGTTCGTCCAGTTGGTGACGACGATCGGATGCCTGGTCTTGATGCCGAGATCGTTGAGCGAGCGCACGACCTCCAGCCCGCCCAGAACGCCGAGCACGCCGTCATACTTGCCGCCGGTCGGCTGCGTGTCGAGATGGCTGCCGACATAGACCGGCGGCAGGCTGGGATCGCTGCCTTCGCGGCGGGCGAACATCGTGCCCATCTCGTCGACGCCCATTTCGAGCCCGGCGGCATCGCACCAGCGCTTGAAAAGATGGCGGCCCTCGCCGTCCTCGTCGGTCACGGTCTGGCGATTGTTGCCGCCGGCAATGCCGGGGCCGATCTTCGCCATCTCCATGATGGAATCCCACAAACGGTCTGAATTGATTCGCAGATTTTCGCCGGGTGCGGCCATTTGCGGTTCCCATTTTCACTAGGGGTCTTGTCGCCCCTTGAGTGGTTTGCATCCTGACCGTATGGTCAGCTTTCAGACTACACAAGCTGACCAAGCGGTCAACGAGAATCTTGGGGGAGACATGACCGAACCCACCCGTCCCATGCGACGCCAGGATATAAGGCGGGAGAATGAAAAAGCCATCCTGCTCGCCGCTGAAAAGGTATTCGCGGAGGCAGGGTTCGGCGGCGCCACGATGCAGCTGATCGCCGATCTGGCGGGGCTGCCAAAGGCAAATCTCCACTATTATTTCGCCACCAAGGAGGAGCTCTACCGGTCCGTCGTCCAGAATATTTTCGAGATCTGGCTGCAGGCGGCCAATTGCTTCGACGCCGCGCGCGGCCCGGTTGACGGCATCAGCGCCTATATCGACGCCAAGATGGAGATATCGCGCCGCCACCCGGACGGTTCGAAGGTCTGGGCCTCCGAAGTGATGCACGGCGCGCCGGTGCTTCAGGACTATATGGAATCGACGCTGCGCGAATGGACCGACGGCCGCGTCGAGATCATCGGGCGCTGGATCGAGGAGGGCAAGATGGACCCGGTCGACCCGCGTCACCTCCTCTACATGCTCTGGGCCACGACCCAGCATTACGCCGATTTCGGCCACCAGATCGAGACGCTGAACGGCGGCAAGTCGCTCTCCGACCGGCAATGGCGGGAAGCCAAGGAAAACATCAAGCGGGTGATCCTGACCGGCATCGGCGCGCAGCCGGCCTGATTGACTGCCATCGCAACAACAAACGATCAGGTCGGTGCCACCTGCCTGCGTGCTTTGCAAGCTCGTGCTAGGGCTTCAATTCATCGAGGAACATTTGCGCCAGCCGCGGCTCCCTGGCCGATTAGGCCCGCGTTCCGCCCTCAGTTCAGCCAGTCGCCGCATGGGCGCAAACAGGTCGACAAAACCCATTTCTTCCCGGACCACGACAAGCTCGTCGCCTATCGCGGCGAGCCGCTTTGCACTTTCCGGCAAATACCGGCTTTCCAGGGAGGCGGGAAGCGTTCCTTCGTTCTGGCCGAACAGCCCCCATCTGCCATCCGCGCAATCGCGAAGCGCAACCAGCAAGGCAGCGGAATAGGCAGCCTCAAGAGACTGCCTTTCCTTTTCCAAAGCTGCTTCGCGCTTCGCAGAGGCCATTCCCGAGCTTCCTAGTCGATCGACCTCAGCACATCGCGAACATGGTCGATCAGTTCGTTGATCTGGCCCTTGGTGATGATCAGCGGCGGCGACAGCGCAATGATGTCGCCGGTGGTGCGGATCAGCGCGCCGCGCTCGAACGCCTTCACGAAGGCCGAGAACGCCCGCTTGGTCGGGCTGCCGGCGATCGGCGCCAGTTCGATCGCGCCGATCAGGCCGATGTTGCGGATGTCGATGACATGCGGTTCGCCCTTCAGCGAATGCAGCGCGTCTTCCCAGTAAGGCGCAAGTTCCTCGCCGCGCGTCAGCAGGCCCTCTTCCTTGTAGGTGTCCAGCGTGCCGAGCGCCGCGGCACAGGCGATCGGGTTGCCCGAATAGGTGTAGCCGTGGAAGAACTCGATCATGTGCTCCGGGCCGGTCATGAAGGCGTCGTGGATCTCCTTCTTGACGAACACCGCGCCCATCGGGATGACGCCGTTCGACACGCCCTTGGCCGTGGTCATGATATCCGGCGTGACGCCGAAATAGTCGGCCGCGAACGGCGCGCCGAGACGGCCGAAGCCGGTGATCACTTCATCGAAAATCAACAATATGCCGTGCTTCGTGCAGATTTCCCGAAGTTTCTGCAGATAACCCTTCGGCGGCAGGATGACGCCGGTGGAGCCGGCGACGGGCTCGACGATGACGGCGGCGATGGTCGAGGCGTCATGCAGGGTGACGAGACGCTCAAGCTCGTTGGCGAGCTCCGCGCCATGTTCCGGCACGCCCTTCGAGAAGGCGTTCTTCTCCGGCAGATGCGTGTGCGGCAGGTGGTCGACGCCGCCGAGCAGCGTGCCGAACATCTTGCGGTTGGAGACGATGCCACCGACCGAGATGCCGCCGAAATTGACGCCGTGATAGCCGCGCTCGCGGCCGATGAGGCGGGTGCGCGAGCCCTCGCCCTTGACCCGGTGATAAGCGATCGCCATCTTCAGCGCCGTCTCGACCGATTCCGAACCGGAATTGGTGAAGAAGACATGGTCCATGCCCTTGGGCGCGATGTCGACCAGGCGGTTCGCCAGTTCGAACACGATCGGGTGGCCCATCTGGAAGGCTGGAGCGTAGTCGAGCTCAGCGGCCTGGTTCTGGATGGCCTCGGTGATCTTCGGCCGGCAGTGGCCGGCGTTCACGCACCACAAGCCAGCAGTGCCGTCGAGCACCTTGCGGCCGTCGCTTGTCGTGTAATGCATGTCCTTGGCGGACACGAACATGCGCGGCGCCTGCTTGAACTGCCGGTTTGCCGTGAACGGCATCCAGAATGCGCTGAGATCGTTCGGCGTGACTTTCAGCCGGTTGGACATGACCAGGACTTCCCCTTGTAAGCGTGTTTCGGTGCGGCCAACGCTTGGTCTTCGCTGCGTTTTCGTGCTACGCAAAATTTTGACCGGTTGGACAAACGTTAGCACCGCCTGTCGGCGGTCAAGGGATTACTAGCGGAAATGCGGCATCGAAATCGCGCTCCACAGCCCAAGGAAAAACTGGTCCAGACAATTGGTCCAGAGAGCCCCCGCGAAGACGGCCTGCAAGGATGACGGACACGATGGAAAGCTCCGCTCCCCGCCGCACCCGCATCCAGCAGGAAAAGCGCGAGCTCATCCTGGAAGCCGCGCTCGAAGTCTTCTCCGCCAACGGTTTTCGCGGCTCGACCATCGACCAGATCGCCGAAGCCGCCGGCATGTCGAAGCCGAACCTTCTCTATTACTTCCGCCGCAAGGAAGACATTCACGAGACGTTGATGCAGCGCCTGCTCGACACCTGGCTGGCGCCGTTGCGCGAGCTCGACGACATCGGCGATCCGCTGACGGAGCTCAGAAGCTACATCCGCAGAAAGCTCGAAATGGCGCGCGACTTCCCGCGCGAAAGCCGGCTGTTCGCCAACGAGATCCTGCAGGGTGCGCCGCGCATCAAGCCGATGCTGGAGGGTGAACTGAAGACCCTGGTCGACGAGAAGGCCACCGTCATCAAGGGTTGGATGCGCGCCGGCAAGATCGCCCGCACCGATCCCTGGCACCTGATCTTCTCGATCTGGGCGACGACGCAGCACTATGCCGATTTCGACGTCCAGGTTCGCGCCGTGCTCGGCGCCGATCGCGGCGGCGACGGGCGCTTCGAGGACGCCGCGCGCTTCCTGGAGCAGCTGTTCCTGGATGGGCTGAAGCCGAAGGGCTGACGTCTCGGCAAAAGGAGCCTAACGGACGGGCCAACTTGCCGGCCGTCTAGTTGTTGCTGTCCATCGAGATTAGCCGCAGCCCCCTCAGTTTCGTCATCCACGGGCGGAGCAAGGAGCGAAGCGACGCGGCGCAGACCCGAGGATCCATTCCGTGACCTTGGAGCGCCGCTACGGTGCAGAATTCTGCACCGCTGCACTCCATCGCAAAAGTAACGGAATGGATCCTCGGGTCTCCGCGTCCGCTTCGCTCCCGCTGCGCCCGTGGATGACGAAGCTGAGGGGACCTCACGCGCTGCGCCGTTCGCCCGGAAGCCCCTCAAGCAATTTCCGCAACTTCGCGACCGAGTTCTGTTCCGCCAGCGGCGTGTAGACGATCAATCGCATGTCCGAGCCGTCGTCGATCGACAGGCTCATATGCTCGAACGTCATGGCGCCGGCGATCGGATGGCGCAGATGCTTCAGGCCGGAGAGCCGGTGCACCACATCGCGCTGCGGCCACCATTCGCGGAACTCGGGGCTTGAGCGCATCATCAGCGCGATCAGCCGCTCGAAATCAGGATCGCCGGTGTATTTCGCGCTCTCGGCGCGGAACGCGGCAAGGGTCGCGCGCGCCAGTTGCTCCCAATCCACCAGCAGGTGCCGCCGGCGCGGATCGGTGAACACGCCGTGGATGATGTTGCGGGCATCGCCCTCCAGTAGGCCGTAATCGCCGAAAATGGCGACGGCCGCGTCATTCCATGCCAGCACGTCCCAGCGCGGGCCGACGACATAGGCGGGCTGCAGGACCAGGCTCTGCAGCATGTGCAGCAACGGTCCCTCGACCTTTACCTGTACGATGCGCCGCCGCTCCGGCTGCTGGCGGCCGGCGAGCGTGAACAAATGCCGCTGCTCGGCGCCGTCGAGCCGCAATGCCTGGCAGAGCGCGGTCAGGACCTCGACCGAAGGACGCACGTCCCTGCCCTGTTCCAGCCAGGTGTACCAGGTCGTGCCGACGCCGGCGATCATCGCCACTTCCTCGCGCCTCAGCCCGGGCGTGCGCCGCCGCTGACCGGCGGCGATGCCGGTCTCCGAGGGCGAAAGCCGCTCGCGACGGGAACGCAGGAAGGCGCCGAGCTCGCGCCGGCGCTGATCTTCGGGAGAATGGGCGATGGCATCCATGCATCTATTATAGCAGTACCGATACCAGGATAAAGTTTGAACTGTTTAGGCCTCGCACTATGCCCCATCTTTCCGTTCAGAGCAGCGCAAGGAGGCTCTGGACATGGAACTCAAGGACAAAACCATTCTCGTCACCGGTTCGACTGACGGCGTCGGCCGCGTGGTCGCCGAGCGGCTCGGCGCGGCCGGCGCGCGCGTGCTGGTGCATGGCCGCGACGAAGGACGCGGCAAGGCGACCGCGGCCGCCATAGAAGCAAAAGGCGGCAAAGCCGAATTTCTCGCAGCCGACCTCGCTTCGCTTGTCGAAGTACGCCGCCTCGCCGAAGCCGTGCGCGCAAGGACCGACCGGCTCGACATCCTGATCAACAATGCCGGCGTCGGCACCGGCGGCCAGGGCGCGAAGCGGCAGGTCAGCATTGACGGCTATGAACTGCGCTTCGCCGTCAACTATCTCGCCGGTTTCCTGCTGACCTCGGAACTCTTGCCGCTCATCAAGGCAAGCGCGCCGGCGCGCATCGTCAATGTCGCCTCGGCCGGCCAGCAGGCGATCGACTTCGACGACGTGATGCTGACGCATGGCTACAGCGGCGTGCGCGCCTACTGCCAGAGCAAGCTGGCGCAGATCCTGTTCACCGTCGACCTGGCTCAGCAGCTCGATGGCACGGGCGTCAGCGTCAACGCCTTGCACCCGGCAAGCTACATGGACACCACCATGGTCCGGCAGGCCGGCGTCACGCCGTGGAGCTCGGTCGAGACCGGCGCCGACGCCATCCTCAACCTCGCGACGTCGCCCGCGCTCGAAGGGCGTAGCGGCCGCTACTTCGACGGCCAGCGCGAATCGCGCGCCGAGGCCCAGGCCTATGACGAAAAGGCCCGCCGCCGGTTGCGGACCTTGAGCCTCGAACTGATCGAGCGTCCATCCTCCAAATCCAAGGAACAACATTCATGAGCGAGACCATCGAACATTGCGTCATCATCGGCGGCTCATCCGGCATCGGCCTTGCCACGGCCAAACGGCTGGTCGGCCCCACCATGAAAGTGACCATCACCGGCCGCAACGAGGAGAAGCTGAAGAGCGCGTGGAAGACCCTTGATGGCACCGTCGGCAAGGCCGCCTTCGACGCCACCAAGCCGGACGAGGTCCGGCATTTCTTCGACGGTCTCGGGCCGTTCGATCACCTGGTCCTCGCCGCGAGCGGCGGCAAGGGATTGGGGCCGTTCGCGACGCTCGACCTCGCCGATATCGGCAGTGGCGTCGAGGAAAAGATCCGGCCGCAATTGTCCTGTCTGCAGGCGGCCCTGCCGACCATGAACAAGGCCGGATCGGTCACCTTTATCTCGGCCGTCTCGGCGCAGATTGCAGCGCCCGGCGTCGCCGGCATCGGCGCCATCAACGGCATGCTGCTCACCGTCGCGCCGATCCTGGCTGTCGAGCTGAAGCCGCTGCGCGTCAACGTCGTGGCGCCCGGCGTCATCGACACGCCCTGGTGGGACTTTTTGCCGGACGATCAGCGGCAGGCGGTGTTTGCCGAATATGCCGGCAAGACACCGGTCGGCCGCATCGGCCGCGCCGAGGACGTCGCCGAAGCGATCGCCTTCCTGGTCTCCAACGGCTTCATGACCGGCCAGGTGCTGACTTGCGACGGTGGTTTGCGCTTTGCGGCGTGAGTGGTGACTAATGCATGGCGCTCAGAAGTGTGCAGCGGTTCTGGGACAACGACATGCATCAAAACAAAGACCTAAAGCGCGTCGCCTGAATCCGTTCCAGCGCGACGCGCTTTAGGCGAAAATCCAACGTCAGCGCCGCGACCAGCCATTTCTCCCCGTTCACGGGGAGAAATGGCCGGCAGGGCAATGAGGGGCAGCGCCGACATCAGCAAATAGCTCGCCGACAACTGAACCGCCCCGCGCGCCGCCCCCTTCGCTCAGGCGGCCTTGGCCCTCTCGACCGGGTGGATGGCATGGAAGGAGACGCTGAGCCGGTTCCAGGTGTTGATCATGCCGACAGCCACCGTCAGCTTGACCAATTCCTCCTCGGAGAAATGTTCGAGCGTGCTGGCATAGAGGTCGTCCGGAACGCCGTTCTCCGAAATCTTCGTTACCTTCTCGGTCCAGGCAAGGGCGGCGCGCTCGCGCTCTGAAAACAGCGGCGATTCCTTCCAGGCGGCGACCAGATAGAGCCGCTGCTCGGTCTCGCCGTCGCGCCTCGCCTCGCGGCTGTGCATGTCGACGCAGTAGGAACAGCCATTGATCTGCGAGGCCCTGAGCTTGACCAGATGCATCAGGCTTTCTTCCAGCCCGCACTCGTCGACCGCCTTGTTGAGCGCCGTGACCGCCTTCAGAAGCTCCGGAGCCTTGGCGTAGAATTGCAATCTCTGTTTCATCGTCTTTCCTTCCAGGTTTTGGGTGGGTCTATATCTGTTTGGATGAAGCGGATTTCTGCGGCCGCTGGTGCCGCTCGACGAAGGCGCAACTCGCGGCATAGGATCGCGGATCGCCTTCGGCCGCATACTCCGCCACGATGTCGGAAATCTTCACTTCGGCGAGCGCTGCCCGATAGGCGCGCTCGGCCTTCAGCATCGCGGCATTGATGCCGCAGGGTTTGACATAGGCCGAGGCATCGATCTTGACCGGGGCACGCTGGCGTATCTCGCCGCAGCGGAACGCCGGCTCCCGTCCCTCGACGGCCAGCACGACGTCGAGCAGCGTGATCTGTTCCGCCGCCCGCGCCAGCCGATAGCCGCCCGCCGGCCCTGGCACCGATTCCAGGATGCGCGCCGCCGTGAGCTGGTTGAGATGTTTCAGTAGATAGCTCGGCGACAGCCCGAAGCACTCGGCGAGCGCGGCGCCAGGCATGGTGCTGTTGCCATCGACGCTGGCCAGCGTCGCCGCGCAATGGATGGCCGCCTCAACGCCCTCGCCCAGCTTCATCGTGCCGATCTCCAATTCATGGATATCTTTTATCGTGGATAGTTTTTATCTGCAATAGGCAAGATGAAAATTGCCCGCTAATTCGCAATGGCAGGATGAGAGAGAACGGCGCTTCGCAGGAGTTGGGTTCCTCGCACCCGGCAAAGCGCTACGCTATGCACATCTTCTGTGACTGGCGCGACTGATCAGGCCGAAGCTTGATTGCCACATGGTTCCCCCAATCCGTCGCTGCTTCGCAGCGCCACCTTTCCCCCCTCCGGAGGGAAAGGAAGGGAGCGCCGCTGGACGAGCATTGACGGCAAAAAGCTTGGCACGCCTTCCTCTACCCCGTCGATCGGGGGAGAGGTGGCTCGGCGAAGCCGAGACGGAGTGGGGGTCGACCAGCGCTGCATAAGACAATGCATGCGCCAAGCTCCCATGCACGCTATCGCCAAAGGCCAGCCGCTTGGAAATGTGGCACGCCGTAGCCGCAAACGAGGCGCAAGGAATGGCAACAGGCAATTTGGGGCCTCGGCGGTGTCCAGCCGTCCCGAAGACCCCTCTCCGTCCCGGCTTCGCCGGGCCACCTCTCCCCACTGCGTGGGGCGAGGAACCCAAGCCTATTCCGCCGCCACCTTGGCCATCGGATTGTTGGGGTGCGTCGTCCAGTTGGCGTAGATCGGGGACACCGGCTTGCCGGTGCGCTGGTCCATCACGCCGGCCGCCAGCGGCTCCATGGTGATGCAGCCTTCGACCGGGCAGACATTGACGCAGAGGTTGCAGCCGACGCATTCGGCCTCGATCACTTCGAAATGCCTGACGCCGTCGACCATATTGGTGATCGCCTGGTGCGAGGTGTCCTCGCAGGCGATATGGCAGCGGCCGCATTTGATGCAGGCGTCTTGGTCGATATGCGCCTTGGCGACATAGTTGAGGTTGAGATACTGCCAGTCGGTGACGTTGGGCGTTGCGCGGCCAATGATGTCGGAGAGCGAGGCATGGCCCTTCTCGTCCATCCAGTTCTCCAGCCCGGCGATCATCTCCTGCACGATCTTGAAGCCGTAGGTCATGGCCGCGGTGCAGACCTGCACATTGCCGGCGCCGAGCGCCATGAATTCAGCGGCATCACGCCAAGTGGTGATGCCGCCGATGCCCGAGATCGGCAGGCCATGCGTTTCGGGATCGCGCGCGATCTCGGCCACCATGTTCATGGCGATCGGCTTCACCGCCGGACCGCAATAGCCGCCATGCGAGCCCTTGCCATCTATGGTCGGCTGGGGGGCGAAACTGTCGAGATCGACGCCGGTGATCGAGTTGATGGTGTTGATCAGCGACACCGCGTCCGTGCCGCCGGCAAGTGCCGCTCGCGCCGGCTTGCGCACATCGGTGATATTGGGCGTCAGCTTGGTGATGACCGGCATACGGGTATTCTGCTTGCACCAGCGCACCACCATCTCGATGTATTCGGGCACCTGGCCGACAGCCGCGCCCATGCCGCGTTCCGACATGCCATGCGGGCAGCCGAAATTGAGCTCGATGCCGTCGGCTTCCGTGTCCTCGACCACCGGCAGGATTGCCTTCCAGGCGTCCTCGACGCAGGGAACCATCAGCGAGACGACGATGGCGCGGTCGGGCCAGTCCTTCTTGACCTGCTTGATCTCGCGCAAATTGACCTGCAGGTCGCGGTCGGTGATCAGCTCGATATTGTTCAGGCCGAGCAGGCGGCGGTCGGCGCCCCAGATCGCGCCGTAGCGCGGGCCGTTGACGTTGACGACCGGCGGGCCCTCCTCGCCCAGCGTCTTCCACACCACGCCGCCCCAGCCGGCCTGGAAGGCGCGGATGACATTGTAGGCCTTGTCCGTCGGCGGCGCCGAGGCCAGCCAGAACGGGTTGGGCGACTTGATGCCGACGAAATTGTTGCGGATGTCTGCCATGCTCATGCCCTCCCGTTAGAGGTCAGTGCCCGGTGGATGCTCTCGGCGGCGTCGCGCCCTTGCGCCACCGCCGAGACCGTCAGATCGTCGCCGCCGAAGATGCAGTCGCCGCCGGCCCAGACTTTCGCGAGCGAAGTGCGGCCTTCCGCATCGACCCTAATGCGTCCGCCTTCGAGGTCGATCTGCTCGCCGCTGCCGTTGAGATGCGCCGGCACGAAGCTCTGGCCGATCGCCTTGAACACCTGGTCGGCGACAAGCGTGAGCCGTTCGCCGGTGCCTGTGAGCTTGTCGCCATTCATCGCGGTGTATTCGAGCTCGATCGCGGAAACCTTGCCGTTCTCGGCAAGGACGCGCTTCGGCTGAAGCCAGTGGCGGATGGTGACGCTGTTGGCGGCGGCCAGATCCTGTTCGAAGCCGGACGCGTTCATGTGCTCCTGGCCGCGCCGGTAGCAGACCGTCACCTCTTCCGCGCCGAGCAGCTTCGACTGCACCGCGGCATCGATCGCCGTCATGCCGCCGCCGATGACGACGACGCGTCGGCCGACCGGCAGGCTGGAAAGATCGCTCGCCTGGCGCAGTTCCGAGATGAATTCCACCGCATTGGTGACGCCATCGGCATCCTCGCCATCGGCGCGCAGCGCATTGACCCCGCCGAGCCCGAGCCCAAGGAACACCGCGTCGTAGTTACGCATCAGGTCGGCAAGCTGGAAGTCGCGGCCGAGCGCCTTGCCGTTCTGGATATCGATGCCGCCGATCGCCGTGACATAGTCGACCTCGGCCTGGGCGAAATCGTCGACGCTCTTATAGGCGGCGATGCCATATTCGTTGAGGCCGCCGGCCTTCGGCCGCGCCTCCAGGATCGTCACCTCATGGCCATGACGGGCGAGGCGATGCGCTGCCGCCAGCCCGGCCGGCCCGGCACCGACCACGGCGATGCTCTTCCCGGTCGGCTCGGCGCGCTTGTAGAACTGCTTGTCCTCGCTCATGGCGACGTCGGTGGCGTAGCGCTGCAGCCGGCCGATCTGCACAGGCTTGCCCTCCGCCACCTCGCGCACGCAGACCTCTTCGCACAGCGTCTCGGTCGGGCAGACGCGGGCGCACATGCCGCCAAGGATGTTCTGGTCGAAGATCGTCTTGGCCGAGCCCAGCGGATTGCCGGTCGCGATCTGACGGATGAACAGTGGGATGTCGATCGAAGTCGGACACGCGTTCATGCACGGCGCGTCGTAGCAGAAATAGCAGCGATCGGATTCGACCAGCGCCTCATGATGATCGAGCGGCGGATGCAGGTCGGAAAAATTGTCGGCATATTGCTCGGAAGACAGCCGGCCGCCGGCAATGCCTTCGATGAAATGACCAGTCGCCATTCCAGCTCCCCTTGTTGTCGTTTTGGGAAGGCTAGCACGTTTTATTTTTTTATCAATTGGTCAATTTTCGGCCAAGCCACTGTAATGGCTGACTAAAACATGACAAATGAAATCATGTTATAGCCACCTCAGTAGCCTCTGCTATGGCATGGCTTGTGACCTTGTGGCCATGGATCGACCGGATCTCGTCCGCCACCAGTTGCTGCAGCCGCCACAGATTGCGGTCATGGATGCCGAATGTCTCGAGGTGGCTGACGGTGTTGTAGAGATATTCGGCGCCGGAACCGACATGGCCGCACGCGCGAGCCAGTATCTTTGCTACGCTCTCCAGCGGCTGCCCGAGAGACGTCCCCCTGCCGGTGACGCCGACCCAGAAACCGAGCGCCTTGAGCGATCCTTGCACGGTGCGCACTGGGACCCATCGCACCGAGCTGACGGCTTCGTGATCGTCGATCTCGCGTCGCAACAGCCTTTCGATCTGGGCTGCCTTGTCACCGTCCGGCAGGCGGTAGATCACGCCATCGCAGCGCCCGCCGCGTTCGAGCGCCATCATCAGTCCGGGCTGCTCGGCGCTTCCTCTCCAGCGCACGAGATCCAGGCAGAAGGAGCGATGCCAGCCATGCGCCGAGGCGCGCAACTGCTCGACGGACTCGAAGGCCGGTTTCCAGATTAGCGAGCCATAGGCGAACACCAAAGCGGACCTTCATCGGCCTCGCCGGCAAGACGCGTAGCGAGCGTCCGGAAATCATCGTCGCTTAGCTGTGTCCAATCCCCGCTGGGGCCAGGGTCGACCTCCTCCCGATGGCACAGAGCGACAAGCTCCGGCGTCAGTGACATGTGGCGCATGGATCGAAACCCCTCATCGGCAACAAGCAAAGTCGAAAACCCCATGGCGCGCAAGATTGCGAATCCTAAAGCATCACGCAGGAACGGATCGGAGCGAGGCGCGCTTTGATGCATGTCGTCGTCGCAAAACCGCTGCGCGCCCTAGGCGATATGCGCTAGTGCCTTGCCATCCTCGAATTCCGGCCCAGATGTCGGATTTCTGTCGCCAGGATCGTCCTAGGATGGATCGAACCGCGATCGCTGCCTGAACCGGTGAGGAGACCGACGATGCCGAAATCCCCGCAACCTTTCTTCTGGTACGAACTGATGACCACCGACCTCGACGCCGCCGAGGCTTTTTATACCGCCGTTGTCGGCTGGCGGGCCGAGCCCTTCGACAAGGCGCCTGGCATGCCGCGCTACATCGTGATGAATTCCAGCGTGCGCGGCGTCGGCGGGCTGATGACGATGCCGGAAGAACCCGCCAAGATGGGTATGCCGCCGGCCTGGGTGGGCTATATCTACACCAAGGACGTCGACGCCTCGACGCAAGCGCTCAAGGACGCCGGCGGTGCGGTGCACCGCGCGCCGGACGACATTCCGGGCGTCGGCCGCTTCGCCGTCGTTGCGGACCCGCAAGGCGCCGCCTTCATGTTCCTTCAGCCCAATCAGCCTGAACAGCCGCCGGTGCCGGCGACCACACCCGGCCATGTTGGCTGGCACGAGCTCTACACCTCGGACTGGAAAGCCGCCTTCGACTTCTATTCCAGCCAGTTCGGCTGGGAGAGCGCCGGCCAGTTGGACATGGGTGAGATGGGCATCTACCAGACCTTCGGCGCCGGCCCCGAATCCGGCGGCGGCATCATGAACAAGCCGCCGCAGATCCCGGTTCCCGTCTGGCAGTTCTATTTCAACGTCGACGCCATCGACGCCGCCGCCAAGCGCGTCACCGACAATGGCGGCAAGGTCATCATGGGACCGATGGACGTGCCGAGCGGCCAGTGGATCATCCAGTGCCAGGACCCGCAAGGCGCGCATTTCGCGCTGCTGGCGTCGACGCGTTAGCAGCGCGTGGTTGGATGGGCTGATGCCGGATCACTCCGGCGTCAGCACAGCCACCTTCAGATCGGCCTTTTTTGCGCCGCTGATCTGGATGATCGCCGCGCCGCCGGCGAGCTTGAAGCGCACGCTCTTGCGGATGCCCGGGCAGGTCTTGACGCCGCTGAAAGCCGCCGATTTTACGGTCTTGCCGTCCTGCACGACATCGATCCAGGCTTCGTCGGACAGGCTGAGCTGCAACTCGCCATCAGGCGGCACGGCCACGCTGGCCGTCGCGCCGAACGTGCCGGCTTCCGGTGCGCGTTCCGGCGGCACTTCAAAGCTGACCGTATCGACGGCCTCGAGCGAGAAATCCACCGCTTGCCCGACTGTCAGGGAGGTGCCGGACTGGGCGGCCGGCGCCGCCGGGAACAGGGCCTGCTCGCGCGCAACCGGCCATTTGAAGGCATCGCAGCCCCCGTCAGCGGCCGCGGCGAAGCTGGTGCCTGCAAGGATTGCGAATAGGCTGATGAGGATTTTTTTCATGGCAAAGCGGACCCGTATGGTTTGATGTCTCGGCATATCAATACAACCATAGGGATAAATATGCAACCATTGCGAGAACATTTGTTGAGAGGTGAAACCATTTTCACTCACCGATTGTTGATGGTGGGGCCGTGGGAAGTGAGTGGTCCATTGCCGGGTGATAATTTATCGCCGGGCGGGGTAAAATGGAGTTTTAGATGAAGCTTTTTGAAAGCCTTGCCCGGTACCGGCCGCAGGCGCTGGGCGTGCTGCGCATCATGACCGCGTTGCAGTTCATCGAACATGGCTCGCAGAAGCTGTTCAACTTCCCGGTCAGCGCTCAGCCGCACGCCCTTACCGGGCTGACGACGGCGGCCGGCATTCTCGAATTCGCTGGCGGCATCCTGCTGGCGCTCGGGCTCTTCACCCGCCCGGTCGCCTTCCTCCTGGCTGGCGAAATGGCCATCGCCTATTTCATGGCGCACTTCCCGCGCGACTTCTTCCCCGTAAACAACGGCGGCGACTTGGCGATCTCCTTCTGCTTCATCTTCCTCTATCTTATATTCGCCGGCCCAGGCGCCTTCGCGCTGGACAACCGTCGCGGCTGACAAAGCATGCACCGCCAGTGCATGTCGCCCAAAAGTGCTCAGCCGTTTTGGGATGACGGCATGCACAAAGCCAAGAATCTGAAGCGCATCGGCGAAGCCGTAGCGCTTCAGGCGCGCATCCGTTCGAAATTGGCGTCGAACAGCGCCGCCGCCTGGATGCGCGCCGCATGACGCTTGCCGAGGATCTCGATCTCGAACCCGTCCGGTCTGTCGGCGATCTCCTTGGGCACATAGCCCAAGGCGACCGACTTCCCCGAATTATGCGCATAGCCGCCGGACGTGACCCAGCCGAGCACGACACCGTCATGCCAGATCGCCTCGTCGCCGATGACGTCGGCATCGGTGGCGTCGACAATGAAGCTGCGCAGCCGAAGCTTGCCGCCCCCTTTGCGCTCGGCGAGCGCCGCTGCCTTGCCGATGAAATCGGCATCCTTGCCATAGGCGACGAAACGGTCGAGCCCGGCCTCGAGCGGCCCGTAGATCGGCCGGTACTCGCGCGCCCATGAGCCGTAGTTCTTCTCGAGCCTCAGCGCATTGAGCGCCCTCGAGCCGAACAGGCCGATCGAAAATTCCTCGCCCGCCGCCAGCAGCGCCTGGAAGGCGGCGCGCTGATATTCGGGCGCCACCCAGATCTCGTAGCCGAGATCGCCGGTATAGCTGACGCGCCCGACCAGGCACGGCGCCATGCCGATATCCATCAGCGCCACCGCCATGAACGGGAATGCGGCATTGGAGACGTCGGCGCGGCTGGCTTTCGCCAGCACCTCCCGCGCTTTCGGTCCGGCGATGGCGAGGCCGGTGAGTTTCTGCCCCAGCGCCTCGATGTGTACCGAGCCGTCCTTGGGCAGATGCGCCTCGAACCAGCGCATGTGGTATTGCTCGGCGACGCCGGAGCCGGCGATGAACCATTCGCCGTCGCCAACGTTGGCGAGCGTGAAGTCGCCGATCAGCTTGCCGTCTTGCTTCAGCATCGGCGCCAGCGTCATGCGGCCGGGCTTCGGCAATTTGCAGGCAAGCACACGGTCGAGCCAGGCTGAGGCGCCCTCGCCCGTCACCTTGTATTTGGCGAAGTTCGAGATCTCCGACAGGCCGACGCCGCCGCGCACCGCCGCCACTTCATTGGCGATATGGGCGAAATCGTTGGAGCGCCGCCATGAGAACTCATCCTTGACGCCCGCGGGCGCATACCACAGCGGCACCTCAAGCCCGAAAGAAACGCCCCATTGCGCGCCCTTGGCCGACAGCAGGTCGTAGACCGGCGTCGTCTTGAGCTGGCGCCCGGCCGGCAATTCCTCGTTGGGGAAACGGATCGAGAAGCGGCGCGAGTAATTCTCGCGCACTTTGGCGTTGGTGTAGGCCATCGTCGCCCAGTCGCCGTAGCGGGCGACATCCATCGCCCAGATGTCGGCGCCGGGATCGCCCTCGATCATCCAGTTGGAGAGCGCGAGACCGACGCCGCCGCCTTGGCTGAAGCCGGCCATGACGCCGCAGGCGACCCAGAAGCCCGGCAGGCCGCGCACCGGACCGACCAGCGGGTTGCCGTCGGGCGCGAAGGTGAATGGGCCGTTGATGATCTGCTTGATCCCGGTCTTCTGGAAGGCCGGGAAGTGGCGGAAGCCGACTTCCAGCGACGGCGCGATGCGGTCGATGTCCGGTTCCAGCAGCTCATGGCCGAAATTCCAAGGCGTGGTGAACTCCGACCACACCTTGTTGGCCTTCTCATAGGTGCCCATCAGCATGCCGCCGCGCTCCTGGCGCAGATACAGCTCGCCGTCGAAGTCGACGGCATGGATGATCTCGGTGCCGGTCTTCTTGTTCCAATCCGCGACCTCCGGCATGTCCTCGGTGATCAGGTACATGTGCTCCATGGCGAGAACCGGCAGTTCCAGCCCGACCATGCGGCCGACCTCGCGCGCCCACAGCCCTCCGGCATTGACGACATGCTCGGTCACCACCTCGCCCTTGTTGGTGATGACGCGCCACAACCCGTCGGGCCGGCGCACGATGTCCTCGACCTTGGTGAAGCGCTCGACCTCGGCGCCCAGTTTGCGCGCGGCCTTGGCATAGGCGTGGGTCACGCCGGACGGATCGAGGTGGCCGTCCTCCTTGTTGCGCACCGCGCCGACGAACTGGCTGGGATCGATGAGCGGCATCAATTCTGCCGCCTCCTTCGCCGAGATCACCTCGAGGTCGATGCCAAGATAGCGGCCTTTGGAGACGACGCCGCGCAACCAGTCGAGCCGCGCCTCGGTTGCCGCCAGAAGCACGCCGCCCGTCAGGTGCACGCCCGTCGCCTGTCCCGAAAGCTCCTCGATCTCCTTGTAGAGCGAGATCGTGTATTTCTGCAGCTTGGCGACGTTGGGGTCGCCGTTGATGGTGTGCATGCCGCCCGCCGCATGCCAGGTCGAGCCCGAGGTCAGCTCATCGCGCTCGAGAAGCACGACATCGGTCCAGCCATGGCGGGCAAGATGGAACAGCACCGAGCATCCGACGACACCACCGCCGATGACCACGACCTTTGCATGCGACTTCATGGGGTTTTTCTCGTTGGTTCAGTGAGTTGAGAGATTGAAATGAATCAGGATGGGAAGCTGTTCCATCACGGTTCGCCCTGCCCGATCGCTTCCTTGCGGCGCGCCATATAGGCTTCGAGCGCCTCGCGCACGGCGGGGTCCATGGCCGGCTGGACATATTCCTCCAGCGCCTTCTTCCACAGCCGCGTCGCGCGTGCCGTCGTGTCGAGCCCGCCGGCTTCCTGCCAGGCTTCGTAATTCTGCCAGTTGGAGAGCATCGGCTGGTAGAAAGCTGTGGCGTAGCGCTCCAGCGTGTGCGGCTCGCCGAAGAAATGCCCGCCGGTCGGCACCGCGCCCAGCGCTTCCACCGCCAGTTCTCCCTCGTCGACCACGATCGGCCGCAGGAATTCCATCATGTGCTGGATCATCTCGACATCGATGATGAGCTTCTCGAACGATGCCGTCAGCCCGCCCTCCTGCCAACCGGCGGCGTGATAGACGAGATTGCCGTGGCCGAGCACCGCGCCCCACAAGGCCATCAGCGTCTCATAAGCGCCCTGCGCGTCCGCCGCGTTCGAGGCCGACCCCGGCGTCGTGCGATAGGGCAATCCATAGCGCCGCGCCAATTGCCCTGATGCGATATTGGCCTTGGTGTTTTCCGGCGTGCCGAAGGCGGGCGCGCCAGACTTCATGTCGACATTGGAGGTGAAGGCGCCATACATCACCGGCGCGCCGGGCCGCACCAACTGCGTGAGCACGATGCCGAACAGCGCTTCGGCATTCTGCTGCGCCAGCGCGCCGGCCAGCGTCACCGGGCTCATCGCGCCCATCAGCGTGAACGGCGTCACCGCCACCGACTGGCCGTACTCGGCCATGGTCATCAGCCCTTCCGCCATCATCTCGTCGAAGCGGCGCGGCGAGTTGACCGAAATGATGGTGTTGACGCCGGGATCGTCGCGCATCTCATCAAGCGTCAGCCCGCGCGCGATCGCCATCATCTCGATGCCGTCGAGCGCCCTGCCCCTGCCGATCGCCGAGACGTGGAAAGATTTGTCGGTCAGCGTCAGGTTGGCGAAATAGGTGTCCATATGCCTTGTGTTCGCCGGCAGCTCGATCGGCGCGCAGACCTGATTGCCCAGCATGTGGATGCAGTTGAAATGCTGCCCCAGCCGCACGAGGTCCGAATAGTCGGCAAGGTTGCCGGCGCGGCGGCCGCGCTCCATGTCATGCACATTGGGCGGCCCCGCCACCAGCGTGAAGTTGATCGTGCTGCCGCCGAGATGGATGGCGTGGTCCGGGTTTCGGGGCGTCAACGTGTAGGCCGGACGCGTCGACTTCAGCGCCGCCTCGACCATGCCGCGATCGACACGCACATTCATCGAGCCGTGATCGACCTTGGCGCCGGCGCGCCCGAACAGCGACAGCGCCCGCGCGCTCATCACCTCGATGCCGAAATTCTCCAATATATGCATCGACGCCTGGTGGATGGCCTCGATCTGGTCGGCCGACAGCAGCGCCATGGGCGGATAGGGATTCTCCACTCGCCGCCGCGGCAGTTGTGGAATGGCCGCGGGGCCGCCACGGTTGCTGGTGCGCTCGGCGCCGCGCTTGCGTCTTGGTTCGCTCATGCGCGCATCAGAGCGCCAGCATCAGATGCGAGCTGTCAGGAATTCGCCATTTGCCGGCGTGATTTTAGCCAAGGCGGCATTTTTCAAAGCCAATGAAGAGAATAGCGACGCCGATGGTCGTAATATCGACACTCGGCTTTTTCGTGCCTCCACATCCGCGTTAAGGAACCGCGCAAGACTCCTTTTATGATTTCGGCCTATTCGTCTTCCAATGCGTAGGTCGAGTTTTAGTAAAATTGTCGCTGTCTCCGTGCTGCTGGCGCTTTCGGCCTGCGCGACAGCGCCCAGTCACATCAACAATGTCTGCGCCGTCTTCGACCAGAATGACGGCTGGTTCGACAACTGGCAGTCCGCCGCCGAACGGACCGAGCAGAAATACGGCATCCCCGTCCCCGTGCTGATGGCGACCGTGCGCAAGGAATCCGGCTTCAAGAGCAACGCCCGCCCGCCGCGCACCAAGCTGCTCGGCTTCATCCCGTGGACCCATGTCTCGAGCGCCACCGGCTACTCGCAGGCGCTCGACGGCACCTGGTCGCAATATCAAAGCGAGACCGGCAACTGGGCGGCGCGCCGCACCCGCTTTGCCGACGCCATCGACTTCGTCGGCTGGTACCACTCCAAGACCGCCGACACCTTTGGCGTCGCCCGCAACGACACCTACAATCTCTATCTGGCCTACTATCTTGGCTGGACCGCCTATGGCCGCGGCAATCGCGGCGACGCCGGCGTTCAAGGCTACGCGCGCGCCACCGACCAGATGGCCCGCGATTACGCCGCGCAGATGCGGCAGTGCGGCAGTTAACGCTTCGTCTGGGCCTAAAGCGCGTCGCCTGAATCCGCTCACAGTACACGACGCAAGGGTGAGGACGGCTTGAAGTGATTTGATTGGAGGATTCTTCGCCAAAAGGATCCGCCGAT
>NZ_VFTL01000018.1:0-139920 GCF_006439385.1 Mesorhizobium sp. B3-1-7
GATGGCCGGAAACAGCCCTTCCGGATCGGCGCCCGACAGCGTGAACTCATCGGTATGGCAGATGCCGGTCGCCTTGATCTCGACCAGAACCTCGCCGTCGCGCGGCCCTTCGAGGTCCACCTCCATGATCTCGAGCGGCTTTCCGGCGGCAACGGCAACGGCGGCACGCGTCTTCATGAGGCACTCCTCCCAGGGCAATCGAAAAACTTCATGTTCCGGCGGACTTGACGTCCGCCGGACAACAAAAAATACCGTTTCCAAGCCATAGTGAGCTAGCAATAATCGAACGGTCTACCTCATAAGTCTATTCTACCAAGGTCCCCCCACCCTTCACCTGTTTCGAGGTGGCCACCCGATAGACGCGTTGCTTGATCTCGAGGATCAACCGGGAACTTTCCGCGCAGTTCGGCATGCCGCGATCCACTTGATCGCCGGCCGCCTTGCCGGCGGCGAATAGGACTAAAGCAGAAGTGGCAGGTCAGCTTACAAGGTTTGATAAATCCAACACGTCCGCTAAGTTTTCCGCGGGCACCTTGGCTTGGCGCCGGTCCGATAGGATTGGACCCGGCACGAGAGTGGGTAATGTTATCGATGACGAGCGCGGTGCCGAGCACTCTCACGACCTTTTTGTGCTTTCTTTTCCTGGCCGCCAACATTTCCGGTGCGCCGGCTCAGGAAGCGAGCAAGCAACCGGCCGCAACGGCCAAGTCTGAAAAGAAGATCACCGAAATCAAGATAGGCTATTTGCGGGCATACGCGCCGCAGCTGACGCTTTCCCTGCTCGACCTGCCGCCAAGGGACGAGGGTGTTGCCGGCGCCAAGGTGGCGATCAGCGACAATAATACGACAGGAACGTTCCTCGGCCAGAAATTCAGCCTCGACATCACCGAAATAAAGCCGAACGCCGATGTGGTTCAGGCATTCGACGACCTGATCGTCAAGGGCGACCGCTATGTGGTCGCGGACCTCTCGGCCAGGCAATTGCTGTCCATCGCCGACATCGCGCGCGACAAGGGCATGCTGATCTTCAACATCGGCGCCACCGACGACAGCCTGCGCGAGGAGGACTGCCGCATAAACGTCTTCCACATCGCGCCGACGCGCAGCATGCTGGCCGACGCGCTGGCGCAATATCTCATGGTGAAGAAGTGGCCGAACTGGGTGCTGCTCTACGGCTCGCATGAGCAGGACCATCTCTATGCCGATGCGTTGCGCCGCGCGGCTGCCCGTTTCGGTGGCCAGATCGTGGCGGAGAAGGAGTTCAAGGACTCCGGCACCGCCAGGCGCACCGACACCGGCGCCACGCAGATCCAGCAGCAGATTTCCGTGTTCACGCAGGACCTGCCGGAACACGACGTGGTGCTGGTCGCCGACGAGAGCGAGGTGTTCGGAACCTATGTGCCCTACCGCACCTGGACACCGCGCCCGGTCGCGGGCACGGCGGGGCTTGTCGCCTCGTCATGGCATCCCGCGAGTGAGCAGTGGGGCGGCATCCAGATGCAAAGCCGGTTCCTGAGGACGACGGGCCGGCGAATGTTGTCCAAGGACATGTCGGCCTGGACGGCCGTGCGGGCCGTCGGCGAAGCCACCACGCGCACCAATGGCGACGATCCGAAAAAGATCAGTGACTATATCCGCTCGGACGATTTCTCGGTCGCCGCCTTCAAGGGCCAGAAGCTGACCTTCCGCAAATGGAACCTTCAGTTGCGCCAGCCGATCCTGCTCAGCGACGCCAAGTCGGTCGTCTCGACCTCGCCGCAGGAGGGCTATCTCCATCAGGTTTCCGAGCTCGACACGCTCGGCGTCGACCAGCCGGAGACGAAATGCGCCCTTAAGTAAAAAGCAATCGGGAGGAAAATCGGTGCAAGGACGAGCTTGTGCACTCGCCTTTCTCGCGACCGGCCTCATGGCCGGT
The DNA here is from genome assembly GCF_006439385.1 of Mesorhizobium sp. B3-1-7. NCBI lineage: Bacteria > Pseudomonadati > Pseudomonadota > Alphaproteobacteria > Hyphomicrobiales > Phyllobacteriaceae > Mesorhizobium > Mesorhizobium sp. B3-1-7. The sequence continues at coordinate 1,916 of NZ_VFTL01000018.1, forward strand.
CCGGCATCGGCCTATACGGCCTATGTCTCCAACGAGAAGGACAACACCATGACCGTCGTCGACACGGCGACGATGAAGGTGATCAAGACCGTCGATGTCGGGCAGCGGCCGCGCGGCATCACGATTTCGCCCGACGGCAAGTTCGTCTATCTGTGCGCCAGCGACGACGACACGGTCCAGATCATCGATACGTCGAGCCTTCAAATCGTGGGCGATCTGCCCTCCGGGCCCGATCCTGAATTGTTCGTGCTCTCGCCTGATGGCAAGACGCTTTACATCGCCAACGAGGACGACAATCTGGTGACCGTCGTCGATGTCGCGAGCAAGGCGGTGCTCTCGGAGATCCCGGTCGGCGTCGAGCCGGAAGGCATGGGCGTCAGCCCCGACGGCAAGACCATGGTCAACACCTCCGAAACCACCAGCATGGCCCATTTCATCGACACGCAAAGCCATGAGGTGACCGACAACGTCCTGGTCGATACACGCCCGCGCTTCGCCGAATTCAAGCCCGACGGCTCTCAGATCTGGGTCAGCGCCGAGGTCGGCGGCACGGTAAGCGTCATCGACAACGCCAAGCGTCAGGTGGTGAAGAAAATCCAGTTCGCGATCAACGGATTGCGGGCCGAGACCATCCAGCCCGTCGGCATCGCCATAACCGCCGACGGCAAGAAGGCCTATGTCGCGCTCGGCCCGGCAAACCATGTCGCGGTGATCAACACCGAAACCTACGAAGTGGAAAGATATATCCTCGTCGGCCAGCGCGTCTGGCATCTCGCCTTCACCCCCGACCAGAAGACGCTGATCACCACGAACGGCAACTCGAACGACATCACCTTCATCGACACGGCGACCGATGAACCGGTCCAGTCGCTCACCGTCGGCCAGCAGCCCTGGGGCGTCGCCATATCGCCGAACTAGCGATGTCCCAAGCAAGCCAGGAAGTTCGTTCCATGAAGACCAGTCGCATGATTGCCTTCGCCGTTCTTGTCGGACTGGCGGTTGCCCCGCTCGCGGCCAGTGCCGACGACGATGATGCCCCGAAGGTGACGCGATCCAGCAAGAACCTCCCCGAGCTTGTCCTGGGCTCGGACAAATCCAGCTACGACGTCAATCGGACGGATTTCGAACTGGTCGCCGGCCAAGGCTATCGCTGGAAGATCACATCTCACGGCGGCTTCGAATACAAGTTCATGACCGATCTCTGGCGCAACGTCTGGATCGACCAGATCGTCATAAACGATCTCGAGGTGCACATGGCCGGCGCACCGGCCTGGCTCGAATTCGACGATGCGGGAACCATATTGGTTCAGTTCCACACCGTGCGCCCCGGCGAATACACGTGGTCCGTCCCCGACCTTGCCGACAAGGGCCTGAAGGGAAAGATCACAATCAAATGAAAACCGGCAAATGGGGACCGGGCGCACATGAGAACAGGGTGATGGGCGTGCAGCATGTACGGACAGGCGGTTCGGGAAATGAGGTGGCGGCGCTCGACGTCGTCGGCGTCAGCCATTCCTACGGTCCCAAACGGGCGCTGAACAACGTGTCCTTCTCGATCGCCCCGGCGACCTTCACGGTGCTGCTCGGCCTCAACGGGGCGGGCAAGACAACCTTGTTCTCGCTGATCAGCCACCTTTACGACACCCGCCATGGATCGATCCGCATCTTCGGCCATGACATCCGCCGCGCTTCCGGCGAAGCGCTCAGATGTGTCGGCATCGTGTTCCAGGCACGTACGCTCGACCTCGATCTCAGCGTGTACCAGAACCTCTCCTACCACGCCTCGCTGCACGGTATCGGCGGCGGCGAAGCCCGGCAGCGCATCGCCGCCCTGCTCGAAACGGTCGACATGCAGGGCCGTGAGCATGACAAGGCCCGTTCTCTCTCCGGCGGCCAGATGCGACGGATCGAAATCGCCAGGGCTCTGCTCCACCGCCCCTCCCTGCTGCTGCTCGACGAGGCGACCGTCGGTCTCGACGTCCAGTCGCGCGCCGGCATCCTGGCCACCATCCGCAGGCTCGTCGAAACCGAAGGCATCGGCGTTCTGTGGGCCACGCACCTGATCGACGAAGTCGACGACAGCGACCATGCCGTCGTGCTGCGACAGGGCAACCTTGTCGCCAGCGGCACGGTGTCCGATCTCATCCAGGCCAGCGGCGCCGGTTCGATCCGCGACGCCTTCTCGAAGCTCAACCGCGGCGAGACGACCGGCATTGCGGAGATTTCGCCATGAGCACGTCCGCGATGCCGCAAAAGGTCGCCTCCGTCACGCCGGTGAGGTCGGACGCGTTCGGTCTGCGCCACTATCTCGTCTGCCTCAAGGGCATCGTCCTGCGCGAGTGCCTGCGTTTCCTGCATCAACGCGAGCGCTTCATCTCCTCGCTGGTCAGGCCGCTCGTCTGGCTGTTCATCTTCGCCGCCGGCTTTCGCCAGGTGCTCGGGGTCTCGATCATACCGCCCTATAAAACCTACGTCCTTTACGAGGTCTACATCACGCCCGGCCTGTGCGGCATGATCCTTCTGTTCTCTGGCATGCAGTCTTCGCTGTCGATGGTCTACGACCGCGAGATGGGCAATATGCGCACCCTGCTTGTCAGCCCATTTCCGCGCTGGTTTCTGTTGGTGTCCAAGATGCTCGCCGGCGTCGCCGTATCGATCGCGCAGGTCTACGCGTTCCTGATCGTGGCCTGGTTCTGGGGCGTCAAGGCGCCGCCCCTTGGCTACCTGTTCGTGCTGCCGGCGCTGTTTCTGTCGGGCATGATGCTTTGCGCCCTCGGGATGCTTTTATCCTCGGTGATCAAGCAACTCGAAAACTTTGCCGGCATCATGAACTTCGTCATATTCCCTGGCTATTTCGCCTCACCCGCCTTGTATCCGTTGTGGCGCATCCAGGAAGCCAGCCCTCTCCTCTACAAGATCTGCATCGTCAATCCGTTCACCTACGCGGTCGAACTCATCCGCTTCGCCTTTTACGGGCAGATCGATTGGGTGTCGCTGGGCGTCGTCGCCGGATGCACGCTGCTGTTTCTGGCCGGAGCCATCATCGCCTACGACCCCTCGCGCGGCCTGATGACCCGCAAGCAGGATACGGGAGGAAATGCCTGATGACGGGAATGCTTGCTCGCAGCCTGGTTGTGGTCGCCATGCTAGCGCCGGGCGCGAATGCCGGGGCGGCGACCGCCGATCCGGGCTGGCCCTGCGTCCAGCGCAAGGTGCCGCAATTGTCGCTCGGCCAGGTCTGGAACGGGCCGGACCTTCCGCCGTCGGCCAAGGACTGGTCAAACGACTCATCGGTCTCCGCTCTTGTCGAGGACGTCTCGGCGCGGCGGCTGCCGCTCGGCGACGCTCAGAAGAAAATCAGGGATTTTGCGGCATCGCTTCCGGCCGAGCAGCTTGCGCCGAAAATGGCGATGCTCGTGCAGGGCATGTTCGACCACATGGACGCCGAGCGTTCGCACGTCATTTCCGGCATTTCCCGTTATGCCCACAGGCAGCTCGAAATGGCCGCCGACTTGCGCAAGCAAGCGTCCGACGTCGATGCGTTGCGGACAAAACCTGACGCGGATCAGGACGAGGTCGAGCGGCGGACCGACCAGCTAAATTTCGCGACGCGCATCTTCACGGAGCGCGCGCAATCACTGACCTACGTCTGTGACGTGCCGACGATAATCGAGCAGCGGCTTTACCAGCTGGCCAAGACCGTCTCGGAGACGCTTGCCACGAAGAAATAACTCCTCCTGGAATTGCTCTAGCTGCTCCGGCCGGGCAATACGCGCCAGCGCTGCACGAAATAGCCGGGATGTGTGTCCAGCCAATGCGCGACCAGCGGCTGTGCCTGCATGAAGGCCACTCCGGGATTCATGGCCAGGCCGTCCGCCATTTCCTCGCGTTGCTCACAGGTCTGCGGCACGGTCGTCATGCAGACCATCATCACGATTGTATAAAGCATTGCCCCTTCCCCTTCGAAATCCCGAACCCCACGCCGGGACGCATGCGATTTGCCTGCGGGTTTGGCTGCCCTTCCGCCTTGTGTGAATTGCTGCCCTACCCTTCCATCAGCAATATGCCATGCAGGCCTGCCGACCGCCATGGCGATGACCCATTGCTCACGCCCTTCCCCAACCTTTTCGCACGAACCCCGACAGCCGATATGTCAGGCGTTTCACTTGGGCCGCCTTGCAGGCGTTCTCGCTTGCCGTGTCGGCGCTGCTTCATCCGCTTCGGCATGTGGATACAGTTTGCCGAACAGGGGCAGGTAAGTCGCGCCCTTGCGCATCAGGAAATCGTTGAAGGTCGCCATCGCGGGCGAGATCACGTGATCGGTGCGCATCACCGAAAACCATTGCCGGCGGATCGGCATCCCGGCCACATCGAGAATGACGAGCCGACCGGCTTCCGTTTCCGCGGCGATGGTGTGGGCGGAGATGAAGGCAATGCCGAGACCTGCCATCACCGCCTGCTTGATCGTCTCGTTCGACCCCATCTCGACGCCGAGATCGTCGATCCGGCCAGGCACGTCGCTCAGGAATATCTCCAGCGAGATGCGCGTGCCCGAGCCTGGCTCGCGGATCAGGAAATGCTCCTCGGCGATCCTTTCCTTGGAAATGTCGCGTGCCGAAACCAGCTTGTGTTCGGGCGGCGCGATGATGACCAGCGGATGGTCGCCGAAGACCGAAGCCCGCACCGAAACTTCCTTGGGTGGACGGCCCATCAGCGCGATGTCGATGTCGTGATTCTTCAGCCTGTCGATCGTTTCGGCTCTATTGCCGATGGCAAGCCGCATGTCGATGTCGGGATGCTCCTTCATGAAGCCGGCCATCAGCCGCGGCGCGAAATATTTGGCGGTGGAGACGACGCCGAGCCTCAGGCTGCCGGCGCGCACGCCCTTGATGGCGTCCATCTCGTCCTCGAGCATGCGCAACCGCTCCTCGATGGCCTGCGCGGCCTCGACGAAGGCCAGCCCTGCGGTAGTAGGACGCATGCCGTCCGACGTCCGGTCGAACAAGGCCAGCTGGAACTCCTCCTCCACTTGTCGCAACTGGATCGTAACCGCTGGAGGAGAGAGGCCTAACACCTTGGCCGCGCTCACGATTTTCCCGTGGCTGACGATGGCCTGGACGGTCTTGAATTGCTTGAGCGTGAGAGTCCTCATGCAGCATACTAAATTATTTTTAGCGCCAAGGTAAAGTTATTGAATTTTACTTATCTTGGACCGTTTGGTTTCATCTCTCCATCCGGCGCCTGGGAAATACGCCGGACCGGGAGGTTACGATGCCAGCGGCAACGCTCGACGCTTTTCTGAACTCCTATCTCGGCGATCAGCCGGACGAACGCCGATCCGCGGTCGTCGCCACCGTCCGTCAGTTCACGCAGGCGGCTACCAAGGTCCGCAATGCCATCAACCAGGGAGCGCTCGGCGCCGCTTTTGCCGGGACCCGAGGCGCCAATGCCGACGGCGATGTCCAGAAGGATCTCGACGTCTTTGCCGACGACATCTTCCTCGACGCCATGCGTCGCGCCCCGGTCGCGCTCTATGCCTCCGAGGAGCTGGAGCAGCCTGTCCTGCTCGACAGGCAAGCCCCCCTCGCCGTCGCCATTGACCCGCTGGACGGCTCCTCCAACATCGACACCAACGTGTCGGTCGGAACGATTTTCTCGCTCCTCCCTGCAACTGGCGCGCCGGACGCCGATCCGGCCGCCTCCTTTTTGCAGGCAGGCGCGAACATGCTGGGCGCCGGCTTCTTTATCTACGGGCCGCAGTTGGCGCTCGTTCTGTCGCTCGGCAGCGGCACGCACGTCTTCGTGCATTCGACCAGGCTAGGCACCTTCGTCCAGGCCTACGAAAGCCGGATCATTCCGGAGCGGACCCAGGAGTTCGCCATCAACGCCGCCAACTACCGCCACTGGGACGAGGCGGTGCGCCTCTATGTCGACGACTGCCTGGAAGGCACCGAAGGCCCACGGGAGAAGGATTTCAACATGCGCTGGATCGCCTCTTTGGTTGCCGAATGCTACCGCATATTGATGCGCGGCGGCGTGTTTCTGTATCCCGGCGACCAACGCCGGGGTTACAGCCAGGGACGGCTCCGGCTGGTCTATGAGGCCAATCCGATTGCCTATCTGATCGAACAGGCGGCCGGTGCCGCGACCGATGCGATCACCCGCATCCTGGAAATCGAACCCGAGAGCCTGCATCAGCGCGTACCCGTGGTCTTCGGATCCGCGCGGGAAGTCGCGCGGATCGCCCGCTACCACACCGAGCCCAGCGCCATCGGCGAGCGTGCGCCGCTGTTCAGCCGCCGCGGACTCTTCAGGGCCTGAGCGGAACCATGTCGGCGAAGCACCCCATCATCACCATCACCGGATCGTCGGGCGCGGGCACGACCTCGGTCAAGCGCATCTTCGAGATGATCTTCCGGCGCGAGAACATCGAGGCTGCCTTCATCGAAGGCGACGCCTTTCATCGCTACGATCGCGCTGCGATGAAGGTGGAGGTCGCCAAGCAGGAAAAGGCAGGCAACCCGAACTTCACCCACTTCCATGCCGAGGCCAACGAGCTCGATATCCTCGAGGAGGTTTTCGAGGAATATGGCCGCCGGGGGAGCGGGAAGACCCGCACCTACATCCATGACGAGGATGAGGAGAAGCAGTACGGCACACCGCCCGGCCATTTCACCGAATGGCGCGAATTCGCACCGAGCGACCTGCTCTTCTACGAAGGCCTGCATGGCTGCGTCGTCACCGAAAAGATCAATCTGGCCAGGCACGCGGACCTCAAGATCGGCGTGGTGCCGGTCATAAATCTCGAATGGATCCAGAAGATCCATCGCGACCGCGCCACGCGCGGCTATTCCACCGAGGCGGTGATGGACGTGATCCTGCGCCGCATGCCGGACTATGTCCGCTACATCGTCCCGCAATTCTCGCAGACCGCGATCAATTTCCAGCGCGTGCCGATCGTCGACACGTCGAACCCGTTCATCGCGCGCTGGATTCCGACCCCCGACGAATCGATGCTGGTGATCCGCTTCGCCAATCCTCGCGGCATCGATTTCCCTTACCTGCTTTCAATGATCCACGACTCCTTCATGTCGCGGCCGAATTCCATAGTGGTGCCGGGCAACAAGCTCGACCTTGCCATGCAGCTGATCCTGACGCCGCTCATCCTGCAATTGATCGAACGCAAGAAACGTGTGTCGTGAGGAGGATGCCATGACCAGCCTGGCAGCATTGAAGTCCGCAGCCGCCGTGTCCGAGCGCGACATGGCGAACGCCATCCGCGCGCTGGCCATGGACAGCGTGCAGAAGGCCAGTTCCGGACATCCGGGCATGCCGATGGGCATGGCCGATGTCGCGACGGTGTTGTTCAGCCGCTTCATCGCCATAGACCCGGCGGCGCCGGATTGGCCCGATCGCGACCGCTTCGTGCTTTCGGCCGGGCACGGCTCGATGCTGCAATATGCGCTGCATTACCTGCTCGGCTACCAGGACATGCCGATCGAGGAGTTGCAGCGGTTCCGTCAGCTGGGCAGCCGTACCGCCGGGCATCCGGAGCATGGCCACGCGCTTGGCATCGAGACGACCACCGGCCCGCTCGGGCAAGGCATTTCGACCGCTGTCGGCATGGCGCTGGCCGAGCGCATGCTTGCCGCCCGCCACGGCGCCGATCTCGTCGACCACTACACCTATGTGATCGCCGGCGACGGCTGCCTGCAGGAAGGCATCAGCCACGAGGCGATCGACCTCGCGGGTCACCTGAAGCTCTCCCGCCTGATCGTGCTTTGGGACGACAACGCGATCTCCATCGACGGACCGACCTCGCTGTCGACATCGATGGATCAGCCGGCCCGGTTCAAAGCCGCCGGATGGCATGTGCAGTCGGTGGACGGCCATGACATGGAAGCCGTCGCCACGGCGATCGAGGCAGCACAGCATTCGGATCAGCCATCCCTGATCGCCTGCCGTACGGTGATCGGCAAGGGCGCCCCCAATCTCGGCGGTTCGGAAAAGACGCATGGCGCGCCGCTGGGCGATGCGGAGATCGCCGCGACGCGCGAAAACATCGGCTGGGCCCACGCGCCGTTCGACGTGCCGCACGACATCCTTTCGGCTTGGCGCGAGATCGCCGAACGCGGCCAGGCGGCGCGGCGCGCTTGGGAGCGGCGGCTTGCCGCCTCGGCGCGCCGCGAAGATTTCGAGCGCGCGCTTTCCGGCAAGCTGCCCGATGCGGTCTTCGAAGCGTTGAACGCCTTCCGCGCGGAGCACGTCGAGAAGGCGACCAAGGTCGCAACGCGCAAGGCCTCCGAAATGGCGCTCGCCGCGATCAACGGCGCAACCGAGCTGACAGTCGGCGGCTCCGCCGATCTGACCCATTCGAACCTGACGATCACCAAAGGCATGGATCGCATAGCGCCGGGCGACTATGCAGGCCGCTATATTCATTACGGCATTCGCGAGCACGGCATGGCCGCGGCCATGAACGGCATCGCCCTGCATGGCGGGTTCATACCTTATGGCGGCACTTTCCTGTGCTTCGCCGACTATGCTCGCGGCGCGATGCGGCTCTCGGCGCTCATGAGCCAGCGCGTCGTCTATGTGATGACGCACGATTCCATCGGCCTCGGCGAGGACGGACCGACCCATCAGCCCGTCGAGCACCTAGCGATGCTGCGGGCCACGCCGAACCTCAATGTCTTCCGCCCGGCCGACATCATCGAAACGGCGGAGTGCTGGGAACTGGCGCTGAAGAGCGGGAAGCGGCCAAGCGTGCTCGCGCTCTCGCGCCAGAACCTGCCGACGCTGCGCCAGGTACATGGCCACGGGAACCGGTCCGGCCGCGGCGCTTACGTCTTGCGCGAGCCATCCGCGCATCGCGCCGTGACGCTGATCGCCACCGGCTCGGAGGTCGAGATCGCCGTTGCCGCCGCCGAACGGCTGGAAACCCAGCACGGCGTCGCCGCCGCGGTCGTCTCGATGCCGTGCTGGGAATTGTTCGAGGAACAGGAAGCCGACTACCGCAAGTCCGTCCTCGGCTCGGCGCCGCGCGTCGCCATCGAGGCGGCCGCCCGTCTCGGCTGGGACCGCTGGATCGGCGACACAGGCGCTTTTGTCGGCATGACCGGCTTCGGCGCCAGTGCCCCCGCCCCTGACCTGTATCGGCATTTCGGCATCACACCCGAAGCCGTCGCCGCGGCGGCGCTGAAACTCATCATCTAGGAGGACCGACAATGGCCCGCATCACCCTTCGCCAGCTCCTCGACCATGCCGCCGAGCACGGTTACGGCGTGCCGGCATTCAACATCAACAACATGGAACAGGGCCTCGCCATCATGGAGGCGGCCAGGGCCTGCGACGCGCCGGTGATCATCCAGGCTTCGCGCGGCGCCCGCTCCTATGCCAACGACATCATGCTGTCCAGGATGATGGAGGCGTTGACCGAGATCCATCCGGCCATTCCGCTGTGCATCCATCAGGATCACGGCAACAACGAAGCCACCTGCCTTTCGGCGATCCGCCACGGCTTCACCTCGGTGATGATGGACGGGTCGTTGATGGCGGACGCCAAGACCCCGGCGAGCTACGACTACAACGTCGCCATCACCGAACGCGTCGCGCGCATGGCGCATTGGGTCGGCGCTTCCGTCGAAGGCGAGCTCGGCGTGCTCGGCTCACTGGAAACCGGCCAGGGCGAAGCGGAGGACGGTCACGGAGCGGAGGGCGCGCTGTCGCACGACCAGCTCCTGACCGATCCCGATCAGGCGGTCGACTTCGTGACCGCCACTCGCGTCGATGCGCTCGCCATCGCCTGCGGCACCTCCCACGGCGCCTACAAGTTCACGCGCAAGCCGGACGGCGACATCCTGGCCATGCAGGTGATCGAGGCGATCCACGAGAAGCTGCCTAACACGCATCTGGTCATGCACGGTTCGTCCTCCGTGCCGCAGGAGCTGCAGGACATTATTAACAAGTACGGCGGCGAGATGCCCCAGACCTTCGGCGTTCCGGTCGAGGAGATCGAGCGCGGCATCCGCTACGGCGTGCGCAAGGTCAACATCGACACCGATTGCCGCATGGCCATGGCCGGGCAGTTCCGCCGCGTCGCGACGCAGGATCCGCGTGAATTCGATCCGCGAAAATTCCTGAAGCCCGCCATGGACGCCTTGCGCGACCTCTGCCGCGATCGCTTCGAACGCTTCGGCACCGCGGGCAACGCCTCGAAGATCAAGGTCGTCGCCATGGACGAGATGGCCAAGCGCTACGCCGCGGGAAAGCTCGACCCGCAGATCGCAACCGCGAAAGCCGCCTGAGCGGCGGTCCGCCAAGCAAGGAAAGGACCAGACTCATGCCCAACAAATCCGAGACCGTGACCGGCAAGGACCGCTACAGATCCGGTGTGATGGAATACAAGAAGATGGGCTATTGGGAGCCCGACTACGAGCCCAAGGACACCGACATACTCTCGGTGTTCAGGATCACGCCGCAGGACGGCGTCGACCCGATTGAGGCCGCCGCGGCAGTCGCCGGCGAATCCTCGACCGCAACCTGGACTGTGGTCTGGACGGACCGGCTGACGGCGAGCGAAAAATACCGCGCCAAGGCTTATCGGGTCGACCCCGTGCCGAACGCGCCCGGACAGTACTTCGCCTATATCGCCTACGATCTCGACCTGTTCGAGCCGGGTTCGATCGCCAATCTTTCGGCATCGATCATCGGCAACGTCTTCGGCTTCAAGCCGTTGAAGGCATTGCGGCTGGAGGACATGCGTTTTCCCGTCGCCTATGTGAAGACCTTCCAGGGTCCGGCGACCGGCATCGTCGTCGAGCGCGAGCGCCTCGACAAGTTCGGCCGCCCGCTGCTCGGCGCCACCGTCAAGCCGAAGCTCGGCCTTTCCGGCCGCAATTACGGCCGTGTCGTCTACGAGGCGCTGAAAGGCGGGCTCGATTTCACCAAGGACGACGAAAACATCAACTCGCAGCCCTTCATGCATTGGCGTGAGCGGTTCCTCTACTGCATGGAGGCGGTCAACAAGGCGCAGGCCGAGACCGGCGAGATCAAGGGGACCTATCTCAACGTCACCGCGGCCACCATGGAGGACATGTACGAACGGGCCGACTTCGCCAGGGAGCTCGGCTCCAACATCGTCATGATCGACCTCGTGATCGGCTACACGGCGATCCAGTCGATGGCGAAGTGGGCGCGCAGGAACGACATGATTCTGCACCTGCATCGCGCCGGGCACTCGACCTACACGCGGCAGAAGTCGCACGGCGTTTCCTTCCGCGTCATCGCCAAATGGATGCGGCTTGCCGGCGTCGATCACATCCATGCCGGCACCGTCGTCGGCAAGCTCGAAGGCGATCCGGCGACGACAAGGGGCTACTACGACATCTGCCGCGAGGACCATAACCCGATGCGGCTGGAGAACGGCATCTTCTTCGACCAGCACTGGGCCTCGCTCAACAAGCTGATGCCGGTGGCGTCGGGCGGCATCCATGCCGGCCAGATGCATCAGCTCATCGACCTGCTCGGCGAGGATGTCGTGCTCCAGTTCGGCGGCGGCACGATCGGCCATCCGATGGGGATCGCGGCCGGCGCCACCGCCAACAGGGTAGCTCTCGAAGCGATGATCCTCGCCCGCAACGAGGGTCGCGACTACCTGCGGGAAGGGCCTGAGATCCTCGAGCGCGCCGCCCGCTCATGCCTGCCTCTGCGACAGGCTCTCGACGTCTGGAAGGACGTGACATTCAACTACGCCTCGACCGACACGCCGGACTTCGTTCCGGTGGCAACAGCCGCCGAATAAGGAGACAGACAATGCGCATAACCCAAGGGGCCTTTTCCTTCCTGCCCGACCTGACCGACGATCAGATCCGCGCGCAGGTGCAGTATTGCATCGACAACAAATGGGCCGTCAGCCTCGAGTTCACCGACGACCCGCACCCGCGCAACACCTATTGGGACATGTGGGGCCACCCGATGTTCGACAATCCGGACGCGGCGGCGCTGATGATGGAGCTCAACGCATGCCGCAAGCTCTATGGCGATCGCTATATCCGCGTCGTCGCCTTCGATTCCTCGCAGGGCTGGGAATCGGTGAAGCTCTCCTTCATCGTGAACCGCCCGGACGAGGAACCCGGCTACCGACTCGACAGGCAGGAAACCGCGGGCCGCATGATCCGCTACACCACCAGGCCCTACGCCGCCGACAGGCCGGCCGGGGCGAGATACGGCTAATCATCGCGACAGGAGGAAAATACCATGCCGGCGCCAGCCTTAGCCGAAACGCAAGTGCCGCAAGCCGCCGCCCCGGCGGCGATCGATCTGCGCGAGGAATTCGAAACGTCCGGCGTCAAGGACGTCCTGGCCGAGCTCGACCGCGATCTGATCGGGCTCGCCCCGGTCAAGCGACGCATCCGCGAGACGGCGGCGCTCCTGCTGGTCGAGCGGGCCCGCCGCCGCATGGGCCTCGCGCACGAAACGCCGACGCTGCATATGAGCTTCACCGGCAATCCGGGCACCGGCAAGACGACCGTCGCGCTGCGCATGGCCGACCTGCTGCATCGCCTGGGCTATATCCGCAAGGGCCATCTGGTTTCGGTTACCCGCGACGATCTGGTCGGCCAGTATATCGGCCATACGGCCCCCAAGACCAAGGAGATCCTGAAGAAGGCAATGGGCGGCGTGCTGTTCATCGACGAGGCCTATTATCTCTATCGCCCTGAGAACGAACGGGATTACGGCCAGGAAGCGATCGAGATCCTGCTGCAGGTGATGGAGAACCAGCGCGACGATCTCGTCGTCGTCCTCGCCGGCTATGCGCAGCGCATGGATCGCTTCTTCGAAAGCAATCCGGGATTCCGTTCACGCGTTGCCCACCACATCGACTTTCCCGATTATTCCGACGACGAGCTTCTTAGGATCGCGGAACAAATGCTCGAAAAGCAAAACTACCTGTTCGACACCGAGGCAACCGCCGCAATGGCCGACTACATCGCGCGCCGCCGCGCACAACCGCATTTCGCCAATGCCCGCTCGATCCGCAACGCGCTCGACCGGACACGGCTGCGGCAGGCCAATCGCCTGTTCGAGAGCGCCAAGGGACCGCTCGACGCCAAGGCGCTGTCGACGATCTCCGCCGAGGACATCACCGCCAGCCGTGTCTTCACGCTGCCCGCCGGGGAAGGAGAAGGCAAATGACCGCAAAGACCATCATCGCCCCTTCCGTTCTGTCGTCGGATTTCTCGCGGCTCGGCGACGAGGTCGAAGCGGTCGCGCGGGCGGGCGCCGACTGGATCCATCTCGACGTGATGGACGGACATTTCGTGCCCAACATCACCTTCGGCCCGCCGGTGATCAAGGCGATCCGCAACCGAACCGACAAGATCTTCGACTGTCATCTGATGATCGCGCCGGCCGATCCCTATCTCGCCGCCTTCGCCGACGCCGGTTGCGACATCATCACGGTGCACGCCGAGGCCGGGCCGCATCTCGACCGCTCGCTGCAGGCGATCAGGAACCTCGGCAAGAAGGCCGGCGTGTCGCTCAACCCGTCGACGCCGGAAAGCGTCATCGAATATGTCCTCGACCGGCTCGACCTGGTGCTTTTGATGACCGTCAATCCGGGTTTCGGCGGTCAGGCCTTCATTTCGGCGGTCATCGACAAGGTCAGGCGTGTCAAGGCGCTCGTCGGCCAGCGTCCGATCGACATCGAGATCGACGGCGGCGTCACGCCCGAGACGGCTCCCCTTGTTACCGCGGCCGGCGCCAATGTGCTTGTCGCCGGCTCCGCCGTTTTCAAGGGTGGCGCCGAGGCCGCCTATCGCGCCAATATCGGCGCGATCAGACAGGCGGCCGACGGAGCGGTCCGGCGAGCCGCATGAACCACCTGCGGAGGATGACATGGCGGCAATCCCACCGGTCTGCGATTTCGGCTGGCAAGGCGTCGACGCCGTCTTGCCCGGCATCGACGGCAGATCGCATTCGATCTTAGGCCAGGCCGGACCCAACGGGCTGGTCGTCGCCTTCATCTGCAATCACTGCCCCTATGTGAAGGCGGTGATTTCGCGCATCGTGCGCGACGCCAACGACCTCAAGGCCGAGGGTATCGGCTTTGTTGCGGTCAACGCCAACGATGCCGACGCCTATCCTGACGATGGCTTCGACAACATGAAGCTCTTCGCCAGGGCGAACGCCTTCACCTTCCCGTATCTCCATGACGAGTCGCAGGCGGTGGCGTGCGCCTATGGCGCCGTGTGCACCCCGGATTTCTTCGGCCTCAACGGCGAACTGACGCTGCAATATCGTGGCCGGCTGGATGCATCGCGACGCGAGGCCGGACAGCCTGGGCTGAGACGCGATCTGCTGGAGGCGATGAAGCAGGTTGCCCGAACGGGTAACGGTCCGCGCGACCAGATCGCTTCGATCGGCTGCTCGATCAAATGGAAGGAAGCCGCATGAAAGACGCAAGCAAGCCGTTTGGGTCGCCAAGGGCGATCCTGTTCGATCTCGACGGCACGCTGATCGATTCGGCGCCCGACATCGCGGCGGCTGTGAACGAGCTGCTGGCCGGCCGCGATCTGCCGCCGCTCAGCGTGGATCGGGTCAGGGCGATGATCGGCGGCGGTGTCATGAAATTGGTCGAGCGGGCTTTCGCCGCCTCGGGGTCGCCGCTTGCCGGCAGCGTTCTCGAGGAAGCCAATCGCGACATGGCGCCGATCTACCGCAGACATCTGACCGGGCTGACGAAGCTGATGCCTGGCGTCAGGGAAGTTCTCACCCACTTCCATCTGAACGGAACGGCCATGGGCGTTGCCACCAACAAGCCGCAATTGGCGACGCGCGAAATCCTGCTGCATTTCCACTTGACGGAATATCTCGGCGCGATCGTCGGCGGAGATGCCGTGACAAACCTGAAACCGGCGCCTGACGCTCTGCTTCTGGCGCTCGACCAGCTTGGCGTCGAACCATACGAGGCGCTGATGGTTGGAGACAGCATCAGCGACGTCGGCGCCGCGCGCGCGGCCGGCATGCCGGTCGTTCTGCTGCGCGGCGGCTACACCCATGTCCCCGTCGAGGAGCTGGGCGCGGACCTCGTATGCGACAGCTTGCTCGATCTGCCTTCCGCCATGCGGAGGCTGCGTGACGCCGCGTAGAGCGGCTCGGCGATTCTATCAACGCTGAACCGCTCTAGGCCGTCACTTCGAGAATTGCTTGAGATAGGCGATGACGTTGGCCACGTCCTTGTCGTCCTTGAGGCCGGCAAACGCCATCTTCGTGCCTTTCACCATGGCCTTTGGATCATGGAGATAGGTCGTCAGCGTCGGCTCGTCCCATTTGACGCCGGACTTTCCGGCCGCGACCATGGCCTGGGAATAGCTGAATCCCGGATGCGTGCCGGCCGTGCGGCCGATGACGCCGTTCAACGACGGACCGACCTTGTTCTGGTCCTTGTCCGCGACGTGGCAGACCTTGCATTTGGTGAAGACCTTCTCGCCTGCCGCCGCATCCTGCGCGTAGGATTGGTCCGTAATGAAAGTAACCAGAAATATGGCGGCGAAAAATGCGATAGCGCGCATGGCAATTCCTCATTAATCGTCAAATCCCCGGCACGAGCAAAAAGCTAACCGGCGGATGGCGGAAGTCAATCATACGAAGGTCCAGACTGCCGCACCCGAGAGAGCCCATCCTGTACTTTCGACTTTGTTGACGGTCCTGGGGCGAGCGCGTAGCTTCAGGCCGTTCTGGATTCCCAAGGGCACCTCGGGACACCGGTCAGGCTGGTTTTATCCAGGCTGGGATTTGCCCAGGCAATGGGGGCGGCGGCATTTCGCCAGAGCGGGCGTTTTCGCGCGCGCAAGAGGTGCTGAATGAATTTGGTCGACCTCATATTGACGGTTTGCCTGAGTGCCAATCCCGGCGATTGCCGAGACGAGCATCTCTATTTTGAAAGCCGCGGCTCCCTGTTCCAATGCATGATGCTGGCGCCCAGCGAAATCGCGAAATGGTCGCAGGAACACCCGGCCTTGAAGGTCAGGCGCTGGAAATGCGCTTTCCCAACGAAGGACCGGGCAATCTGACCGGCGCCCTGGTTTGTTGCAGTCCCGGGAGGACGCATCATGATTTCGCGGCGGGAAGCGCTCCGTCTGGCGGCTCTTGGAACGGCGGCGATTGTCGGCTCACACGCCGTTGACGCCTCCGCCGCGTCAAAGCTTCGCATCGGCGTGCTGAAGTTCGGCACGGTGAGCTGGGAGCTTGATACGCTGAAGCAGCACAAGTTCGACGCCGCCAACGGGATCGATCTGGACGTCATCAATTTCGCCGGGGAGGATGCGACCAATGTGGCGATGCTGGCAGGCGCGATCGACGTGATCGTGACCGATTGGCTGTGGGTCTCGCGCCAGCGCTCGGTGGGCGGCGACGTGACATTGGCCCCCTATTCGACCGCCGTCGGGGCGATCATGGTGAAGGACGCGTCGCCGATCCGCACGGTCGCAGACCTCAAGGGGAAGAAGATCGGCGTCGCCGGCGGAGCCATCGACAAGAGCTGGCTGCTGATACAGGCGCTAGCCAGGCGCGATCACGGCATCGACCTGCCGGCGGTCAGCGATGTCGTCTTTGGCGCGCCGCCGCTGATTTCGCAAAAGGCCATTCAGGGCGAGCTCGATGCGGTGCTCAATTTCTGGCACTTCTGCGCCAGGCTCGAGGCCGACGGCTTTCGTCGGCTGATCGGCGCCGGCGACGCGCAGATGGCGCTCGGAGCATCGGGGCCGGTATCCGCGCTTGGCTATGTCTTCCACGACAAATGGGCGAACGACAATCCGCAAGCCGTCCGCGGCTTCCTCAAGGCTTCCGCGCAGGCCAAGGATCTGCTGGCAAGGTCCGACGAAGAGTGGCTGCGCCTCGCGCCGGTCATCCGCGCCGACGGCAAGGAGCTGGCCAAGCTGCGCGACCGCTACCGCGAGGGCATCCCCAGGCGTCCGGTCGCCGAGGAGGCGGTCGATGCCGGCAGGCTCTATCGGGTGCTGGCCCGAATCGGCGGCGAAAAGCTGGTCGGCAGCGCGCCGGAGATGGCGCCCGGCACATTCTGGCGGGAGCCGCCGCAATGACCGCAAGAGACGGCGGCGATCGCACGCTCGGCGAAGCGGCCGGCATCTCCAGCCGTTCCGGCTCCGCTGCGACGCTGATGCCCGCGCTGACGGTGACAGTCTCCTTGCTCGGGCTTGGCCTGCTGTGGAGCCTGGCGGCGAATACCTGGCCGAGTCCCGCCTTTCCGGGACCAGGTGAGGTCTGGCAGGTGTTGCTGAGAGAGGCGGCGAGCGGCGACCTTTTCTACCACCTCGGCGCAACGCTGGGCCGGGTCGCCGCGGCGTATCTCGTCGCGATGATCGTCGGATCGGCGATCGGCATCCTCCTGGGCAGCTACCGCCGCGCGGACCGGTTCTTCAACCCCTGGGTCATCCTGTTCCTCAACATCCCCGCGCTGGTGGTCATCGTGCTGGCCTATATCTGGTTCGGCCTCAACGAGGCGGCGGCGATAAGCGCGGTCGCCGTGAACAAGATCCCGAATGTCGTGGTGACCATGCGCGAGGGCGCCAGGGCGCTGGACCCGAGTTACGCCGAAATGGCGGCCGTCTACCGCTTCGGTCCCCTCGACCGCCTTCGCCATATCCTGCTGCCGCAATTGCAGCCCTATCTGGCCGCGGCCTCGCGCTCCGGTATCGCTCTCATCTGGAAGATCGTTCTGGTGGTCGAACTGCTCGGCCGCTCCAACGGCGTCGGCTTTCAGATCCACCTCTATTTCCAGCTTTTCGACGTCGCCGCCATTCTTGCCTACACGCTGGCATTCGTGGCGGTGATGCTCGTGATCGAACTTCTTCTGGTGCAGCCCGTTGAACGACATGCAACCCGTTGGCGCCGCCGCTCCGCTTAGGGTCGACATCGCCGAAAAAACCTTCAGGTCCGCGCAGGGCGTCTCGGTCATGGCGCTGAAGAACCTTTCCTTCGAGGTCCAACAAGGCGAATTCGCTTGCCTGCTCGGGCCATCGGGCTGCGGCAAGACCACGACGCTGCGCATTCTGCTTGGGCTCGACAGGCAGTTCTCCGGTTCTTTCCAGCTGCCCGAAGGCGGCTCGAACCGCATAGCCGCCGTGTTCCAGGAACCCACCTTGCTGCCCTGGCGCACGGTGGAACAGAACGTCAGGCTAGCACTGCCGAAAGACCTGCGCGCGAAAAATCTCGACGCGCTGTTTGACACGCTCGGTCTCGCCGGCATGCGCTCGCTCTATCCGGCGGAGCTTTCGCTAGGCCTTGCGCGAAGGGCGGCGCTCGCGCGCGCCTTCGCGACCGAGCCGGCGGTGCTGTTCCTCGACGAGCCTTTCGTCTCGCTCGACGGACCGACCGCCGGGCAACTCCGGCGCCTGCTTCTCGACGTCTGGTCGGCCAGGCCCACGACCGCCCTGATGGTGACACACAACCTGACCGAGGCGCTAACGCTGGCGGACCGCATCATCGTGCTTGCGCCGCGGCCCTCGCACGTGCTCGGCGTTTTCGACATAGGGCTGCCCCGGCAACACCGCGGCCCCGAGGCGACGAACGGCCTTTTGCGATCGTTCCATCAGAAATTTCCGGGCGTGGCCTGACCGCCTGGTCTATGCAGTTCCAGACGGAAACCGCCGCAGCTTGCCTAGATGCTTCAGAAGCAGCGCACGTCGGCTTCGGCCTGCGCCTGCTTCAGCTCCGTCCGCGCGGCCTTCGCCGGCGCGCTTTCGCGGAACAGACCTGCATTCTCGCCTGTCGTCAGGGACAGGCTCTTGAAGGTCTCGGCCCTCTCATAATGGTCGTAAGGGAGGATCGAGGCGATGACGTCGATCGAGCATGAACAACTCTCCAGCGCCTGACGCGTCTGGCCGTTCGTCTGCATGCAGCCGAGCACGTAGTCGACAATCGTCGCCGTCGGGTAGTCCCCCGCGGTGCCGGCCGGGTTTGCAAGGACCATTGCCGGCGAAAAGAGGAGCGGAAGGATCGAAAATCCAACATATCTGACCATGAGAAATTCCTCCTATTGCCCGCGCGCGCTGCAGCGAGGCAGCACCATCGTGCCCAGTTGGCGGCATGCCGCAAGCCCGGTCAAGTTCTCACCGTCCCGGTATAGGACCAAAGGAGGAATGCCTTGCCCACCGACGGCAGCTCTCCAAAGCAGCTTCACGGCTCGTCCCAGCGCCCATCTTAGCGAGTATTTTTTCATAGCCAGATCAATGCGGACAACCAGAGATATCAAGCGAAACGAGACACAAGAATATTTAGAAATATACTTAGAAGTTTATCACGCCTATAATACGATCATATTAGATATTGCGTATGAAATCATTCGATTTTAAACTTCTAACCATGGTGAAATTTTGAATGTCTTTTTTCTCTAAATTTTATATTGCGTCGCACTAGATAAATGCTGCAGCGCACAATTCAGGCGGGGGTTTTTCCTTGCCTGACATTTTGCAATGACATAGCCTTACCCTGTTTCCGGCTTCAAGGACATCGCTGTAACAAGGGAGCGGCGGCAGTCTTTCGTAGGCCAACCGGGCGGGTGCAGGCTAGGCTGATTTGGTAGAGGATAGGAAAGTTCCTCTGCTACTTGCAGTTTAGGTCGTGACAGCTGCCGGAAATACTTCCCAATACCAATCGCCTGAACAAGCTCTTGCGAGCTTGATTGCCGATTTCTTGTTGTCAACATGGGAGGAATTTGATGCGCGCACTTACTCAAGCCACCTACATCGCAACAACCGCCGCGCTACTGTCGTTAGGCGCACTCTATACAGCGTCAGCCAACGAAGACCTCGTGAAGATGGCCGAAAATCCGAAAGACTGGGTGATGCAGACTGGCGACTACGCCAACACCCGGTATACCAAGCTCAAGCAGATCACCAAGGAAAACGTGAAGAACCTGCAGGTCAAATGGACCTTCTCGACCGGCGTGCTGCGCGGACACGAGGGCGGACCGCTGATCATCGGCAACGTCATGTATGTTCACACACCGTTCCCGAACACCGTCTTCGCCCTCGATCTCGACAATGACGGGAAGATCCTCTGGAAGTACGAACCCAAGCAAGACACCAACGTCATTCCGATCATGTGCTGCGACACGGTCAATCGCGGCGTCGCCTACGGAGACGGCAAGATCATTCTCAACCAGGCCGACACCACCGTCGTTGCGCTCGATGCCAAGACCGGCAAGGTCGTGTGGTCGGTCAAGAACGGCGAACAGACCGACGGCGGCAAGGGTGAGTCCGGCACATCGGCGCCGGTGGTCATCAAGGACAAGGTCCTCGTCGGCGTATCCGGCGCGGAATTCGGCGTCCGCGGCTGGCTGGCCGCCTACAATCTGAAAGACGGCAAGCTCGCCTGGAAGGCTTATTCGGAAGGTCCGGATGCGGACACCTTGCTCGATCCCGAGAAGACCACGCAGCTCGGCAAGCCGGTGGGAAAGGACTCCGGCACGAATACCTGGGAAGGCGAGCAGTGGAAGACGGGCGGCGGCACGACCTGGGGATGGTATTCCTACGATCCCAAGCTGAACCTCGTCTACTACGGCACCGGCAATCCCTCGACCTGGAACCCGGTCCAGCGCCCCGGAGACAATCGCTGGTCGATGACCATCTTCGCCCGCGATGCCGACACCGGCGTGGCCAAATGGGTCTACCAGATGACCCCGCATGACGAATGGGACTTTGACGGCATCAACGAGATGATTCTCGTCGACGGCATGGAGGTCAAAGGCAAAAAGCACGATGTGCTGGTGCATTTCGACCGCAACGGCTTCGCCTACACCATGGATCGCGCCAACGGCGAACTTCTCGTCGCCAAGAAGTACGACCCGGCGGTGAACTGGGCGACCGAAGTCAATATGGACCCCAACAGCAAGGAATACGGCCGCCCGCAGGTCGTGGCGAAATATTCGACGCAGCAGAACGGCGAAGACACCAACTCGACGGGTATCTGCCCGGCAGCGCTTGGAACCAAGGACCAGCAGCCGGCCGCCTACTCGCCGAAGACCGGGCTGTTCTATGTGCCGACCAACCACGTCTGCATGGATTATGAGCCGTATAAGGTGAGCTACACGGCCGGCCAGCCTTATGTGGGCGCTACGGTGTCGATGTATCCGGCGCCTGGCGGCGACGGCAACATGGGCAACTTCATTGCCTGGGATGCCGCCAAGGGTGAGATCGTCTGGTCGAAGCCCGAGCAGTTCTCGGTGTGGTCGGGCGCTCTGGCGACCGCTGGCGACGTCATCTTCTACGGGACGCTCGAAGGCTACATCAAGGCAGTCGATGAGCACGGCAAGGAACTTTACAAGTTCAAGACCCCGTCCGGCATCATCGGCAATGTCACGCCCTTCGAGCATGACGGCAAGCAGTACATCGCCGTTCTGTCCGGTGTCGGCGGATGGGCAGGTATCGGCCTCGCCGGCGGACTGCTGTCACCCGACAACGCCGCCGCTTGGCATGGCGCCGTCGATCAGGGCCGCGCGCAGGGCGATCAGGCCGCGGTCGTTGGAACGGCCGGTCTCGGAGCGGTCGGTGGCTACGCGGCACTCGCCGACTACACGACGCTGGGCGGCCAGCTCACCGTCTTCGGTCTTCCGGATTGATATCCCGGGAAAACCTTAAGACCGAAGGCTGAAAGATCGAGAGCCCGGATCATCCGCAGGCAACGGCCGGGCTCTCGATCTGCAGCACACCCGAACACCGGTCAACGCCGCTTCGCGACGGCAACCCTTCGTCCTTGGCAAAATAAGGAAGTGTCTGAATGTCCATCCGCATCGCAGTTTCCGTTCTAGCCCTGACCCTTCTGCCTTTGGCCGGCCCGACTTCGGCGCAGGCCGAGGACAGCGCCGACAAAGCCAAGGCGGTGAAGGACGAGGGCGGCAAATATTTGGATGCGGATGGAAATCCAACCTACAAGATCGAGAACGGAACCGTGGATTGGTACACCTTCAGCGGCTATCGCCGCTATCACTCGGACTGCCATGTCTGCCACGGACAGGACGGGATGGGTTCGACCTATGCCCCGGCCCTGGCGAACAGCCTTAAGACAATTGACTACCCTACCTTCCTCTCGATCGTCGCCCAGGGCCGCAAGAACACCGCCAACGGCAAGGAGAACGTCATGCCGGCCTTTGGCGACAACAAGAACGTCTATTGCTACCTGGATGACCTCTACGTCTATCTGCGCGCCCGCGCCGACGGCGCCGCGCCGCGCGGCAGGCCGCCCAAGCACGAGGACAAACCCCAAGCGGCCAAGGATGCCGAAAAATCCTGCATGGGGGGATGACGTGACAGGCCGGGTTGCATCGAAGCCACGTTTCGTTCTGCCCCTGCTCGGCGCGCTCGCCTTGCTGCCATCGGCCGCCTGGGCGCAAGGCGCCGGCCTTGGCGCAGCGGGAGAGCTGGTCGATCCCGACATTCTGCGCGTCTGCGCCGATCCTTCGAACATGCCCTTCACCGACCAGAACGGTAAGGGATTCGAAAACAAGCTGGCCGAGCTGGTCGCCAGGAAGACAGGGCGGAAGTCGGTCGCCTACACATGGTTTCCGACCGTCATGGGCTTCGTGCGCAACACGCTTGCCGCCAACCGATGCGACATCATCATGGGCTATGCCCAGGGCGACGAGCTGGTGCAGAACACCAACGCCTACTATCGCTCCTCCTACGTGCTTGTGCACCCGAAGGGCGATGATCTCGAGGGTGTCGAGACGATCGAGGATCCGAAACTCACCGGTAAGAGGATCGGCGTCGTCGAACGCACGCCGCCGACCGCCAACATGGCCGCCAACAAGCTCTTGCGAACGGCCAAGATCTACCCGCTGGCCGTCGATACGCGCGTCACCCCGTCGATGGGAGAAGTCGTGCTCAAGGACATGCTTGCCGGCAAGATCGACGCGGCGATCCTGTGGGGGCCGATGGCAGGCTACTACGCAAGGCAGCTCGGCGCGAATGTCACGATCGTCCCGCTGGTCAAGGAAAAGACCGGTTCGCGCATGTCCTACCGCATCACCATGGGCGTGCGTCCATCCGACCAGGAATGGAAGCGTATGCTCAACAAGGTGATCCGCGAGAACCAGGCGGAGATCAACAAGCTCCTGCTCGACTACAACGTGCCGCTGATCGACGAACATGACAACCCGATCACGGCGGCGCCGGGGTGAGCGCGATCGGCGCGAAAACGGCGATGGAGGGAAGGAACCGATCTTCGAGGCAGATAGTTTTCTTTAGTTGTTTTGAGAACCCAGTGTTTCATTTGTCCATTTGTGAAGTGATGGACGAGCCATTGCACCGCCCGCAATGGCGTCAATGACATGACCGGCCCCTTCGGGCTGGCAGAAGAGGAGAATGCCATGAAGAAGAGCTGGAAGAAACCGACCATGTGCCAAGTCGCTGCGGGCTTCGAAATTTCGCGGTATCTGCCTGCTGAAATTCCTCCCAGGAAGTAGGCCGCAAGGGTGCATGTCCCTGGCAGCAGGGGCATGCACCCCGCCGCAGGCTTTGCAGCGGGAAACAACGCGGATACAAAGCTTTCTAACGCCGACAAGCCGGTCAGACTGGCCGCGGAGCACGCATTTGCCATGCGCGTGAAGATCATCGGATCGGCGGCCGGAGGCGGCTTTCCGCAATGGAACTGCAATCACCGCCTGAGTCGCGCGGCTCGCAGCGAGATGTTCGGCGTACATTCGCGAACCCAATCATCCATTGCCGCATCGGCGGACGGGACGGGCTGGGTTCTCTTCAACGCATCGCCCGACATCCGCCAGCAGATTGCGCACACGCCTGAGCTGCAGCCCGCGGCCGACGCACCGTTGCGCTCGACGCCTATCCGCGCGGTGGTGCTGACCAATGCCGACGTGGACCATATCGCCGGTCTGCTCAGCCTGCGTGAACGACAGCCCTTCGCGATCTATGCGACGGCACAGGTGCTGGCGACGCTGGAGGCGAATTCGATCTTCAATGTCCTCGATCCGGTGATCGTGCCGCGGCGCCTGCTGGCGCCGACGGAGGAAATGGCGATCCGCGACGCGGACGGCCATCCGACCGGCGTTGTCGTCGGCAGCTTTCCGGTGCCCGGGAAGGTCGCGCTCTATCTCGAGCAAGGAGGCGATCCCGATGCCGACTTCAGCTCCGACACGGGCGACACGATCGGGGTCCGTATCAGCGGGGCCGACGGCAGCGGCGCCGTTTTCTACATTCCGGGCTGCGCGCGCATCGATGCCGCGCTGTGCGCGCGCCTGGCCAATGCCGGCTGCCTTCTGTTCGACGGCACCGTCTACACGGACGACGAGATGATCGCGGCGCGTGTCGGCCAGAAAACCGGCGCGCGCATGGGGCACATCGCAATGTCCGGACAAGCGGGTTCGATTGCCGGCCTGGCCGATGTGAAGATCGCTCGCCGTATCTTCATTCATATCAACAATACCAATCCTGTTCTGGACGAGAATTCCGCCGAACACGCGGCGGTCAGGGCGGCTGGCTGGGAAATCGCCGGCGATGGCATGGAGATGGAATTTTGAGCGATTTCCGCGACGCGACCAGAGGTGGCCTGTCCAAGAGCGAGCTCGAGGCTGTGCTGCGGCAGGTCGGTGACGAGCGCTATCACAACCGCCATCCTTTCCATCACAGAATGACCGGCGGCGCGCTGTCGAAAGCCGAAATGCAGGCCTGGGCGCTGAACCGATATTGCTACCAGGCGGTCATTCCGCGCAAGGACGCCATGATCCTGGCACATGCCGAGGATCCGGCGTTTCGCGCCGCCTGGCGCAAACGCATCGAGGACCATGACGGCGAGGACGGCTGGAGCGGCGGCATCGCGCGCTGGCTGCATCTGGCGACCTCGCTCGGGCTCGATGCCGAAGCGGTCAAAAGCGAAAGGCTGGCGCTGCCGGCGACCCGCTTCGCCGTCGGCGCCTACCTGTCGTTCTGCACCAACCGGACGCTGCTCGAGGCGGTCGCGTCGTCGCTGACCGAGATGTTCTCGCCGCGCATCATCGGCGAGCGGGTGCCGGCGATGCTGGCGAAATACGATTACATCACCGAGGATACGCTGGCCTATTTCAGCCGGCGGCCCGAACAGGCCTCGCGCGACGCAGACTTCGCCCTCGCCTACGTGATGGCTCACGCCGACACGCCCGAACGCCAGCAGCAGGCGATCGATGCGCTGGTGTTCAAATGCGATATACTCTGGGCCATGCTCGATGCTCTCCAGCATGCCTATAGCGCGCCGGGAAACATCCCGCCCGGCGCCTTCCGCCCGGAGGCGGCCCAATGATGGCGCTGCGCGAAAAAGCCATTGTGTCGTTGCGGTCTGCGCCATCGCTGCCCAAGCATGTGCGCATCCAGTACGATCCCGTGCGGCAGGCCTTCGCCGTGCTTTCGCCGGAGAAGGTATTCTGGCCGAACGAGATCAGCCTCGACATACTGCGCCGCTGCGACGGCCAGTCCACCGTCGACAGCATCATCGCCGGTCTTGCGGCCGATTATGACGCAGGCCCGGAGGACGTGGCGGCCGACGTCATCGCCTTCCTGCAGGAATGGTCGGACAAGCTTTTGGTGAAGCTATGAGCGAGCCCATTCTGCCTCCGATCGGCATGCTGGCGGAACTGACGCATCGCTGCCCGCTGCAGTGCCCCTATTGCTCCAATCCGCTCGAATTGCTGAAGGCCAATCGCGAGCTCGACACGCAGACCTGGCTCGATCTCTTCTCGCAGGCCGCCGATCTCGGCGTGCTGCAGGTGCATCTTTCCGGCGGCGAGCCGACCCTGCGCCGCGACCTCGAACAATTGATTGCCGGGCTTTCGGCGCGTGGCGTCTACACCAATCTCATCACCGCCGGCGTCGGCATTGCCGAGGGCCGCATCGAGGCCTTTGCCGAAGCCGGACTCGACCACCTGCAACTGAGCTTCCAGGGCGCCCGACCAGTGACCACCGACCGTATCGGCAACCACCGGGGCAGCCACGAGAAAAAGCTGGAGACGGCGCACCGCGCCCGCGCGGCCGGGCTGCCGCTCACCATCAATGCGCCGGTCCACCGGCACAACATCGAGGAAGTGCCGGAATTCATCGATCTCGCCCTCTCCTTGGATGCCGAGCGGCTCGAGATCGCGAACGTCCAGTATGCCGGTTGGGCGCTCGCCAACCGCGACAGGCTGATGCCCGACCTGGCAGCGGTCAACCGGCAGGCGGACATTGTCGCGGCGGCGCGCGAAAGGCTCGCCGGCATCATGGACATCGACTTCGTCACGGCGGATTATTTTGCCATCTATCCCAAGCCATGCATGGGCGGCTGGGCGCGCGACGCGTTCATGGTGGCTCCCGACGGCACCGTGTTGCCGTGCCATGCCGCCCAGACGATTCCCTCGCTCCGCTTCGAGCGCTTCGGAGAACGCAGGCTCGCCGAAATCTGGACCGATTCAGAGGCATTCAACGCCTTCCGCGGCACCGAATGGATGCAGGAACCTTGCCGAAGCTGCGAACGGCGCGAGGTCGATTGGGGCGGCTGCAGGTGTCAGGCGATGGCGATTGCCGGCGATGCCACCGCAACGGATCCGGCCTGCGTCAAGTCGCCGATCCACAATCGAATGGCGATACTGACCGACGCTGCGCAGGCGGAGGCAGCGCCCAAGGGAAATGAAAGCTTCATTTTCCGGCGGATCGGCGCCGCAACCCGACCTGACACGCGCGCCGAGCCTGCCCACCGATAACGGCCCGAAGGATACCTTGGCCCTTGGCGGTATCGCCTTGTGTCTCTTGCCGATTAGGCGCCGCTCAAGCCCGGAATCCCGGCCAGATCGATCTCGGTGATGTGCCAGCGGCCAAGGTTTGCGGTGTAGAGCTTGTCGCCCTTGAAGGCGATGTTGGTGGGATGCGCCAGCGTCGTCGCAGACGGATCCTCGATCAGCACTTCGAGACCGCTGTCCTTTCGCCAGCGATAGATGCGGCTCGGCTCGTAGCATGAAATGAGCAGTGAGCCGTCGGAAGCGAAGGCGAGCCCGTCGGGAACATTGCGCACGTCTTCGACGACGACCTGCCGGCGTCCCGCCGTACCATCGGTGAGGATCGGCACATAACTGATGCAGGGCGCATCGCTCTCAACCACATAGAGCCCGTTGGCGTCCGGCGCCATGGCCATGCCGTTGGCGAAGGACATCGCTTCCCGGCACCACAGGCCGCCCTCGCCCGTCCTGAGATCGTAACGGAAGATACCCGAGCGATTGTCCTGGCCGACGCTGTCCGAAACGAAGAGCCAGCCTCTCGCCTCGTCGACGATCGGATAGTTGGGCACGCGGATACCGGACGAAGCGAAGCGCTCCATGCGACCTGTCACGGAATCCCAGCGGAAGATCGCGGCATGCCTGAGATCGCAGGCAAAGCAGTTGCCGGCACGGTCGAAGGCAATGCCGAGCAGAAAACCGTCGGTGCCGCCCATGCGCTCGACCGAGCCGCCGTCGGCCGCCAGCCTCAGCAGATCGCCGGTTTCGGTGCCGCACCAGATCGATCCGTCGCGATGGACTGCCACGCCCTCCGGATGCGCGACGCGTGGATTGGTGAAGATGCCGTCGAAGAAGACACGGGCGGCCGACATGTCGAGCAACGGCTTTGCCATGGAACGCTCCTCAGCTTGCGGCGGACGACGTCCGCGCGGCGATGCAGCGCTCGACCATCGCGCGATCGGCCGCGAGGATTTCGACGATCAGAGCGCCACGCTCCTTGGCGCTGACGAATTCCAGACGACGCAGGCCAAGCGGGTCGATGCGGTTTCGCAACACGGCGAGCGTATCGCTGGAGGGCACCGGCACCTCGCGACAATCGGCATCGAATGTCACTTCGAACCCGGTGGCGTCACGGACCTGCTGCTGGGTAACGCCTGGCATGGTTTCGACGACGGTCAATTCCCGCGATGTCTGGTCGAGCCGGAAGATGCAGAGATCGGTGAAAACCAGCGCCTTGCCTGTCCGATAGCCCATCGGCTCGCGTTCGGCCGGCGTCAGCAGTCCGCGGGCGGAACTTGCGATGTCGACCGCGTCCACCAGCGACTGGACCGAATGACGCGGGACGTAAAGCAAGTAGTCGCGATGCATGTTGGCAACGTCGGCCATGCCGCCTTGCCCTGGCAGCCGGATGAGGCCGCCGCTCGGCTTGCTGAGCGCGATGGTGTTGACGCGGCCGTACCGGTCGACCTGCGCCGCGCCGACGATCTCATGCGTCACGGCGCCCGCCTGGTAATAGGTCGAATAGGTGTCGTCGCCGCCGGCATGCGCCACGGCTGTCTCGCAATCGAGGCTTTCGATCAGCGACAGCACCATCGGGCTCGGCGCGATGTCGAGGTGGCCGCAGCTCATCGTCGCGATGATCATGTCCGGCGCGTGCGTCGCCTTGGCCAGCCGGTAGGCGACGTTGGCGAGCGGCGATACCGCCCCGGCGCTGGCGAAGCTCTCATTGTCGAGCTCGGCGGCGATGCGGGCGGCGACGATCTCGTCGACGGTTGCCTTCCCGTTCCCCTGTGCGGGCACCGGCATCGCGAGGACCGTTTCGGCGGTGACCTTGGCCGCTTTTTGAAGCCGCTCCGGTAGGCCGTCAGCAGGCAGGTCGAGCTTGTCCGACAAAGCTGCGTCCTTCGCCGCAAACGCCTCCGACAAGGCCTGATAGTCGGTGACGTAGAATGGCAGGCACGAGGCCGGATAGGCGCCGCCCGGGACCAGCGCTATCGCCGAAACCTGGTTGCGGGTAAGCACGCTCTGGCGGCCGTCCCGCCGCAGCGCTCCGACCGGGACGATTTCCTCGACCGTGGCCAGCACCTGGCGCGCCGCGCCCGCCATGGCGAAGTCCAGCGCCCGCGGCCCGATGATCTCGACATTGCCGCTTTGGTCGGCGCGCTGGGCGTGGACGATGAAGGTGTCGAGCCTGAGCGGTGGGGCAAATCCGGTCTCGGTCCCGGCAAGCGGATCGGGCCTGGCGACCACACCCGGCACGCGCGCCAGCATGTCGGAGCCCTGAGGCAACTGGAACGGCATCGAAGGCAGGTTCTGCTGCGCCGCCCGCAGCGCCTGGATCATGGCCAGTGCCGTCCAATCACGGACGGGGATCGCGCCGTTTTCGGCCGCCGCGCGAAACCTCGGCGGCAGCCCGAAGATGTCGAGGCTGGAAAAGCACAGCTCGACTTCCGCCACCGCGCCCGCATCGAGCAGCAGCTCGAGCGGCAGCCCGCCGGCCCAGGAGACGTAACGCAGATCCTTGACGCCGGACCTGGCGATCGCGCGCAGCAACGCGATCGGCAGCCGGGCGAAGTGGTGGCCGCCGACGCCGAAAGCGTCGGCGTCGCGGACCATCGCCGCCAGCCCCTCGATATCGGTGAAGCGGGGCCGGTTCGGCTTGACCAGGGAAACTGACCTGCGATCTGTCACAGCGCCGAGCCGCTGCACGGTCAGCGCGCCATGCGCCCAGCCGAGGCCGCGATTGTCGTCGCCACTCATGAGCCGGCCTTCTTCACGGCGCTCCTCTCGGCGAACTCCTTGACGCGCCGCTGGCCGATCTCGCTGCGGTAGAGGCCGCCCAATATGTTGCGCTCCATGGCGAGGCCATCCGCCAGATCGCCGGACTCGGCATGGGCCGTCAGGGCCTTCAGGCCTTCGATCGCGGCGGCGGGCTCGGCGGCGATCATCCCGGCCAGTTCCAGCGCGCGCGGCATCAGCCTTTCGACATCGACGATCTCGTTGACCAGGCCGGTGCTCACGAATTCGGAGGCCGGCACGATGGCGCCGGTCATCAGCAGAAGATTGGCGCGGTTGCGGCCGAGCTTGGCGACGCTGCGTTGCGTGCCGCCACCGCCGGGGATCAGCCCGAGCTTGATTTCCGGCAGGCCGAGTTTCGCGAACTGGTTGGCGATCACGATGTCGCAGCACAGCACCAGCTCCATGCCGCCGCCCAGCGCGAAGCCGTTGACCGCCGCGATCACCGGCTTGCGGTTGTTCTCGATCGCCGCATACATGCGCGTCCCGGCAGCCTGGAACGTGTCGAACTCGGCGGCGGTCTGGGCGGCGTATTCCTTGATGTCGGCGCCGGCCATGAAGCCGCGCCCCTCGCCTGTCACCACGATCGCGCCGACGCCGGGGTCAGAGGAGAGAGCCTCGAACGCCTCCGTGATCTCGCCTTGCATGATCCGGTTCATGGCGTTGAGCTGGTCGGCGCGGCGGAAGGTGACGACCGCGACCCGGCCCTGGGTTTCGACCGTGAGTGTCTGGTAGGCGCCCATCCTCAGACCGCGTCCACGGTCATGTCGCCCGACGCTTCGAGTGCAGCGATCTCGTCCTTCGACAGACCGAACTCGGCCAGGATCTCGCGGCCATGCTGGCCGACCAACGGCGCCGGTCGCTCGATGGTCGCGGGCGTCTCGCTCATCTTGACGGCTGGCGCCACCACCTTCACCTTGCCGCCGCGCGGATGATCGTAGCTGGTGATCATGCCCATATGCGTGACCTGCGGGTCTTCCGCCGCGCGACGAATGTCCTTCACCTCGGCGCACCAGATGTCTGCCTTGAGCAGCCGCGCCAAGAGGTCCTGCGTGGCGAATTTCTTCGTCTCGGCATTGACCTTTTCGAACACCTCGTCGCGCTTGTCGAACAGCGTCTTGAGATCGTCGTAGACGGCGAGTTGCGGCGCCTCCAGCACTTCGTAGAGCGTCTTGAACGGGCTCATGGCGATCGACACATAGCCGCCATCCCTGGTCTCGTAGATGCCGAACGGCGCCTGCATGCCGGGATGGCCGATGCCGGAATTCGGCCGCACGAAATCCTCGCCGAGATTGAGCACGGCGACATATTCCTGGTTGAGATGCGCCAGCAGGCCGGCCAGCAGATTGACCTCGATCTTCTGGCCCTTGCCGGTCTTCTCGCGATAATAGAGCGCCGACAGGATGCCGTAGACCATATTCATGGCGCCGATCTGGTCGGCGAGGCCGGCGCCGGCGGGAACCGGGGCCTGGTCGCCGCGGCCGGTGTTGGCGATCAGCCCGGCCAGTCCCTGGATCAGCATGTCCTGTCCGGGGCGCTCGACGTAGGGCCCCTCCTCGCCATAGCCCGAACCCGAGCAGTAGATGATGCGGGGATTGACGGCCTTGAAGTCCTCGTAACCGTAGCCGAGCTTGGCCAGCACGCCAGGGCGAAAGTTCTGCACCACGACATCCGCGGTCCGGGCCATCTCCATGATGATGGCGTGCACCTTGCGGCTTTTCAGGTTGAGCGCGATGGAGCGCTTGTTGCGGTTCCAGGCGAGGAAGTTCGGGCTCTCGGATCCCCCGACCCATTTGGCGAAGAAGGTCATGCCGCGGAACATGTCGCCGGCGCCGGCGCGCTCGATCTTGATGACGTCGGCGCCCATGTCGCCGAGAAGCTGCGTGGCGAACGGCCCCTGCAGCAGATGGCTGAAATCGAGGATACGGACGCCTTCGAGGGCCTTGTTCATTTCATGTCTCGTTTCGTTTTCAAAGCAGTTCGGGAACGTAGCGGGGTGCCGCCGTCAGCCCGCCATCGACGCGCAGGTCGGTGCCGGTGGTGAAGCCGGCCGCATCGGAGGCGAGATAGACGGCGGCCTCGGCCACTTCGGAAGGCTCGCCGATGCGGCCGAGCGGATGCATCTTGACCCAGGCCTTGGCTAGGCTGCCGCCGATCTCCTTGATCAGCCTGTCGTTCATCGGCGTGTTGATGGTGCCGGGCGAGATCGAATTGACGCGGATGTTCATCGGCCCGAACTCCACCGCCATCTGGCGCGTCATCGCCATCACCGCGCCCTTTGCGCCGGCATAGGCGGTCCAGCCGTCGAGGCCGATATGGCCCTGCGCCGAGGCCATGTTGATGATCGATCCCGACTTCTGCGCGATCATGTGCGGCAGCGTGTATTTGCAACCGCGGAACACGCTGGTCAGGTTGACGGCGATCAGCCGGTGCCATTGCTCGTCGGTCATCTCGTGCACCGGCATTCCGCCGATGGCGATGGCGGCGTTGTTGACCAGGATGTCGAGATGTCCGGTCTTCTTCACCGCGCTGTCGATCAGGCCGGCGATATCGGCTTCCTGGGAGACGTCGCAATGGACATAATCGGCGCGGCGGCCGGCCGCGCGAAGTGCCGCGGCGAACGCCTCGCCGGCCTCGTCGGCGATGTCGCCGAGGAAGACATGTGCCCCTTCCCGCGCCATCGCCTCGGCGATCGCGTGGCCGATGCCGTCGGCCGCACCCGTGATGACTGCGGTTTTTCCTTCAAGACGAGCCATGTCAGCCTCCATTCGCGCGCCGGCGCTTCGCTTCGTCGAAGGCGACCGCGGCAATGATGATCATGCCGGTGATGACAAGCTGCCATTCGGTCGGCAGCCCGAGCCCGCGCAGGCCGTTCGACAGGAATTGCAGGATCAGCACGCCCAGCGCCATCCCTGTCAGGCTGCCGATGCCGCCGGCAAGGCTCACGCCGCCGAGAACCGTCGCGGCAACGACCTGGAATTCGAAGTTGAGCCCCGCCGTATGCTGCGCCGAGCCGACACGCGCCGCCAGGATGATGCCGGCAACCGTCGCCAGCAGCGCGCTGATGATGAAGCAGACGAACTTGACGCGCCGTACGTCGTAGCCTGCCAGCCGCGCCACTTCCTGATTGCCGCCGACGGCGTAGATCTGCCGCCCGAACGGCCGGTGCTGCATCATGTAGCCGAAGGCGGCGAGGAGCATGATGGCGATCACCGCCGAATATGGGATGATGTTGAACAGACGCCCGTCGGACAGCGCGATGAAGCTGTCGAGGCTGGCGTCGTCGGGGATCGCGCGCTGGCCGGTGTAGAGATAGACGCCGCCGCGCATGATGAACATCGTGCCCAGCGTCACGATCAGCGAGTTGATGCCGGCATAGGCGACGAGATAGCCGTTCACCACACCGATGATCAGGCCGAACAGCAGCGCTCCGCCGACGCCGAGCAACAGCGAATTGGTATCGTTCATGATGATGATCAGCGGCAGCGCGATGGTCGCCAGCAGCGAGCCGATCGAGATATCGACCTCGCCGGATATGAAGACGATGGCGCAGCCGATGCCGGCGGTGAGCGCCAGCGAGGCCTGGCCCAGCACGTTGGTCATGTTGCGCACGGAGAAGAAATTCTCGACCGTCGCGGAAAAGAACGCCAGCACCAGGATCAGGCAGACGAGCAGCGCCAGTTCCTGCCGGGCAAAGAGCCGCGCCAGCATGGATGGCCGGTCTTTTGCGGAAGCCGTGCTTGCAAGGCTCATCGCTTGCCTCCTCCAAGGGAATGGCGCGTATCGCAAGAAGTGCTGCGGCGATGCGCCATGGTTCTATCCGATCGCCGCATTGAGGATCTTTTCCTGCGTGGCTTCCTCGCGCGACATGATCGAGGTCAGGCGGCCCTCGCACATCACCGCGATGCGGTCGGCGAGGCCGAGCAGCTCCGGCATCTCCGACGTCATCATGACGACCGCCAGGCCCTCGCCGGCGAGCCGGTCGATCAGCGCGAAGATTTCCGACTTGGCGCCGACATCGATGCCGCGTGTCGGCTCGTCGACGACGATGACCTTCAGGCCGCGCATCAGCCAGCGCGAGATCAGCACCTTCTGCTGGTTGCCGCCCGACAGATTCTTGATCTGTTGGAACAGGCTGGGCGTCTTGATGCGGAAGCGGTCGACATAGTCTTGCACCGCCTGATGCTCTTTCGCCTTGTCGACGAAGCCCAATCGGGCGAATGCGCCGAGCGAGGCGAGGCTGGCATTCTGGTAGACGGGCAGCTCGCCCATCAGGCCTTCGCTCTTGCGGTCCTCGGTGAGCAGGCCGATGCCGAGCCGCACGCCGGTGCGCGTGTCGTGCGGCGCGAGGCGCTGACCGTCGACCGTGATGGTGCCCGAAATGATCGGATCGTAGCCGACGATCGCCTTGGCGAGCTCGGTCCGGCCGGCGCCCATCAATCCAAAGAAACCGAGCACCTCGCCGGCGCGCGCCTCGAATGACACGTCGATGAGCTTCTTCGCCGTGCTGAGCTCCTCGACGGAGAGCGCCACCTTGCTGCCCGCCGCGCCGCGCTGACGGGGAAAGAGGTTGTCGATGCGGCGGCCGATCATGTCCTGGATCAGCGTGTCGTTGGTGTGCTCGCCGATCGGCTTGGTCGAGATGTGGCGTCCATCGCGCAGCACCGTCACCGTGTCGGCGATCTCGAACACCTCGTCGAGCTTGTGGCTGACATAGACCACGGCGATGCCGAGCGATGCCAGGCGGCGGATGACGGTGAACAGCAGCGAGACTTCGTTCGGCGTCAGCGAGGATGTCGGTTCGTCCATCACCACCACACGCGCCTCGTGGGCGAGCGCGCGGGCGATCTCGACCATCTGCTGCTGGCTGACCGGCAGCGATCCCGTCCGCGCCGCCGGATCGACGTTGAAGCCGATGCGATTGAACAGCGCCGCCGAGTCCGCGCGGATCTTCTTCCAGTCGATCGAGCCGGTCCTGCCGGTCGGATAGCCTTCGAGGAAGATGTTTTCCGCGACGGTGAATTCGGAGATCAACGCGATCTCCTGGAAGACGACCTTGATGCCCTCCTTCAGGCTGTCGCGCGGCGACTTGATGTCGACCTCGCGCCCGCGCATGCGGATGGTGCCGGCGTCCTTGCCGTAAACGCCTGCCATGATTTTGATCAGCGTCGACTTGCCGGCGCCGTTCTCGCCCATCAGGGCGTGGATCTTGCCGGGCTCCAGGGTGAAGTCGACATTGTCCAGCGCCACCACGCCCGGAAACCGCTTGCCGATGCCGCGCATCTCCAGCGCCGACACATTCGTGTCGATGGCCGCGCCTTCGCCGGGATGAAGGAAATCAACGGACATTGGCTTTGTTCCGGATGATGTCGAGATAGGTCGCCAGGATGATGACGATGCCCGGCACCACCATCTGCAGGTCCTGGTTCCAGCCGAGGATGATGATGCCGTTGTCGATCACCTTCAGCACCAGCACGCCGAGCAGCGTGCCGAACAGCGAGCCGCGGCCGCCGAGCAGGCTGGTGCCGCCGAGAATGACGGCGGCGATCACCGTCAGCTCGAAGCCGCGCCCGGCGGTCGGCTGGCCGGCATTCATCAATGACGACAGGATCATGCCGGCAACGCCGACGCACAGGCCGGTGACGACGAAGGCAAGCAGCTTGAGCCGTTCCGAACGCAGGCCGGAGAGGCGCACCGCCTTTTCATTGGCGCCGACCGCGTAGAGATAGCGGCCGAGCGTGGTGAAGCGCAGCGTCACATAGGCAACAAGGAAGATCAGCGCCGCCAGGATGACGGGAACCGGCACGGCGCCGACATAGCCGGCGCCGAGATCGGTGAAGCTTGCCAGTTGATTGTGGTTCTGCACCGCCTCGCGCGTGAACAGATAGACGCCGCCCTGCAGCATCATCATCGTGCCGATGGTGGCGATCAGCGAATTCACCCTGAGCCTGGTGACGACGAGCCCGTTGAACAGGCCGACGCCGCCGGCAAAGGCGAGTGCCGCCAGCATGCCGAGCGCGAGGCTATGGGTGGAATTGAGCACCGCCATGCCGATGCAGCCGACAAAGGCAAGCGAGGCGCCGACCGACAGGTCGACCTCCGCCGTGATGATGAGCATGGTCATGCCCGAAGCGACGATCAGCACCAGCGCGCATTGGCGCAGGATGGCGATGATGTTGGCCTCCGAATAGAACTGCGGCGCCACGATCGATATGGCGATGCAAAGCACCGTCAGGATGCCGCCCAGCACCAGTTGGCTGCTGCCGAGAAGCTGGCCGCCGATGAAACGCTTCTGCGCGGAAGCGTGTGTAAGCTCGCTCATATCAGTCCGTTCCCGTCGCTAGAGCATGATGCCGAAAAGTGTGAAGCGGTTTTCGGACGACATCATGCTCTATCTCTCGGATTGAGAGACGGATTCAGATTTCAGGTCGAACAGACCTGAAATCATCCGGCTCTAAGGTCAGGCGCCGGCGCCGTGTTTTCGCTGGCCGTCGGCGCCTGGCTGGTGGTCCTTCCCGCGACGCGGGAAGGACCGTGTCGATCGACCTATTTCTTCAGGTCGGCCGAGGTCTTCATGCACTTTGCCGGCGGCTGGAGCGCATTGACGGCATCCCATTTGATGGTGCGGGTCGTGCCGTCATAATCATAGTATTTCTTCCACTCGTCGCCAGTCATCGGCGCGGTCGGGCTGACGATGTGCTCCGGCACCTGCTCGTTGTTGAACAGCTTGACCGCCGCGTCGATGGTCGTGAAACCTTCCTTTTCTGGGAACATGGCGGCCTCGATGCGGTAGGACGGCTCGTTCTGCATGGCGTTGATGAAGGCAAGTCCTTCGCCACCGGTGCCGACCGTCAGCAGGCCGTCCTGCGACTTGCCGGCAGCCTTCCAGGCCTGCAGGCCGCCCAGCGAGGACGAATCGTTGATGCCGTAGATGATGTTGACGTCGGAATTCTTGGCGAGTGCGGCCGAAGACACTTCCAGCGCGCGGTCCGGATTGCCGCCGCCGTCAAGGTCGTGGACCATGACCGCGTCGGGGACGATGGTCTTCAGCCCGTCCATGAAGCCTTGCGAACGCAGCACCGTCGCCGACAGCAACGGCAGGCCGACATTCATCACCTTGGCGACGCCGCCGAGCTTTTCCTTGGCATATTTGCCGGCCTCGACGCCCGAGAAATAGCCGGTGTCGTAGTCGCAGATGGCAACCATCGTGGTCATGCCCTTGACCGGGTTGCCCTCGAGCACCACCGGGATGTTGGCGGCCTTGGCCTGACGCAGCAGCGGCACCACGCCTTCCTCATTCACCGGGGTGATGATCAGCACGTCGACGCCCTTGGCGATGAAGTCTTCGGCCGCGGCGACCTGCTTGGCTATGTCGAGATTGGCGTCCTGCACCTCGACCTCGATTCCCAGTTCCTTGCCATGCGCCTTCATGCCCTTGATGACGTTCTGGTACCACTCATGCGTGGCGTAGTTGGTGACGTAGCCGATGTGCTTGGGCATGTTCTCGGCATGCGCCGCCGCCGCGCCGATGGCCAGCATGGCCGCGGATGCGAGCAGGATTGATTTGGACCAGTGCATTTTTCTCTCCCAGGTTTTCGTTTGTCTCAGTCGCTGAACGGGTAATCCCGCCGTTCCGGGTCGGCACGTGAAGAGCTGTTGGCTTCGCCCCAACCGAGCGCGGCCGATATCTTCTCGGCGGCTGTCCGGGTTCGTTCGAAAACGGTCTGACGGTCGAAACGTGCTGCTTTCTGCGGCAGCAGCGGGACCGTGAGCGCGGCGATGACGGCGCCGACATGGTCGCGCACGGGCATGGAGATGTTGGTGCAGCCCTCGACGGCCAGCGACGCGCGCATCTCGTAGCCGAGCCTGGCCACCTCGTTCAGCCGTGCCTCGATTTCCGCGCGCGTTCCCTGGCCTTCGCCGGCGGCGACGATGCGCTCGACGATGCGGTCGCGCTCGGCCCGGTTCGAGTGGGCGAGCAGCACCGCGCCGGAACTGGTTTCCAGGATCGGGAAATGCGATCCGAGCGCAACCGAATAGCGCATCGGCAGCGGTGAATCGATCTGCAGCACCACCAGCGCGTTCTGCCCTTCGCGCACCACAAGGTGGCAGCTCTGGTCGGCATTGGCGGTCAATTCGCGCATCGCCGGCAGCGCGGATTCGACGAGCCTGTTCACCGGCGGATGCATATGCGCCAGCTCGAACAGTTTCAGCGACAGCCGGAAGCGGTCCGATTGCGTGCGGAAGATGTAGCCGCGCTTCTCCAGCAAAAGCAGGATGCGGTAGATTTCGTGGATGGACCTGCCAAGGCCGGTCGCGATCTCGGTCTGGGTCATCGCATCGGCGCTGGAGGCCATGAACTCCAGCACGTCGAGCGCCTTCTCCACCGCCGGCACGCGATATCCATTGCGGCCGCTTTCACTTTCCTCGAGCGTTTCGGCAATACCGGCAGCCATCACGCAACGCTCCGTTCCGGTTGCCTGGTTTCGCGATAGAGGCGGTTCACGTGGCCGGCGAGCTCCGCAGCGTCGATGTCGCCGGCTATGGCCGCGGCCGCGCGCGGCGCGCATTCGCGGAAGAAGGCGATGAAGCCCGGATGTGTCGGACGCAGATAGGACGAGCTGATCGTGCGCAGCGTCGAGGAGAAGAAATTGCCGGAGAGACGATTGACCTCGGCGTCCTTCCAGGCTGCCAGCGATCCCGGCTGTCCACCCGACTTCACATAGTCGCCGCGCTGATAGTCGGGCGAGCACAGGAACAGCGCGTAGTCGATCGCCTGCTGCTTGTGCTTCGACTGGGCGCTGACGCCGATGCCGGCGCCGCCGAGCAGGGCGCCGGCCGATCGCGGGGTCGGCACGTCGGCAAAGCGCAGATACGGCCTGTCGGTCTTCGCGGCATAGTTCACGTAGCCGAAGGCGAACGGCACATAGACGACGTCGTCATGCGCGACCATGTGGTCGTAGCAGCGGATCGGATTCCAACCGGACGAGTTCGGATGCGACAGCGCCGCAAGCTCGCGCAATTGCCCGACGACCTGCTCGACCATGTCCGTCGCGATGAATTGCTCGCCGTCCTCCTGTGGGTCGCCAAGCGTCAACAGCAGGCACATGGCGTCCGTCGGCACGAAAGGCAGGCCGAGCCATTTCCCGTCCTTGCGCGCCAGCCGGCCGAGCGCGACCACCTCTTCATGCGTGTGGGGCACCGGTGCGTAG
Source organism: Mesorhizobium sp. B3-1-7 (assembly GCF_006439385.1). Taxonomy (NCBI): domain Bacteria; kingdom Pseudomonadati; phylum Pseudomonadota; class Alphaproteobacteria; order Hyphomicrobiales; family Phyllobacteriaceae; genus Mesorhizobium; species Mesorhizobium sp. B3-1-7. Next base: position 40,676 of record NZ_VFTL01000018.1, read on the forward strand.
CGTTCCAGCAGGTCCGGGCGATACGAAGCGACGTGGCAGGCGGCATCGATCGGCAATGCCCATTGGCGCCCGCTCTTCTCGTAGGACCGCCAGGACGGACCGACGGAATCCTGCTCGAAGAAGCGGACCTGCTCCGCCGACAGATAGGCGTCGAACGGCACCATCAGCTCGTCCTGCGCGATGTCGCCGATGAAGGGATGGTCGAACACGACCAGATCGTAGGCCGAGAGCACGGGGCCGAGCGCGCCCTCGCCGAATTCATAGAGGCTGCGCCGGTCCCATTCGATCTCTAGGCCGGGATTGGCGGCGCGATACGGCCCGACACTGGCATCCAGCGGACCCCAGCAACGTCGATGATCCCATGCAAGACCGCGCAGTCTTGTCATATCCGGCAATTCCTCCCTGCAAACCGGGCATGTGCCCGGTCCGCAAACCACTAGCAGGTATTTTTACCTGAGCAAATAGTTTTTACATACGCAAACCGTCTCAAGCCAGCCCGAACCGTTCGACGGCCCGCATGATGCCGCGCAACTCGGCGAGACCCTTGAGCCGGCCGATCAGCGAGTAGCCGGGATTGATCCTGGCCTTGCCGATGTCGTCGGCGAGCAGATGTCCGTGGTCCGGCCGCATCGGGATGCGCCAGTCGGCGCGGCCTTCCTTGCGACGGCGAGCCTCCTCCTGCATCAGCGCGAGGATGACATGCGCCATGTCGGTGCCGCCCTCGAGGTGCTCGGCCTCGTGGAACGAGCCGTCATCCTCGATTGTGACGTTGCGCAGATGGACGAAATGGATGCGCTCAGCGAACTCCTTGATCATGGCGACAATGTCGTTGTCGGCGCGCGTGCCGTAGGAACCGGTGCAGAAGGTCAGGCCATTGGCCGGGCTGTCGACGGCATTGAGGATGAAGCGCGCATCCTCGGCGGTCGAGACGATGCGCGGCAGGCCGTAGAGCGAGAATGGCGGATCGTCGGGATGGATGCACATGCGCACCCCTTCCTCCTCGGCCACCGGAATGATCTCGCGCAGGAACCAGGCCAGGTTCTCGCGCAATTCCTTCGGCCCGATCGCATCGTAGTCGGCCAAGGCCTCGCGAAAGCTGTCGCGGTTGTAGGCGCGCTCGGTGGCGGGCAGGCCGGCGATGAGATTGCGCTCGATCCCGTCGATCTTCTCGTCGCTAAGCTCCTTCAGCCGCGCTTCCGCCTCGGCGATGCGGGCAGGCGTATAGCCGGCCTCGGCATTCCGGCGCTTCAGTACGAACAGGTCGTAGGCGGCGAAATCGATCGCATCGAAACGCAGCGCATAACCTGTCGTCGGCAGGCGGTAGGCCAGATCCGTGCGGGTCCAGTCGACCACAGGCATGAAGTTGTAGCAGATCGTCGCGATGCCGGCCTTGGCGAGGGCACGGATCGTGTCCTTGTAGAAGCCGACATAGCGGAGCCGCTCCGGCGATCCGATCTTGATTGAGTTGTGGACAGGAATGCTCTCGACCACCGACCAGGTCAGTCCTGCCGCCTCGATGATCCGCTTGCGCTCGAGAATATTTTCCAGCGGCCAGACGCGCCCGTCATAGATGCCGTGCAGGGCCGAGACCACGCCCGTCGCGCCCGCCTGTTTGACGTGATCGAGGGTCACCGGATCGTCCGGACCGTACCAGCGCCAGGTTTGTTCCATTTGCCGCTTTCCTCCGTGAGAGGTCGGCAACTTATTGTTGGACCACAATGGGAGTCAAATTAAAATTTGGCGCTCACGAATGGGCTGATCTTTCGGGGAAGCCGGGAAAATTCGCCAACATCAAGCCCAAAACCGGTTGTTTTCCTCAAATCATACGATATGTTGGTCCAACAATTAGGAGGATCGATGCCGGAAAATTCGCAAGCCGTGCGCGATAACGTCGCCGCCCGCCGCGCCGGCGGCAGCTCCGCGGTCGACACTGCGGCAGGACGGATCCTCGACCTTATTCGCGCGCGACAGCTCAATGTCGGCGACGTGCTGCCGACGGAACGCGAGCTCAGCGAGATCACCGGCGCCAGCCGCAACACGGTGCGCGAGGCGTTGCGCACCATCCGCACCTATGGACTGATCGAGCCCAAACCGCGCGTCGGCGCGGTGCTCGCCGACGGGCAGAGCATCGCCATCCAGAATTTCTTCGCCGCCCACATGGATGTTTCGCGCTCGTCCTTTGCCGACATCCAGGGTTTCAGGCGCATCATCGAGGTCGGCATCGGCGACCACATCGTGCTCAATGCCACGAGCGAGCAGATCGAGGCGCTCGACGAGATCAATGCCCGGATCGTCGACAGCCGCTCGATCGAGGAAGCCGCCGAGAACGATTTCAATTTCCACAGGGCGCTGATCGGGCTGGCGGACAACCGCATGCTCACCGACATGTATTCCTTCCTGTCGCCCGTGATCCTGCGGATCATGACCATCGGCAAGGAAATGCGCCCGGTGTTGGCCGACACCCGTGCCGCGCATGGCGAGATCATCGCCGCGCTACGCGCGCGCGACAGGCTGGCTTACGCCTATCTGATGAGCCGCCATCTCGATTTCGCCCTGCGATTCCTGCCGGAAGAACCGGCTTCCGACAATGACTGAGGGAGTTTCCGCAATGAAGGATTTTGAAGGCAAGGTCGCGCTGGTTACCGGGACGACCGGGATCGGTCTCGCGACCGCCAGGCGCCTTGCCGCCGGCGGCGCCGCGATCGTCGCCTGCGGCATCGACCGCTTGGCCAATGCCGCGATGCGAGCGGAGCTGGGAAGTTCAGGGGCCGGCACGCTGGTCGTGGACACCGACGTCTCCGTGCAAGACCAGGTCCGCGACGCCGTCGCTGCCGGCGTCGAGCGCTTCGGCGGCCTCGACGTGATCGTCAATTCGGCGGCGGTCCATCCCTATGGAACCGCGACGACGACCGACTGGGAAACCTGGAACAAGGCAATGACGGTCAATGTCGGCTCGATCTATCTGACCGCCCATTTCGGCATCCCGGAAATGATCAAGCGCGGCGGCGGCGCCATCGTCAACGTCGCCTCGGTGCAGGGTTTCGCCTGCCAGCAGAACGTCGCCGCCTATGCCACCACCAAGGGCGCCATCCACACGCTGACGCGTTCGCTGGCGCTCGACTATGCGGCGGCCGGCATCCGGATCAATTCGATCAGCCCCGGCTCGATCCGCACGCCGATCCTGGAGAAGGCCGCGCGTGGCGAAAACGGCAGCGATGCCGACGTCGAGGAAGCCTACAGGCGCTTCGGCGCGGCCCATCCGCTCGGCCGCATCGGCGAGCCCGAGGAAGTGGCGGAGCTTATCGCCTTTCTGTGCTCTTCCAAGGCCGGCTTCTGCACCGGCGCGGACTACAAAATAGATGGCGGCCTGACCGCTGGCATTGGCGTGAAATGACCATGAAGATCGGACTTGGCCTTTACCGGGAGTCGCTGACTCCAGACAATTTCCGCTTCGCCCGCCAGGCGGGCGCCACCCACATCGTTGCTCACCTCACCAACTATTTTCGCGGGCGCGATCCTTCGCTGTCGGCCGGCAGCGAGACGGAAGGCTGGGGCGATTGCTCCACCGATGCGCTGTGGAACTACGAGGACTTCGCCGGCCTAGTCAGGACCGTGCGCGACAACGGGCTGGAAATCGCCGCGATCGAGAATTTCTCGCCGCGCTTCTGGTCCGACATTTTGCTCGATGGTCCCGACAGGGCGAAGCAGATCGAAGGGCTGAAGCGGCTTATCCGCGATGCCGGCCGCGCCGGCATCCCGTGCATCGGCTACAACTTCTCCATCGCCGGTGTCTGGGGCTGGTCGCGCGGGCCCTTCGCGCGCGGCGAGGCTATGTCGGTTGGGCTCGACCTTGCGGCCATCGACCCCGATTTGCCCCTCCCCGACGGCGTGGTCTGGAACATGCGCTACCGCGCCGGCCGGCCGGCCGCCGCGCCGGTGACGGTGAGCAGCGATGAGCTCTGGCAGCGGCTCGGCGCCTTCCTGCGGGAAGTCGTTCCGGTAGCCGAGGAAGCCGGCGTGGTGCTCGCCGCGCATCCGGACGATCCGCCGGCCGAGGCGCTGCGGGGCGCGGCGCGGCTCGTCAACCGGCCGGAGAAATACGACCGGCTGATGGACATCCTCGACTCACCATCCAACGGGCTGGAGCTCTGTCTCGGCTCGCTGCAGGAAATGCCGGGCGCCGACGAGATTTACGGGCATGTCCGGCGCTTCGCCCGACGCAAGCGCATCGGCTATATCCATTTCCGCAACGTGCGCGGCAAGGTGCCGAACTATCACGAGACCTTCGTCGACGACGGCGACATCGACATGGCCGAGATCGTCCGCATCCTGCGCGACGAAAACTATGAGGGCGTCATCATCCCCGACCACACGCCGGAAATGTCCTGCGACGCGCCCTGGCACGCGGGGAAGGCCTTTGCGCTCGGCTATATGCGCGCGCTGGTGCAGAATGCCGCAGCGCTGGGACCTTCGCGGACCATTCAATCCACCAACATCCGGATGCATGCCTGATGACCAGATCGACGCGCCTCTATGCCGACGACGCCGAAATGTACCGCCTGTTCGAAACCGAACTCTTCGTTGCGGTGGTCGGCGACGTAATGGACACGCTGGGGCTGCAGCATCAGTTCCTGCCGCCGGTGTTCAAGCCGGTCGACGAAAGCACGCGATTGCCGTGCCATGCCCGTGCTCGAGACCGATATCTTCCCGTCCAACGGACCGACGCACAACCCACTGATGAGCAAGCCGTTCGGGCTGATGTTCGAAGCGCTCGACGATTTGAAGCCCGGCGAGATCTACGTCGCCAGCGGCGCCTCGCCCCGTTACGCGTTGTGGGGCGAGTTGATGTCGACGCGTGCGAAGATCCTTGGCGCGCGCGGCGCGCTGGTCGACGGTTTCGCCCGCGACACGGATGGCATCAAGGTGCTGGGATTTCCCTGCTTCTGCACCGGTTATTACGCGCAGGACCAGGGCGTGCGCGGCAAAGTCGTCGACTATCGCTGCGCGCTCGAAATCGGCGGCGTGCGCATAGAGCCGGGAACGCTGCTGTTCGGTGACAAGGAAGGTGTCCTTGTTGTCCCCGCTGAAGCCGAGGAAGAGGTGGTGCGCCTGGCCCTCGAAAAAGTCCGCGGAGAAAAACGCGTGGCCAAGGCGATCCGCGAGGGAATGAGCGCGGTGGATGCTTACAAGACCTTCGGCATCATGTGAAAGGCCGTGGCCGACCAGCGGTAACCAGATGGTCAGTCGAGCTTGCGCGACAGCACCAGGTACATGGCTGCAAGCATCAGGAACAGGGCCACCCAGAACGAGGCGGCCGGTCGTTCGTCGAAGACGGCCAGACTCCAGAGGATACCGGCGGCCACGGCCAGATAGTTGAAGACCGAAAAGCGCGTCGGCCCAATACGAGCGACCAATACGAAGAACAGGACGAAGAAGACGGCATTGATCGCCGTCGCCAGGACGAGCGGTATCGCGGTCCTGCCCGTCCACTCGGACGGCAACGCCGCACCGCCGAGCGCAAGCATGACAACGCCGGCAACGACGGCCCCTCCCAGCAACGTTCCAGCCGCCATCATTACGGAGGACGCACCTTCGGGGCGCAGCCATTTGGCGCAGTTGTTGGCGGCAGCAAACATGACCGGGGCAATGAGGGCCACCAGAAACCAAACGATGCCGTCCGAGCCGACAACGCCTACACCGGGCAGCGCGAGGACAGCCACGCCGGCCACTCCGAGCATCATGCCGGCGAAAGTGCGCCAATCGAAGCGATCAAGGCCCGCCAGCGCGCCGATGGCGAGGGTGAATATGGGAGATAGGCAAAGCACCAGGGTGAGCACCGAGGCGTCGACATGCGGAGCGGCCGACACCAGTATGCCGATCGGCAGGCCAACCACCAGGCCGCCCATGATCAAGTACGTGCCCATCTGCCCGACGGTGACGGCGAACCGACCGCCGGCGGCTACCGCCGCCAGGGCCAGGATCACGCCTGCCGCAAGCGATTGGGCAAAGGCGAAACCCATAGGCGGCCATTGCGTCTCGGCGGCCAGCCGGTTGACCGGAAAGATGCCGCCGTAGATCGCTGCTGCCAGGAGCAGAAGAGCAGCGTCTATCGGTGGCAGGCCGCTGCCCGGCACGGGTCGGTCGTCATGCATCGCACACCGCCGGGCAGGCGCTCCCTCTCGAACCACCGGCCCGGAATTCGAGGTCTCTTGCGGACCTGTTCCGCGCCTAAGCAATTCCAGGAAAAGTGTGAGCGGTTAAGTTCGGCGTCTTCGCCGTAACCTTCCGTCCGGAATTGCGTAAAAACAAAGGGATAGAGCGGTTCGCCGTTTCCGTGAAACGGTGAAACGCTCTATCGGAGTCAAACCGTTCTGAGGGCGGCTGTACGGGCTTCGTCGACCTTGAGCAGGCCAGGCTCGTCGGCATCGACCAGAACCACCTTGTAGACCGTCTCGGCATCCTCGCGGCTCAGCCAGCCGCGATTGACGGTTGCCGCGACACGCTTCGGATCGCGCTTCAGCGGGTCGCCGTAACCGCCGCCGCCGCAAGCGGTGAACTCGATACGGGCGCCATTCTCGATCGTCTCTTCGCTGAAGGCCGGCAACACGATCTTCTCGTCGGCCCGGACCTTGATCGTCTCGCTCTCCTTGCCGTCGCCGCCCCCCAGCACGCCGCGCGGCGGGAAGCTGGTGCCGTCGGCGGCGTAGACGATCGTCATGTCGTGGTCGAGCGGATAAAAGACGCCGCCGGTCGCCGGCGCGCCCTCGAACTCGCCGAAACCCTGCGATCCAGGCAGCACGCCACGGCGCTCGATGACGATCGGATACATCGACTCGTCGACCTCGACCGAGTCGAGCTGAATGAGGCCGGCATTGGCCGGGCCGCAATAGGTCAGCCAGCCATCGAAGCCATGGCGGGCGCCGCCGCCGGCGTAGCCGACGAAGACCTGGTTGACATAGGACTTGCCGTGCTTGAACGGATCCTCGCCGGAGATGACGCCGACGCCGGCCGGCAGGTGCGAGCCGCTCTCGGCCTGGCCGTAAGGCGCGCCCATGCGCGAAAAGACGCAGTTGCCGGCAATCATCAGGCGGTCGTTGACGTTGGTGGTGGCGACCGAAGTGCCGACCGGATATTTCGGCTTGCCGACGACGCTTCCCTCGCGCAACAGCACCTTGATCTGCGACTTCGCGCCCTCATTATGCGGGATGCTCTCGTCGAGATTGTTAAAGACGCCGATCCGGCAGGAGCCGGTTGCGGTGTTTTCCGACAGGTTGAGGCCGCCCGGCACATTGTCGATGTTGTCGCGCACGTCGACGACGATCTCGCCCTTTTCCGGATCGACATTGATCGTCACCCTGACCGGAATGCCTTCGTCGGCGACGCCGGGCACCGGGTCATGGCGCGTCTCGTAGCTGTAGCTGCCGGCCGGCAGCTTGGCGATCGCCGCCTTGGCGCAGCGCGCGCCGTAATCGAACCAGTCCTCGACGAAGCCGAGGATGGTGTCGCGGCCGTAGCGGGCGAACAGCTCGCCGATGCGGCGCTCGCCGGTGCGGCAGGCGCCGATCTGCGCGCGCACGTCGCCCAGCCACATGTCCGGCACGCGGTTGCGCATCGTGCCGATGCGCAGGATGTCCTTCTTCTCCTCGTAATTCTGCGCGACGCGCACACAAGGGAAATGCATCCCCTCCTCGAAGATGTTCTTGGCGAAGGGCAGATAGGTCGACGGCACCGGCGCACCGGTGTCGGCGTGGTGCGACAGCGCCACGACCCAGAACAGCGGCTCGCCCTCGAAGAACACCGGCATCGCCATAATCAGGTCGGCGTGGTGGGTGCCACCGGTGTAGGGGCAGTTGTTGAGGAAGATGTCGCCCTGCGTGATGTCGTCGAACAGATCGGTCAGCGGCCGCGTCGCCATGTCCATAGACATGACGTGGATCGGCAGCGCGTCTTCGACCGAGACCAGCCGATGATCATAGGTCAGGATGGCGCAGGAGAAGTCGCGCGCGTTCTTGATCACGGCCGAGCGGCTGGCGCGCATGACGACCAGCGTCATCTCGCGCACGATCGCCTCGAAGCGGCTTTTCAGCACCGACATCAGAAAGGGGTCGACCCGCCGTTCCGCGACGTCGAGTTCGAGCCTGTTGATGGAGTCCATAGGATCGTTCCCTTGTGTAGATTTGACTAGGCGATGTTCACGACGAGATTGCCGTAACGGTCGATCTGGCCCTGGTGCTGGTCCTTGAGATAGGCGGTGAAGGTCTCGGCCTCGACCAGGCAGGGGCCGGCAACCTGCGCACCCGCGCGCAACTGCGCAAGTTCGTAGACCGGCACCGTTTCGACACGCCCGCTCTCCTGCTGGTAGATCCCGCGCTTGGCCTTCAGGTCGATGGCGCCGACCTGGTCGGGCAGCGTGTTCTTCTGCCAGATGTCCTGGCCGGAGCGCTTGCCGATGGCGCGCAGCTTCCAGGCCGTGAACTCGACGACGTCATTGTCGGCGCGGATCGAATAGATGCGCTCATGCATCTTGTGGAAGGCTTCAACCAGACCCGGCAGATCGCCCTCGGACACCATGCCGTCCTTTGCCTCGAACGGCACCTCGATCTCGAAGGACTGGTATTCGTAACGGCCGAGGAAGGAGAACTCGAACTGACGATTCTCCACCGCGACGCCGGCTTCGGCGAGGAAGTAGTTGCCGGCCTGCTTCAGCCGCTTCAGCGCATCGTTGACGCCGGCGACGTTGAAGTCGGCATCGGAGGTGAGCAGCACCGCGCTCTCTTCGGAGCGGATGTCGGAGATCAGGCCGCCGAAAGCGCTGAGGCCGGCCATGAAGCGCGGCACCATGTAGCGCTTCAAGCCGAGGATGTCGGCCATCTCGGCGATGTGGATGGCGGTGGCGCCGCCGCCGCAAACGAAGAAGGAGTCGCGCGGATTGATGCCCTCGCGCACCGTGATCTCTTCGATCGCCGCCACCATGTTGTGATTGCTGGTGGTGTAGATCGCGTAGGCCGCCTCCTGCCGCGACACGCCGAGCCGCATCGCGATCTTGTCGACCGCCGCCTCCGCCAGCTCCCGCTTCAGCTGCATCTTGCCGCCGAGGAAATAATCCGGATCGACGATGCCGAGCACGACATTGGCATCGGTCACTGTCGGCTCGGTGCCGCCCTGGCCGTAGCAGGCAGGACCCGGTCGGGCGCCCGCGCTGCGCGGGCCGACCTGCAGCAGGCCGCCTTCATCGACGAAGGCGATCGAGCCGCCGCCGGCGCCGACCGAGCGCACATCGACCTTGGGAATGCCGAGCGAATCGTCGTGGATCATGCTGTCGGGCGTGACGATGATCTGGTGGTCGCGCAGCGCCGAGACGTCGAAGGTGGTGCCGCCCATGTCGCCGACGATGATGTCGGGCTCGTCGGACAATGCCAGTGCCGCCATCGGCGCCAGCGTCGGACCGGACATGACGCTGTAGATCGGCTTCCGGATCATGTCGGCCAAAGGCATCATGCCGCCGACGCAGTTGGCAAGCAGCAATTCGCCCTCGAAACCTTCCTCGTCGAGCGCCGTCTTCAGCTTCTCGATATAGGTGCGCACGATCGGGTTGATGGAAGCATCGATCGCGGCCGCGATGATGCGCTTGTACTCGCGCGGCATCGGGTTGATCTCATGGCTGAGCGTCACCGGGACGCCGGGCAACTCCTGGTTCAGGATCTCGCGCACGGCGAGCTCATGCGCCGGATTGACCACCGACCACAGCAGGCCGACGGCGATCGCCTCGACGCCGAGACCGCGAAACTCGGCGGCGGCCTTGCGGACGTCATCCAGCGAAAGCGGCGCGAGCTCGCGACCGCGGGCATCGATACGGCCGGCGACGGTCTTGGTGAGATGGCGCGGCACATAGGGATCGGGATAGTTCAGCCGCCACTGGAAAGCGCCTTTGCGCGGACCTTCGCGCAGCACCAGTATGTCCTGGTGACCGGCGGTCAGGATGAGGCCGACCTTGACCGTCTTGCGCTCGACAAGCGCGTTGGTCGACACGGTCGAGCCGTGCACGACGAGGTCGATCTGCTTCATGAAATCGGCGCCGCTGAGGCCATAGCCCTCGGCCGCGACATGCAGCACGTTGATGAAGCCTTTTTCGAATTCGCCGGGCGTCGTCGGCGACTTGAAGATGGCGATCTCGCCCTTGCTGTTCGAGACAAGGCAGTCGGTGAAGGTGCCGCCGATATCGATGCAAACTTGATAGGCCATACGAGCTTCCCGAAGAGGTTGGAGTATCAGCGCCTGGCTTCGTCGCGATTGACGATCAGGCTGACGATGATGATGACGCCCAGGCAGATCTGTTGCAGATAGCCGTCGATCTGGACGAGGTTCATGCCGTTGGAGAGCACGGTGACGAACAGCGCGCCGAGCACGGCCGCGCCCACGCCGCCCTCCCCGCCGGAGAGGCGCACGCCGCCGACCACGGCGGCCGCGATCGCCTCCAAGGTGAGATTGCCGCCGAGATTGGGCTCACCCGAGCCGGTGCGCGCGGTGAGCAGAAGCGCGCCGAGCGCGGCAAGCAGCGCACACAGCGTGTAGGCCAGCACCAGCACCGGCACGGTGCGAATGCCCGCCGCGACCGCCGCCCTTGGATTGGCGCCGATGATGTAGAGGCTGCGGCCGAAGCGCGTCGCCTTGAGCACGAGGAACAAGAGCACGAACACCAGGGCGGCAATCCAGATCGGCATCGGAATCGAGAGCAGCGATCCCTGCGCGAATTCGGCGGTGAGGCTCTTCGGCAGGCCGGTGACGGGGAAGCCGCCGCTGATCGTCGAGGCGAAGGCCAGCACCATGTTGGCCATGCCGAGCGTCGTCACCAGCGGGTTGATGCCGATGCCGGCTATCAGCACGCCGTTGGCGAGGCCGATCGCACCGGCGATCAGCACCGCGGCGCCGACGCCGTAGAGGATCGAGACATCGCCGCCGCCCATTGCCACCATCGCCATCGAGGCGGCGACGCTGACCAGCGAGACGGTGTGGCCGAGCGAAAGATCGAAGCCGCGCGTCAGAAGCACCATAGTCTGCGCCATGGCGAAGATCGCAAGATAGCTCGCCTGCAGCGCGATGTTGCGGAAATTGCCGAGGGACAGAACACGCGGCTCGACCAGGCCAAACAGGATGAGGACAACGACAATGGCGATCGGCAGGCGCGCCGCGCGCAAGATCTCTTTCAGCGAAAGGCCGGAGCTCTGTGCCATCGGTTGTGTCTTGGCCTCCATGCTCATGACTGCCGCTTCCTCAGCAGAAGCCGTTCGATGGCCAAGGCTATGATCAAGACGGCGCCGAGCACCAGCGTCTGGTACTTGCTGTCGACTTGCACCAGGTTCATCGCGTTGGCGATGACCGACAGGAACAGCGCTGCGAGCGCCACCAGTTCTGCGCGGCCGACGCCGCCGCGCAGCGAGACGCCGCCGATGACGGCGGCGGCAATGGTTTCGAGCGCCAGGGTTCCGCCGATCGTCGACTGGCCGGAGCCGAGCCGCGACGTCATCAGGAAGCCGGTGAGCGCGGCGAGCAGGCCGGCAAGCATATAGGCCGCCATCAGCGTGCGGCCGGTGGCGACACCCGACAAGCGCGCCGAGCGCTGGTCGCTGCCGACCGCATAGATATGGCGGCCGAGCGCGGTGAAGCGCTGCATGACGATGCAGGCGGCAAGCACCGCCAACCCGACCCAGAGCACGATCGGCAGGCCCAGGAACTGGCCGCGTCCGACATTGGCGATGAAGGAGTCGGCCACGCCATAGATCGGGATGCCTTGCGTGAAATAGAGCGCGATGCCCATCAGCACCGACATCATCGCCAGCGTCACCATGAAGGGTGAGAGCGAGAAGGTCGCCACAAGCCCGGCATTGACCAGCCCGACAAGCGCGCCGGCACCGAGCGCGATGACCAGCGAGGCAAGGATGACGACCAGCTCCATGCCTGGGAAATAGCCGCTGCCGACGAGCATCACGGCAGCCGTCACCACGGAGGTCGCCGCCACCACCGCGCCGACGGAAAGGTCGAAGCCGCCGGCCGTCATCACCAGCATCTGCGCCAGCGACGGAATGAGCAGCAGCGCGAAATTGCGCATGACGTTGAGCAGGTTGAGCCGGTTGAGGAAGCGCGGCTCGATCAGCGCGGTCGCGACCACCGCCACGATCAGGAAGGTGATGACGATGCCGCCCTGCATGAGGAAGCGGTCGAGCCGGCTCGCGCGATGCGATGGCGCGTTGGCAACGGTGATGGTCGCCGTTTCCGAGCTCATGCGCGCCCTCCGAAATAGTGGGACAGGACCTGAGCTTCGCTGAGCTCGTGCTGGGCAAGCTCGGCGACCACCTTGCCTTCATGCATGACATAGACACGCGAGGCGAGATTGATCAGCTCCGGCAATTCGGATGTCGAGACCACCACCGAGGCGCCGGCCTCGACCAGCGATTTGATGAGGTTGTAGACATCGGCCTTGGCGCCGACGTCGATGCCGACGGTCGGCTCGTCGAACAGGTAGACGTCGAACGGTTTCATCAGCCCGCGCGCCAGCATCAGCTTCTGCTGGTTGCCGCCGGAGAAGGCGGACGCCTTGCGCTCGGGCGCCATGGGTCTGAGCGCAAGATTGGCGAGCGGCGTCTTGATCGTCTCGTTCTCGCGCCAGAATTTCAGCACCGGCCCGGACGACAGTTCCGGCAGGTCGAGCGAGCTCATGGTTGCGTTCTCGCGCGCCGAGCGCGCCAGCGCCAGACCCTCCGAGCCGCGGTCGGCCGGGAAATAGCAGACATTGGCGGCGAGCATCGACGTGGGCGTCGGCCGCTCGACCGCCTTGTCGCCCAGCATGATCGCCCCCGCCTCGATGGCCTCCAGGCCGAAGACGGCGCGACAGAGCTCGCTGCGCCCGCAGCCGACGAGACCGGCGAGACCGACCACCTCGCCCGCGCGCGCCGTGAAGGACGCGCCAATGACCGAGTGCTTTTCCGTCGTGATATCTCGTACCTCGAGCCTGACTGCCCCGGGCTTGTGCTCGATCTTCGGAAACAGCTGTTCGACAGGACGACCGACCATCATCTCGATCAGCCCCTCGTCCGAAATCTCGGCGGTCACGACGGTGCCGATCTTCTTGCCGCCGCGCAGCACGGTGACGCGGTCGGAGAGATTACGGATCTCGCTCATGCGATGCGAGACATAGATGATGCCGACGCCGCGCGCTTTCAGCAGCGCTACGGCATTGAAGAGCTTTTCCGCCTCGCCGTCGGTGAGCGAGGCCGTGGGCTCGTCGAGGATCAGCACCTTCGGCCGCATGCGCAACGCCTTGGCGATCTCGACCATCTGTTTTTGCGCGCGCGACAGGAAGGCGACCTTCTCGTCGAGCGGCAGATGGAAGCCGAGACTGTCCAGCAGCTCCGCCGCCGCCTGCCGCATCTGCTTGCGCTTGAGGAACAGGCCGGACGACTGCTCGCGGCCGAGGAAGATGTTCTCGACCACTGTGAGGTCGGGCACCAGGCTGAATTCCTGGAAAACGGCGGCGATGCCGATCTCCTGCGCCACCTGCGGCGTCAGGCTCGTGATGGTGCGGCCATTGATGCGGTAGACGCCTTCCGCCCACGGGAAGGTGCCGGCGATGAGATTGATGAGCGTCGACTTGCCGGCGCCGTTTTCGCCAAGCAGCGCGTGGACCTCGCCCTCATTGAGGGAGAAGTCGACATTGTCGAGCGCGGCGATGCCGCGGAATCTCTTGGTGAACCCTGTAACTTCCAGCATCCAAAAACCCAAGGCTGGCGAGCTAAGTCGCCTGACCGCTTCCGACGAAGCGGCCAGGCCGGGAGGATCGCGATCCAACCGCGATGTGCGGGCCGCGTAAGCGGCTACGCTATTCGACCGAGAACTCGGGGCGCCAGTTGTCCGGCGCGAAGATCTGGGTCGTGTCGATCTTGTCGACATTGTCCTTGGTAACGATGCCGGGGGCAACCAGCAGGACCTTCTCGTGATCCTTCTTTTCCAGCGCGCGAACCGCGAGGTCGACGCCGATGCGTCCCATGATGACCGGATACTCGGTGGCGAAGCCCAGCACCGAGCCGTCCTTGACGGCCTTCAGCATGGTCTGGTTCTCGTAGGAGGACATGATCGTCACGTTGCTCAGGCCGGCGTCGGCGACGGCGCCGATCGCGGCTTCCGCCGTCGGCGCGCCGCCCCAGATGACGTTGACGTCCGGATGGGTCTGCAGCGCATCCTCGACCAGCTTGAGCTGCGCCGGCACGCTGGCCTCGCCGAACATTTCGCCGACCAGCTTGATGTTGCCGGTCTTGGTGCTGTCGCGGAAGCCGTTCATGTAGGTTTCGGCCCAGCCGCTGCCCTGCGGGCCCGGGAACGCCACGGCGGTGCCCTGCTTGTCGCCGAGGAACTTCTTCACATACTCGCCGGTCTGAAAGCCCTTCTGGTAGAAATCGGGCGTGATGCGGGCGGTGATCGGCGTCTCGAGGATCGGGTTGGCGACGGCGATGTTGACGATGCCCTTGCCCATGCCCTCGTTGATCTTGGCTGCCACGCCGGCTTCCGAGATCGCCGAGATCAGGATGGCGTCGGCGCCCGCCGCGACGCAGTCGTCATATTGCGAGATCTGCTTCGGCAGCGCGGTGTATCCACCCGCCTGCAGCACCGTCACCTTGACGCCCAGGCGCTTGGCCTCCTCGACAATGCCGTAGTCCACCGACACCCAGTAGCTGTCCTGCAGATGCGGAAAGAGCACGCAGAGCTTCCAGGGCTTCTCTGCCTTGTCGAGCGGCTTGTATTCGATCTCTCCCACGTTCTTGAGGTCGCCATCCTTCGCCGAGGCGATCTTGAACGGCCACCAGTCGGCGGCATGCGCCATTCCGGCCGACAGCACCGTCGCCGACAGCGCAAAAGCCAGTGACTTCTTCAATCCACTCATATCAGTCTCCCATTTGAACAGCTGCCCTTGGAGGGCCTGGAGTTGTTGACCCGATCGACCGGTTTAGCCCGATCATTTTTGTATCCA
The DNA here is from genome assembly GCF_006439385.1 of Mesorhizobium sp. B3-1-7. Lineage (NCBI taxonomy): Bacteria > Pseudomonadati > Pseudomonadota > Alphaproteobacteria > Hyphomicrobiales > Phyllobacteriaceae > Mesorhizobium > Mesorhizobium sp. B3-1-7. Next base: position 55,695 of record NZ_VFTL01000018.1, read on the forward strand.
ATCTGCCACTTCTTCGTTTGGCATTTCAAATTTCAAACGCTGAATTTCGTGCAAATGTATCCATTCAGCCCATTCAACCGCGTAATTCACAACTTACATCTTATATCTTATGTGTCAATGCGCGATAGACCGTCACCCGACAGGGCGTTTCGACTGCCATAGGCTGGCTTAGACCCGCGGATGAACCTGCGGCAGGGCGGCGTCGAGCGATCGCTCGAATGCATCGACCAAAGCGTCGACCTGCGCCTCGGTGATGATCAGCGGCGGACAGAAGGCGATCGCGTCGCCCATATTGCGCGAGATGACGCCGTTCTGCTGCAGAAAGCCGTTGACCAGCGCGCCGAGCGCCGCCGGCTTGCCCCACGGCGCTTTGCTTGCCTTGTCGGCGACGAGCTCGACCGCGGCGATGAGACCGACGCCGCGCACCTCGCCCACCAGTGGATGCGAGGCGAGCTTGTTGAGCCTTGCCTGCAGATGCGCGCCGACCTTGCGCGCATTGCCGACGAGGTCGCGCTCCTCGATCAGCTTGATGTTCTCCAGCGCGACGGCCGCGGCGACCGGATGACCGCCGCCGGTGAAGCCGTGGCCGAAGGTGCCGATGCGGTCGCTCTCGTCGGCGATCGGCTCGAACACTTTGTCGTTGATGATGAGCGCCGAGATCGGCAGGTAGGAGGAGGAAATCTGCTTCGACAGCACCATGATGTCGGGCTTGATGCCGAAGGTCTGCGAACCGAACATCTCGCCGGTGCGGCCGAAGCCGCAGATGACCTCGTCGGCCACCAGCAGGATGTCGTATTTCGACAGCACCGCCTGGATCTTTTCCCAATAGCCGGCGGGCGGAACGACGACCCCGCCGGCGCCCATGATCGGCTCGCCGATGAAGGCGGCGATCGTTTCAGGCCCCTCGGCAAGGATGAGTCTTTCCAGGTCGTCGGCGAGCCGCGCGGAGAACTGCTCTTCGCTCTCGCCGGGCTGGGCGTCGCGCCAATGATGCGGCGTCGACGTATGCAGGATATTGGCGATCGGCAGGTCGAAGGAGAGATGATTGTTGGGCAGCCCGGTCAGGCTCGCCGAGGCGATGGTGACGCCATGATAGCCGCGCTTGCGGCTGATGATCTTCTTGCGCGCCGGCTGGCCGAGCGCGTTCGACCGGTACCAGATCATTTTGATCGCGGTATCGTTGGCCTCGGAACCGGAATTGGTGAAATAGGCCTTGCTCATCGGCACCGGCGCCATCTGCACCAGCTGCTCGGCCAGGTCGATCAGCGGCGAATGCGCCTTCGAGCCGAAGTCGTGATAGAAGGGCAGCTTCGACATCTGCCTTGTCGCAGCGTCCACCAGACGCTTTTCCGAGAAGCCGACGGCGACGCTCCACAAGCCCGCCATCGCCTCGATGTAGCGATTGCCTGCAATGTCCTCGACATAGATGCCATCGCCCTTTTCGATGACCAGCGGACCCGTCTCTTGATGCTTGCGGGCATTGGTATAGCCATGCAGGTGATAGCGGATGTCGCGGGCTTCGGGGGAATTCGGTCTGGCGTCCATCACGGCTCCTGTCTGCAGGCGTCCAAGCGGGAATTGCCCTGCCTTCCCCTCGTCCAAGGGTCGCAGTTCCCTCTTGCTTTATGCTGTTTGATGCATCATGTTTCTTATAAGATATACTGTCAAGCCCTTTTGGGCCGGCAGCCAAAAACGGGACGGGAACGGCATGGCGAGCTTCAGCTTCGAAACGCTCGAGCGTGAAAATCTCGGCGAGACCGTCTATGCGCGCGTCGCCGAGGCGCTGGTCAAGGGACGCTTCGCGCCGGATGCCAGGCTGACCATCCGCGACCTCGCCCAGTCGCTCGGAACCAGCGTCACGCCGGTGCGGGATGCGATCCTGCGCCTTATCCAGGACGAGGCGCTGGTGCAGAAATCGGCGCGCGAGGTGCGCGTGCCCATCATCACGCTGGAACGCTATCGGGAGATCCGCCAGATCAGGCTGAAGCTCGAAGGCCTCGCCGCGCGCGAGGCCGCGCTCAAGGCGACGGCCAGGGATGTCGAGCGGCTGCGCGATCTGATTGCCCGCAACGAAAGCGCCATTACCGAGAGGAATTGGACGGAAGCGCTGGAGCTCAACCAGACCTTCCATTTCGCGCTTGCCGACATCGGCGACATGGTTGTGCTACGCGGCATCCTGAACCGGCTGTGGCTGCAGATGGGTCCCCTGATTGCGGAATCCTATCATGAAGGCGGCAGGACCATGATCGACAATCACCACGCAGTGCTCGCCGCGGTCGAAAGGAAAGATGCCGATGCCGCCGAACGTGCGATCATCGCCGACATCACCGAGGGCGGAAACGTGATTCTCGAACGGCTGTTCAGCAGGCGCGCCGCCGACACGGCCAAGGCGGGCTGAGAATGGAACAGATCGACTGCATCGTCGCCGGTGCCGGCGTCGTCGGTCTGGCGATTGCGCGCAAGATGGCCGCGCGCGGCCTGGACACGCTCATCGTCGAGGCGGCGGATGCCATCGGCACCGAGACGAGCTCGCGCAATTCGGAAGTGATCCATGCCGGCATCTACTATCCGCAAGGATCGCTGAAGGCCCGGCTCTGCGTCGCCGGCCGCGACATGCTCTACCGCTACTGCGCGGAACGCGCTATCCCGCATCGGCGCTCCGGCAAGCTGATCGTCGCAACCGACGAGGCCCAGGAACCCGTGCTTGCCGCGATCCGCGCCAGCGCCGCAGCCTGCGGCGTGGAAGATTTGCGCTTCGTTACCGCGGCTGAAGCGCAGGCCCTGGAGCCGGCGCTTCATTGCACGAAAGCCATGTTATCGCCCTCCACCGGCATCATCGACAGCCACGCGCTCATGCTCGCCTTGCTCGGCGACGCCGAGGAAAGCGGCGCCATGTTGTCGCTCAACACGCGCATCGTTTCGGGCCGCATCGATGCCGGCCGCATCGTGCTCCAGACGATGGACACGGCAAGCGGCGAGGGTTTCGAGATCGCGACGTCGCGCTTCGTCAACGCGGCCGGCCTCGGCGCCGTTGCGCTGGCGGGCTCGCTCGAAGGCTTCGACCGGCGGTTTTTGCCGACGCTTCGCTACGCCAAGGGCAATTACTTCTCGGTGGTGGGCCGGGCGCCCTTCTCGCGGCTGGTCTACCCGGTGCCTGAACCGGGCGGGCTTGGCGTCCACCTGACACTTGATCTCGGCGGCACGGCTCGGTTCGGGCCCGACGTCGAATGGACGGACACGCTCGACTACCGCGTCGATCCGGCGCGCGGCAAACGCTTCTACGATGCGATCCGCAAATACTGGCCGGATCTGGCCGACGACAGCCTGCAGCCGGCCTATAGCGGCATTCGGCCGAAACTCTCCGGCCCCGGTGAAGAAAACAGCGACTTCGTCATCCAGGATGCCACGACCCATGAGAGCTCCGGGCTGGTCAATCTGTTCGGCATCGAAAGCCCCGGCCTGACCTCTAGCCTGGCGATTGCCGAACATGTGACACGCATTCTCGCGCCTGAGGCGGACTGACGGCGCCGACGCGCAGCATTCAAGGCCGGTCGGTACCCGCGCCTACCGCGACGAAAGCTGACATATTCATTGTATCCAATGGCAAACCTATTTTGGCAATTTTCGCCTTTCAAAAGGCAATAAACGTCTCTATCGTATCCAATACGCTTCTCAACCCAGCCACGAGCCCGCCAGGAAGTCCTGATGCCCGACTACGCAACATTGGCCCCATCAGCCCCCTGGCGCGAACTGCGCACGACACGCGCCCGACTGGGACGACGCCGATCCGGCCGCGCTGGAATCGATGCTTGTTTCGGCCCATCTGATCCGCGCCTTCGAGGAGAAAGTGCTGGAGCTTGCGGGCCAGGGCCTGGTGCACGGTCCGGCCCATTCCGCGGTCGGCCAGGAAGGCGGCGCCGTCGGCTCGGCCGCGTTGATGCGCGCTGGCGATCAGATCAATGGATCCCATCGCGCGCATCACCAGTTTCTCGCCAAGTCGATCCGTTATATCGCGCCCGACGGCCTCTTGCCCGCAGCGGAGTTTTCATCGGAAATCCGCGGTCTGGCCCAGAGGTCGCTCGCCGAGATCCTCGGCCTGGCGCAAGGCTTTTGCCGGGGACGCGGCGGCTCGATGCATCTGCGCTGGGCCGAGGCCGGCAATCTCGGCACCAACGCGATCGTCGGAGGCGGCGTGCCGCTGGCGGCCGGTGCCGCCTGGGCGCACAAGCGGGCAGGCAAAGGCGACGTCGCCTTTGCCTATTTCGGCGACGGCGCGGTCAATATCGGCTCGGTGCTGGAGACGATGAACATTGCCGCCGCCTGGAAGCTGCCGCTCTGCTTCTTCATCGAGAACAACCGCTATGCCGTCTCGACCCGTGTCGAGGAAGCGACCGCCGAGCCGCGCCTGTCGGCACGCGGATCGGCCTTCGCCATTCCCGCCTGGAAAGTCGACGGTATGGATCCCCTCGCCGTCTATCTTGCGACGAAGGAAGCCATGGAGCTGATGCGCAACGGCGGCGGGCCGACCATCGTCGAGGCTGACGTCTATCGCTACTTCCATCAGAACGGCCCTCTGCCCGGCAGCGCCTTCGGCTATCGCGACAAGGCGGAGGAAGCGGCCTGGCGGGCGCGCGACCCGCTCGACCGGCTGGCGAGCGAAATGGAACAGCGTCAGATCATCGGCAGCTCGGGCGTTGCCGCTCTGCGCGAACGCGCGCTTGCGCTGATGGCCGATGTCGGCGCCGAACTCGTCGAGCAGGTGGACGGCAAGAACCGCATCAAGCCCGCGCTCTGGCCGGACGAAGGTTTCCGCGACCACGGCATACGCGGCGACCTCTCGGAATTCGCGAGGACGCGCACCGAGGAATTGGAAACCTTCGGCGGCGCGATCGACGGCAACGCCAAATTCATCGACGCCGTCGCCAATGTCATGCAGCGGCGCATGGCGACGGACGACCGGATCGTGATCATGGGCGAGGATGTGCATCGGCTGAAGGGCGGTACGAACGGCGCGACGCGCGGTCTTGCCGCCGCTTTCCCGGACCGGGTGCTCGGCACGCCGATCAGCGAAGCCGCCTTTACCGGGCTCGGCGGCGGCATCGCCATGGATGGCCGCTATATTCCGGTTGTCGAGTTCATGTATCCGGACTTCATGTGGGTGGCCGCCGACCAGATCTTCAACCAGATCGGCAAGGCGCGCCACATGTTCGGCGGCGATATCGACGTGCCGCTGGTGCTGCGCACCAAGGTCGCCATGGGCACCGGCTACGGTTCGCAGCACTCCATGGATCCGGCCGGCATCTTCGCCACCTCGCCCGGCTGGCGCATCGTCGCCCCATCGACGCCCTTCGACTATGTCGGTCTGATGAACAGCGCGCTGCGCTGCAAGGACCCGGTGCTCGTCATCGAGCATGTCGATCTCTACAATTCGACCGGACCGGCGCCGATCGACGACCTCGATTACTTCATCCCTCTCGGCAAGGCCAAGGTGGTGCGCCAGGGCACGGCCATGACGATCCTCACCTACCTCGCCACGGTGCGGCCAGTGCTTGAAGCGGTCGAACGTCTCGGCGTCGACGCCGAGGTCATCGACCTGCGCTCGCTCGATCGCGCCGGGCTGGACTGGCAGACCATCGAAGCTTCGATCCGCAAGACCGGCAATGTGCTGGTGGTCGAGCAAGGCGCGCGCGGCACGTCTTATGGCGGCCTGCTCGCCGCCGAGATCCAGAACCGCTGCTTCGACTGGCTTGACCAGCCGATCCAGCGTGTCCATGGCGGCGAGGCCTCGCCGAGCATTTCCAAGGTGCTCGAGGGCGCCGCTTGCGCACGCCCCGCCGACATCGAGCGCGGCTTGCGCCAGGTGATGGCCGACCAAGGTCGGCCGCTTGGCTGAAAGTCAGGCCTTCGGATCGTCGCGCGGCGTCATGAAGCCGGCGGTCTCGCCACCGTCGACGCTGAGCACCGCACCGTTGACGAAGCCCGCCGCGGGAGACAGCAGCCAGCCGACCGCCTCCGCGACATCTTCCGGTGCGCCGAGGCGCGCCGCGGGAATGCGCTTTTCCAGCTTCTCGCGCCGGCCCGGAATGGCCAGCGTCTTTGCCATCATCTGCGTTGCGATCTGACCCGGGCAGACAGCGTTGAAGCGCACCTCCGAGCCGTATTCGAGCGCCAGCGCTTGTGTCAGGCCGATCAGCGCTGCCTTGGAGGCGGTGTAGATCGCAAGCCCCTCCTCGCCGACCAGGCCGGCCACCGACGAGATCGTCACCACGGCGCCGCGAGCGGCCCGCAGACCCGCGAGCGCATGACGCGTGAACAGATATGCCGAGGTCGCGTTGGCCGTCATCGTCCTGTTCCAATCGTCGAGCGTCGTCTGGTCGAAGGCGCCGCGCCCGCCGGCGCCGGCATTGTTGACCAGGCCGGCGATGCACCCCCTACCGAGTTCCAGCGCGACGTCGACCGCGCGCTTGCAGTCGGCCTCGCTGGTCGCGTCGCCGGCGGCGAAGACGGCGCCGGGAACCGCGGCGATCACATCATCGGCGGCGGCCCGGTCGCGCCCGGTGAAGACGACCCGCGCGCCATCCGCCGCCAGCCGCTCGACGCAGGCCGCGCCGATACCGCGCGTGCCGCCGGTCACCAGGAAGACACGTTGTGCTTGCGCGCTCATGCGGCCGTCTCGTAACTGACCGGCGTGCAGAGCGGACCCGCCCTGTGTGCTGCCCAGTAAAGATCGTGGATGCGGTTGGTGATCGGTCCGGGCTTGCCGTTGCCGTAGATGCGGCCGTCAAGCACCGTCACCGGCATGATGCCGCCGGCGGAGCTGGAGATGAAGATCTCGTCGGCGTCGCGCAGTTCCTCGATCGGCAGCGGCCGCACCTCGCAGGTCACGCCTGCTTCGCCGGCCATCTCGATCACCGTGCGGCGCGTCATGCCCTCGAAGACGCCGCGGTCCGGCGTCGCGATGACGTTGCCCTTCACCGAAAAGACATTGAAGCCCGCGCCTTCGGTGACATTGCCCTTGCCATCGTTGAGCACGGCGACGACGGCGTCCTTGTCGTAGGCCTCGAAGATGCCCATGGTGAGATCGAGCCAGTGGAAATTCTTGATGCGCGGATCGAGCGATTCGGGCGGGATGCGCTGCACCGAGCTCACCACCATCTTCAGCCCGTCGCGGCGCTGCTCGTCATTGGCGATCCAGACGAAAGGCTGCGCGAAGGCATAGAACCGGTTCTGGCAAAGCCGCGGATCGCGCGTGCCTGCCGGCGGCACGCCGCGTGTGCAGGTCATCTGCACATAGGCGTCGCGAAGTCCGCTGCGGCGCACGCATTCGACGAGGATATCGGCCATTTCCGCCTTGGACAGCGGCAGGCTCATGCGCAGGCCGCGCATGGAAGCCAGGAAGCGCTCGAGATGATCGTCGAGCCTGAAGAAGCGGCCCTTCCAGACATGGGTGACGTCATAGGTCGAATCGGACCGGACGAAACCCCGGTCGGTGATCGGGATCGTGGCCTCGGCGAGCGGCACGTAGCTTCCGTTGACGAAGGCTATGCCCAATGCGGGATCGTATTCTGTCCTGTCGTGCATGCAAACCTCCTCCAAAACGGCGCTAGTATTGGATACAATGACTTCGATTTATTCGGCCAGTACGGCTATTTCTCTTGCCAACGACCATCAATTGGATACGTTTCTGCAGGAATCGCGAGACATCGTACCGATCATGAGCATGGAAGCGACGGATACCATGAAAGGCCTGCCCGGACTGCGCGGCACCGAGCATATCGGTTTCACCGTGCCCGATCTCGACGAAGCCGTCCGTTTCTTCGTCGAGGTGATCGGCTGCGAGCCGTTCTACGAGCTCGGGCCTTTCCAGTCCGACGGCGACTGGATGGAAACCCATCTCAACGTCCACCCCCAGACGGTGATGAAGCGGCTCAAATTCCTGCGCTGCCGTCACGGCTCCAACTTCGAGATCTTCGAATATTCCGCCCCCGGCCGGAACGGCGCCCAGCCCCGCAACAGTGACGTCGGCGGACACCACCTCGCCTTCTATGTCGACGATATCGGCGAGGCTGTGGCCTATCTCAGATCGCATGGCGTGCGTGTGCTCGGCGAGCCGACGGTGCGCATCGAGGGGCCGAGCGCCGGTCAGAGCTGGGTCTATTTCCTGAGCCCCTGGGGCATGCAGCTCGAGCTGGTCTCCTTCCCCAAGGGCAAGGCCTATGAGCGCGAGACGGACCGCCGGCTCTGGCATCCCGCCAGCCCTCATCTGTGAGTGGTTGGTTCGTGCCGATTCCCACCCGCTCGCCGATGCACTAACATCTTCGGGATCGACACGATGCGGGAATTGAGATCATGGCCGGCAGACGCACAAGCGGCGGAATCGAGGGCAACGGCGCCGCCCTGGCCAGCGGCCGCGTCACCGACGCGCTGCGCGACGCCATCCTGTCGGGGCGGCTGCGGCCGGGCAGCCGCGTCCGCCAGGAGGAGCTCGCCGAAGAGTACGGTATCAGCCGCATTCCGGTGGGCGAGGCGCTGAGGCAGTTGGAAAGCGAGGGGCTGGTCATCCTCGTGCCCAACAGCGGCGCCTGGATTTCCAAGCTCGACCGCGCCGAATGCATCGAGATCTACAAGATCCGCGAGCGGCTGGAGCCGCTGGCGCTGTCCGAAAGCAGCGCCAACCTTTCGCCCGAAACGCTTGCGCGCCTGGAAGACCTCGTCTCGCGCATCGAGGCCGCTGACGGCATCGACGAGTTCCTGCAGCTCGACCGCGAGTTTCATCTCCTGAGCTATGAGGGCGCGCGGATGCCTCAGCTCGCCCAGATGATCCACAAATTCTGGAACACCACCCAGCAATACCGCCGCGCTTTCGCCGCATCGGTCGGCAAGGCCGGCATGGCGGCGGTGCATCACGAGCATCGACTGATCCTAGAGGCGCTCAAGCGTCGCGACGGCGAACAGGCCGGCCTCATTCTCTACGGCCACATCCGTCGCACCCGCCTGCAGCTCGAACAACATAACGAGATGTTCGCCTAGCCCACGCACTGGCGGGAGCCACTAGAATCCCGCCTGGCTGATGAACTTGGTGACGAGATAAGCCTCCAGCGCTTCCGAGCCGCCTTCGGAACCGTAGCCGCTGTCCTTCACGCCGCCGAAGGGTACTTCCGGCAGCGCCAGGCCGAGATGGTTCGTCGTCAGCATGCCGGTCTCGATCTCCGCGCCAAGCTCGGTCGCCGTCTTCAGCGAACGGGTGAAGGCGTAAGCCGCGAGCCCGTAGGGCAGCCGGTTTGCCTCGGCCACCGCCTCGTCGAACGTCGCGAACGGCATCGCCAGCGCCACCGGACCGAATGGCTCCTCGTTCATGATGCGCATGCCGGGGCGCAGGTCGCTGAGCACGGTTGGCTCGAAGAAAGCGCCCTTGTTGCCGATGCGCTTGCCGCCGGTCTCGAGCTTGGCGCCCTCGGCCACCGCTTCGGAAATCATCGCCTCGACGGCTTGCAGCCGCCGTTCATTGACCAATGGCCCCATGCGGGTGCCGTCGGTCAGCCCGTCGCCGACCTTGATGGCGCGCGCATGGCCGACGAGCTTGTCGACGAACGGCGCGTAGGATTTGTCCTGGACCAGGAAACGCGTCGGCGAGACGCACACCTGGCCGCCATTGCGGAACTTGGCAGCCGCCAGCAGGGCCGCCGCGTTGTCGAGGTCGGCGTCGTCGAAGACGATCGCCGGCGCATGCCCGCCGAGTTCCATTGTTACGCGCTTCATATGCTGGCCGGCGAGCGCCGCGAGTTGCTTGCCGACGGGGACGGAGCCTGTGAAGGACACCTTCCGGATCACTGGATGCGGGATCAGGTAGCTCGAAATCTCCGGCGGGTTGCCATAGACGAGATTAAGCACGCCGTCGGGAAGCCCGGCATCCTTGAAGGCGTCGGCGAGGCAGGCGGGCGAAGCCGGCGTTTCTTCCGGTGGCTTGACGATGATGGAGCATCCGGTGGCGAGCGCGGCGCCGATCTTGCGGATCGTCTGCGACACCGGGAAGTTCCACGGCGTGAACGCCGCGACCGGCCCGACCGGCTCGCGCACGACCAATTGATGGACGTTGCTGGCTCTCGCCGGCACGATGCGCCCATAGGTGCGACGCCCCTCCTCCGCGAACCAGTCGAGGATATCGGCCGAGGCAAGAACTTCGATCGTCGCCTCGCTCAGCGGCTTGCCCTGTTCGAGGCAGAGCAGGCCGGCGATCCTGCCGGCACGCTCGCGCATCAGCCGTGCGGCTTCTCGGATCACCTTGCCGCGCTCGAAGGCCGAGACCTTGCGCCAGACCTTGAAGCCGCGTTCGGCTGCTGCGAGCGCCCGATCGAGATCGGCGGCGCCAGCCACCGCAACCGAGCCGATGACTTCGTCAGTGGCGGGATTGCGAACCTCGAGCGTCTTGCCGCCAGCCGCCGGTCCCCACTTGCCGTCGATGAAAAGCTCGACTTCTGGGTACATGCTTTTGTCCTGTCTGATGGTGATTGTCATGGCAGCCAAGCCTCAGAGCGAGAGGCTCTCCCTGGTGTCTTCGATAGCGAGAAAAAGCGCGCGGACGAGTTCGTCGATCTGGTCCGGCTCGATGATGTAAGGCGGGCAGAGCGCCAACACGCCGCCCATGTTGCGCAGGATGATGCCGCGTTGCCGGCAAGCGCGTTCAACCTGCGCGCCAACCCTGGCCTCGGCCGGAAAACCCTGTTTGGTGCGCCGGTCGGCGACCAGCTCAATGCCGGCCAGCAGGCCGACACCGCGGATCTCGCCGACCATCGGATGGTCGGCAAGCGCGTTGCGAAGCGCTTCCAACATCTGCGCGCCCAGCGTCCTGGCACGGCCAACGACATCGATCTCGTGATAGATGCGCAACGCTTCGGCGGCGACGGCCGAGGCGACGGGATGGCCTGAATAGGTGAAGCCGTGCGCAAAGACGCCGTTCCGGTGCCCTTCGTCCGCGATCGCCTGGTAGGTCGCGTCCGACACGACCACCGCCGCGATCGGCAGATAGCCCGAGGACAGACCCTTGGCGACCGAGAACATGTCGGGCTTGAAACCGAAAGTCTGGCTGCCGAACCAATTGCCCGTACGGCCGAAGCCGCAGACCACTTCGTCGGCCAGAAGCAGGATGTCGTGCTCGTCAAGCAGCTTGCGCAGCTTGGGGAAGTAACCTTGCGGCGGCACGACGACACCGCCCGCCCCCATCACCGGCTCGGCGATCATCGCCGCGATCGTCTCGGGGCCGGCCGCCAAGATCATCGCCTCCAGTTCGGCGATCAGCCGGTCGGCGAACGCCTCCTCGCTCTCCCCATCCCGCGCCTCGCGGTAGAAATGCGGCTTGCCGGCAAAGAGGACGTCGTCGGTGTTCATGCCGAACGAGCGGTGCATATGCGGCAGGCCGCTCAGCACAGCGCCCATCACCGTACTGCCATGGAAGGCGCCGTTGCGGCTGATGATGCGCCGCTTCTCAGGCTTGCCGCGCGCCGCCTGATAGTACCAGGCTAGCTTGACCATGGAATCGTTGGCTTCGGAGCCCGAATTGGCCAGGAATATCCTGCAGTCCGGAATTGGCGAGACCGCCGCGAGCTGCTCGACCAGATCGATGCAGGGCTCGTTCGAACGATGGTTGAACGTATGGTAGTTGGCGAGCTTGGCGAATTGAGCAGCCGCAGCGGCGGCCAATCTCTGATCGTTGAAGCCGAGCGATGCCGTCCACAGGCCGGCCATGCCTTCGATATAGCGGTTTCCGGCATCATCGCGGACATAGACGCCGTCGCCGCCCGAGATGATCAGCGGCCCATCCTGCTCGTGCCGCCGCGGGTCCGTCTGCGAATGCAGATGCAGGCTCATGTCGATTGCCCGAGCCGAATTGTGCAGCATTTCCTGTTCCCTAAGAGCGGATGATTGTTCTTGCGGCTCAACCAGATATCTTATAACTTATAAGTTGTCGAGGGTCAGATACTGGAAACGGAGGAGATCGAGCATGGCGTCTTCAGGCGAGAGCCGATGGCCGAGCAACGGCGGCGGTGACGGGATATCGGACGAACAGGCTGCCAGCTTGCGCGAGCGCGCGCGCTTCGTGCGGCTGGAGACGATCAGGCTGATTTCGATCGCCAAGGTCGGCCACTACTCGTCGGTCTTCTCCTGCGCCGAGATCTTCTCGACGCTCTACTACGACACGATGCGGCTGCGCCGCGGCGAGCCGGGCTGGGCGGAACGCGATCGTTTCCTGATGGGCAAGGGTCATGCGGCGGTCGGCCAGTTTCCGATCCTCGCCGATCTCGACTTCTTCGACCGCTCCTGGCTCGACGATTACACCCGCCTCGGCAACCCGCTCGGCGATCACCCCGACATGCGCAAGGTGCCCGGCGTCGACTTCAGCTCCGGTTCGATCGGCCATGCCCTGTCCAATGGCGTCGGCATGGCGCTGGGCGGCCGCTTCCACGGAAAGGACTTCAACGTCTTCGTCCTGCTCGGCGACGGCGAGATGCAGGAAGGGCAGGTGTGGGAGGCCGCCATCAGCGCCACCACCCACCGGCTGGGCAAGCTCGTCGCAATCATCGATCGCAACGGCTACCAGCTCGACGGCAAGGTCGACGACGTCGCGACGGTCGAACCGCTCGATGAGAAGTGGCGCGCCTTCGGCTGGGAAGTGCATGAGGTCAACGGCCACGACATCGTCGCGCTCGCCAACCTGCTGCGCAAGGTCAAGGCCGACACCGGCCGCGAAAAACCCTGCTGCGTCATCGCCAAAACGGTCAAGGGCAAAGGCATCGACTACATGGAAACCGAACCCGGCTGGCATCTCGGCTATCTCGCGCCGGAGGACGAAGCGCGTGCCCGTGATATGATCCTCGAAGGTGCGGAATGAGCGCGGCCTTGCATCCCGACAGCTGGCAGTACCGCGAGTTGAACAAGCGCGCGCCTTCGCTTGCCACTTTGGCCAACACGCTGATCGAGCTTGCCGAAGCCGGCCATCCGGTCGTTGCCGGCACCGCCGACCTGCAGCACTCCAACGGACTCGTCGGCTTTGCCCGGCGCTTTCCCGAGCGCTTTACGCAATTCGGTATTTCCGAGCAGAACATGGTTTCGGCCGCGGCCGGCATGGCGACGACCGGCGTCATGCCCTATGTGGCGACCTTCGCGTCTTTCCTGGCGTTGCTTTGCTGCGAGCAGATCCGCATGGACGTCGCCTATTGCGCGCAGCCGGTTCGCCTGATCGGTCACCACACCGGCATCTCGCTCGGTTTCTACGGCACCTCGCATCACGCCACGGAAGACATCGCGATCATGCGCTCGATTGCCGACCTCACCGTCGTCTCCACCGCGGACGGCCCGCAATTCGCCGCGGCGCTGCGCGCTTCCGTCAACCATCCGCAGCCGATCTATTTCCGCATCTCGCGCGGCCACGATCCCGTCGTTTATGCCGAGGATGCGCCATTCGAATTCGGCAAGGCCGTGATCCACGGCATCGGCAACGATCTCACCATCATCGCCTGCGGCATGGCGGTGCACTCGGCCAAACAGGCGATGGAAGCATTGAACGCCAAGGGGCATTCCGTCGGCGTCATCGACATGCACACGATTAAGCCGCTCGACCGCGAGGCGGTGATGGCAGCGGCGCGCAAGTCGCGCTTCATCCTGACCGTCGAGGAACACAATATCCTCGGCGGCCTGGGTGGCGCCGTCGCCGAAGTGCTGGCCGAGGAAGGCGGCGGCGCACGGCTTGTGCGGCATGGCATCAAGGACGAATACAGCCTGATCGCGCCGCCGACCCACCTTTATCGCCACTACAAGCTCGACGCTCCCGGCGTCGAAAGCGTCGCGCAATCCCTGCTCGCTTAGCAGGCCGACAATACAGTGAAGGAAAAAGCGTCTATTGGTTATATCCTGTAGAATCACTGCCGGCAGAAGACGCCAAACAACAATGCCGAGGAGACCTTTGCCGTGAACATTCAGCCGCTCGAGCAAGGCAACCTTTCCGCACGCGCCTATGTCGCCCTTCGCGAAGGCTTGATCGCGGGGCAGTTCCGGCCCGGGCAGCGCCTGGTGATGCAGGATCTCGCCGACCAGCTCGGCACCAGCGTCACCCCTGCCCGCGAAGCCTGCCTGCGGCTGGTCAGCGAACGCGGCCTGGAACTGCGCTCGGGGCGTTTCGTCACCGTGCCGGCGCTGACGCTGGCGCGCTACATGGAGGTCCGCACCATAAGGCTGTCGCTGGAGGGCCTTGCCGCCGGACTCGCGGCACAGAACGCGACGAAGGATGACATCGACAAGCTGACCGCCATCCAGAAGGTGTTCGAGAAGGCGGACCGAGCCAGTGATCCGGAACTTTCATTTCGCTACAACCGCGACTTCCACTTCACCGTCTATCGGCTGTCCGGCATGGAAATGCTGGTCGCTCATATCGAGAGCCTGTGGGTCTCGATGGGGCCGATGCTGACCGTCTTCTTCAAGGAAGGCGAGCACAAATATGTGGGCGCCGCCCAGCACGAGACGGTGATAGAGGGCCTGCGCGAGAAGAATTCGGAAAAGGCGCGCGCCGCCATGGAGCAGGACCTCATCCTGGGCGGCGAGGATTTTCTGCGCTTCCTGCAGGGGCACGAAGGCTTCGTCGCGCCGTAACCCTTATCAGGCCAGCAACCGCGCGACCGCCGCCAGAGCCTCGTCCGTCACCGACAGCGCCTGATCGATATCGGCCTGCTGGTGGGCAACCGACAGGAACAGCGTGTGTGCCGGATGCAGGTAGACGCCACGGGCGAGCGCTTCCAGGCAGAACGTGTCGCCGAGCTTCCGATCCACATCGTTCTCGAACAAAAGCACCGGCATTTGCACCGGCCCGCTTTGCCGTAAGGGCACACCGTGCTTCCTCGCCTGCGCGTCTAGACCGTCGCGGAAACACTGGCCCATGGCCTGCATATGCGCCACGGCATCGACCGCGCCGAGCTTCCGGATCGTAGCGATCGCCGCCGCCATCGACACGCCGGCGGTCCAGAAGGAGCCGGTGGTGAAGATGCGTGTCGCTCCTTCGCGGAACCGATCGTTGCCGGTGACAGCGGCCAGCGCATGGCCGTTGGCGATCGCCTTGCTCCAGGCGGCCATGTCGGGCCGCACGCCAACCGGTTCCCAGCTGCCGCCCATGTCGAGGCGGAAGCCGGCGCGCACATCGTCGACGATCAGCGCGGCATCGGCATCATCGGCGAGCGCACGTGCCTTTCGCGCGAACGCCACGGTCGGCAATTCATGCGGCTTGCCAAGGTCATGCTTGAAGGCCGAGACCAGGGTCGCGGCGAGATCGCCCCTGCACAACTCTGCCGCGGCCTCCAGGCTCTCGATGTTGTTGTAGTCGTAATAGACAAGATGCGTCCGGTCCTCCTCGGTAACGCCTGCGACCGATGGCGAGCACCACGGAATGGCGCCGTGATAGGCGCCGCGCGCGACCAGGATCTTGCGGCGCCCGGTGCCCGCGCGCGCGATCGTCAGGCAGGCTGTCGTGGCGTCGGTTCCGTTCTTGGAGAACATCGCCCAATCGGCATGCGGAACGGTCTCGACCATCAGTTCCGCCAATTCGACAAGCCGCTCGCTCGGCCCGTTCATCGCATCGCCAAGCGCCCGCTGCCTGTCGGCCGCCGCCTCGACGTCGGCGTCGCCATAGCCCAGGATCATCGGCCCCCAGCCGCAGAGGAAATCGATGTACTCACGCCCGTCCGCGTCCCAGGTACGGCACCCTTGCGCGCGGGAGAAATATTGCGGATAGCCGGCCGGCAAGCGCGGTGCATTCTGATGCCCCCACATGCCGCCGGGGATGACGCGCTTTGCGCGGGCACGCAAGGCGCCGTCGATGCTCTTCGAATGTTGGTCCATGGAAGGGTGCCCCCGTCTGGCGCCGTGCCGCCCGACTCGCCAAGACTTGTTTGCAGCATTCGATATATCATGTATCATCCGCGTACAATAGTTCGGGGACGCGGAGAAAATGCAGCCCATCATCGGCATCGTTGCCGACGATCTCACCGGCGGCATGGAGACAGCCGCGATGCTGGTGGCGCTCGGCGTCGACTGCGGATTCGTGACCAGGCCTGCTTTGGTCCAGCATTTCGCCAACTCGCCCGCTGTGGTCGTCGCGCAAAAGACCCGCGTCGTTCCGGTCGCCGAGGCCCTGCGGAAATCGGAAGATGCCGCGCAGCGGCTGCTCGACATCGGCGCGAGACGGCTGTTCTTCAAATATTGCGCCACCTTCGATTCTACCGATGATGGCAATATCGGTCCGGTGGCCGACAGTCTGCTTGCCTTGACGCGGGCCACCCACACCGGCTTCTGCCCGAGTTCCGGCGATCTCGCGCGCAGTGTCTTCCAAGGCCATCTGTTCGTCGGCGCGCAGCTCGTTTCGGAATCGCCCAAACGGTTCGATCCGCTGACCCCGATGACCGACCCCAATCTCGTTCGCGTGCTGCAGCGGCAGTCGAAACTCGCCGTCGGGCTGTTGCCGCACAATGTCGTCCGGGCCGAGCCTTCCACCCGGCGCGCCTATGTCGACCAACTGGCCGCCCAAGGCATCCGGCACGTCGTCATGGACGCAATCTATGCGGAAGATCTTGCCGCGGTCGCGGCGCTCACCGTCGATTGGCCGCTGATGACCGGCAATGCGCCGGTCATGCGCCACTATCCCGCGCTCTGGCGCGAGCGCGGCTGGCTGGACCACGCGCCGCCGAAGCGACCGCTGCCGGCGGTGGAAAGCCCGGGCGTCGTGCTGGCGGGCAGTTGCGCGGAACGAACGCTGGAGCAGCTCGCTGTGTTCGAGCAGGCAAGGCCGGTGCATCGCATCGACATCGCTTCCGTCGGAAGCGTCGATGCGGCGGTCGAGAAGGCGCTCGCCTGGGCGGGCACACATCTCGACGACGGCCCGATCGCGCTCGCCACCTCCGTCGGCCCGGAGCAGGTCGGCGCTGCGCAGGCAAGACATGGGCGCGAAGGCGCCGCGGCCTTCGCCGAGGCTATTCTTGGCAGGCTCTCCGTGGAACTGCGCAAGCGCGGCGTCCGGCGCTTCCTCGTCGCGGGCGGCGAGACGTCCGGATCGGTGGTCGAGCAGCTTGGAATAGATCGCTTGAGGATCGGCGCCTACCAGGGTCCTGGCATTGCGCGAGCGACAACGGAAGATGGCGAGATCGTCGCCCTCAGCCTCAAATCGGGAAAGCTTGGCCCTGTGGACATGTTCCTGCCGACGCTGGAATCCATGCGGCATCCGGAGCACTGACGACGATGGACGAAGACACACCGCGCCAGGCGATAGTCGACACAGTGAAGCGTCTGCAGGACGAGGGCTTCAATCACGGCAACAGCGGCAATGTGAGCTGCCGGATTGCCGGCGGCATGCTGATCACGCCTACCGGGGCAAACAGCGCCAATCTGACGCCGTCCAGGCTTGTCCGCGTCGAAGCCGACGGCGGTGCGATTGGCGGCATTCCGTCGAGCGAATGGCACATGCATGCCGCGATCCTCGACGCCTATCGGGCCGCCAACGCGGTGATCCATACCCATGCCGATGCCTGCGTGGCGCTGGCTTGCCTGCGCAAGCCGCTGCCGTCGTTCCACTATATGGTCGCGGCCTTCGGCGGCGCCGATGTGCGCTGCGCCCGCTACGCCACCTTTGGCACGGTCGATCTCGGAACATCGGCGGTCGAGGCGCTCAAGGATCGCACGGCCTGCCTGCTCGCCAATCACGGCATGATCGCCATCGGCAAGACGCTGGAAGCTGCCTTCCAGACCACGGTGAAGTTCGAAACCCTGGCGCGCCAGTACCTGATGGCGCTGCAAGGCGGCGAGCCGGTGCTGCTCCCGGAAGAAGAAATGCTGCGTGTCGGCGAGCGTTACGGCAATTATGGGACGGGTTTGCTGCCCGGCTAACGAGCGTGGCCGCAAGGAGCGATGAGCCTCGTTATGAACCGGATTTTCGAACGCTGCCGGGGACGCGATATGGACATGCCTGGTGCTGTATGGTCATGAGGACAGTCGGCCAGATGCAAAAGCGAGTCCGCTGAAAATGCAGAACCTGCCTGAGATTCAGGCGACGAGCCTGTCTTCGCAGATCTACCTGCGTCTTCGCCAGGAGTTGATGTCGGCGCGGCTTCATCCCGGCGACCGGCTGAAGATCCGCGACCTGGCCCAGCAACTCGGCACCAGCGAGACGCCTGTGCGCGAGGCTATCTTCCAACTCGTCAAGGACGGCGCGCTCGAGATGAAGCCGGGTTACTATATCCGCGTGCGGCGGATCAGCCTCAAGGAATATCTGGAGCTTCGCGACATCCGGCTGGTGCTCGAACCCTATGCCGCCGCCAAGGCGATGCCGCATATCGACGAGCCGTTCCTGACAACCCTCGAAGATATCCATCACAAGCTGATCGAGGCTGAGCGCACCAAGGATTACGCGGCCGCGCTTCAGCACAATTACGACTTCCACTTCGCGGTTCATCGCAAATCGGAAATGCCGCATCTGATCGAGATGATCGAGAGACTGTGGATCCAGGCCGGCCCGTTGCTCAGCCTGCTCTACCCGCATGGCCACCCGACCTATGAAGGCCAGCATCAGCATGTCAACGTGATCGCGGCCTTGCGCGCCAAGGACGAGGCGGCGCTCCGCGGCGCCTTCGAACAGGACCTGATCGAGGGCGGCCGCAAATTCATCGAGCATCTCGCCGGTATCGAGAGCAAGGAAGATACCGAAGACAAGCCTCCGCGGCGGTCGCGGCGCTAGTCGGCACCCCACAGAAACCCGACATCCAGGCCTCGCTTCATTCAAGGAAAATCTCCGATGGGCCGTGAGGACCGAGCCTTTCCGCCGTGTCGCAACGCTTGCGTCTATCCTCGATTTCACCGCTCGCCACGCGGCGCGGAAACGTCATCATGCGCGCTTGCGACCTTCATCATATATGATATATTCTATTTCCAGAGGTCAAAAATAAGGGGAGAACAATGAAGCTTCGCAATGGGATTTTGGGAATGGCGCTCGGCCTTTTGATGGGCGGCGTCTCCTACTCGGCATTCGCCGACGACGCGTCCACCTTCGTCTATGCCGATGCCGGCGAGCCGAGCACTATCGACCCGGCCAAGGCCAACGTGAACTGGGAGTTCACGGTCACCCGCAACATCTACGATCGCCTGATCGACTTCGATCTTAATGATCCATCCAAATTGTTGCCGGCCCTGGCGACGGAATGGCAGCAGGACGGCAAGGTCTGGACCTTCAAGCTGCGCGACGGCGTCACCTTCCACGACGGCACCGCCTTTGACGCCAACGACGTCAAGGCGACGCTCGACCGGTTGCTGAAGATCGGCCAGGGGCAGTCCTATCTGGTCGACGACATCGCCAGCGTCACCATGGTCGACCCCAAGACCGTCAAGATCGAGACCAAGGCGCCGACCGTCTTCCTCGCCTCCAACCTCAGCCGCATCGAAATGCTGTCCGACGAGGACATCGCCAAGCACAAGGACGACCTCGGCCAGGCGTGGTTCAACGAGAACGCCAACGGCACCGGTCCCTACGAATTCGTGTCCTGGACGCGCGGCACCCAGATCGAGCTGAAACGCAACGACAAATGGTGGGGCAAGTTCCCGGAAAAGCCGTTCGACCGCGTGCTCGACCGTTTCGTCACCGACGGCGCCAACCGCGCCCGTGGCCTCGAAGGCGGCGAGTTCGACCTCGCCAATTTCGTTCCGCTCGACGAGGCGCTTCGCATCGGCACCAGCAGCGGCTTCCATCTCGTCGAAGGCAACAATCTGTGGGCATGGCCGGCGATCTATCTCAACATGGATCTGGCGCCAACCAACAACAAGGATTTCCGCGAGGCGCTGGTCAAGGCGTTCGACTACAACGCCATGGTGCAGTCCTTCCAGGGCAAGGCCGAAGTCGGCCGCGGCCCGGTGCCTTCCTGGTTCCCCGGCAGCCCGGAAAAGGAGGAGGCCGAGATCAAGACCGATCTCGACGGCGCCAAGGCAGCACTTGCCAAATCGGGTCTCGCCAATGCCAAGATGAAGTGCTCGGTCCCCGCCGGCTTCCCGGAATTCCGCTTTGCCGCGACCGTGCTCCAATCATCGGCCCAGCAGCTCGGCGTCACCGTCGAGATCGAGGAGCAGCCCTTCGTCGAGGCGATCACCGCCATCAAATCCGACAAGAGCAACTGCTTCGTGCTCGGCAACGCCAACCTCAGTCCGTCCGACGCGACCAAGTTCTTCGCGGCGCATTATCTCAAGGGCGGGTTCTACAATTCGGGCAAATTCTTCGACCAGACGCTGCAGGACCTCGTGGCGAAGCTGCCGACGATCGCCGACCCGACCGAGCGCGGCAAGCTGCTCAAGCAGGCGGCCGATATCGTGGTGGACTCCCACTACATCATCTGGACCGCGCGGCCCAAGACCGTGGTGCCCGAACCTGACCGTATCGGCGGCTACCGCATCGACCCGGCCGAGTACATCAACGCCCGCTTCTGGGAAATGTACAGCAAGTAACAGCGGGGTAAGCATGCGGACAGCACGGTTGTGATCGCCTTCCTGTTCAAGCGTCTGGTCTGGGGTCTTGTCGTCCTCATCGCCGTCGCGGTCATAACCTTCTTCCTCAGTCGTGTCGTCCCGGCCGACCCCGCCGCCTTCCTGGCCGGCCAGAACGCCTCCGAAGAGACCGTGCAGCGCATCCGCGTCGAGCACGGTCTCGACCGCCCGCTGCCGGAACAATTCGCCACCTATATGATCGGCCTCGCCAAGGGTGACCTCGGCGAGTCGATCCGCACACGCCGCAGCGTCAGCACCGACCTCAAGCAGTACCTGCCGACCACGCTGGAGCTCCTGATCGTCAGCTTCGTCCTCTACTTGGCGATCAGCTTCTCGCTGGCGGTGCTCGCGGCCCGCCGCCCCGGCGGCGCGGTGGACGGCGCGATCCGCCTCATCACCATGATCGGCACCGGCATCCCGGTGTTCTGGCTCGGCATGACGCTGCAGTTCCTCTTCTTCTACAAATTGCATTGGCTGCCGCTCGGCGCGCGCTTCCCGATCCGCGAGACGGCGCCGCCCGTGGTCAGCGGCTTCCTGCTCATCGATTCCCTGCTGGCCGGCAGCCTCTCGGCCTTTCTCGCCAGCCTGAAACACCTGGCGCTTCCCGCCGCGACCATCGTCGTCAACCTGCTTGCGGTCGGCACCCGGCTATCGCGCGCCGCCCTCATCCAGGAGCAAAGCCGGCTCTATGTGCGCACGGCGCGCGGCAAGGGCCTGTCGCCCAATCGCATCCTGTTCAAGCACATCTTGCGCAATGCGCTGTCGCCGATCCTGACGGCGACCACCATGCAGTTCGGCTACATGATCAGCTGGGTGATCCTGGTCGAGGTCATCTTCGACTGGCCCGGCATCGGCCTCTACGCCTACCAGTCGTTCCAGGTCTTCGACTATTCGCCAGTGATTGCGCTGGCGATCGTCTCGACGGCCGGCTTCGTGATCATCAACCTGGTGATGGATCTGCTCTATCCGGTGATCGATCCGCGTGTGCAGAGTGTCGGCTCATGAGCGTTTCCACACAGCCTACGCGCCGGACCATCGCGAGGCCGAAAGGCGTGCTGCTGCCGCTCGCGCTGCTGGTGCTGGCGATCCTGGCGGCCTTCACGCTTCTGCCCGGCCTGATCGCGCCGCACGACCCGATCGCGCTCGCCATGACCGACCGGCTGAAGCCGCCGAGCCTCACGCACATCTTCGGCACTGACGAGGGTGGCCGCGATGTCTTCTCGCGTATCGTCTACGGCACCCGCTATTCGCTCGGCGTGGCGATCGCCATCGTCTTTGCCTCCGCCTTGTTCGGCGTGATCTACGGCGCGGTCTCCGGCATGGCGCGCCAGGGCATCGACAACCTGATGATGCGCATCGTCGATCTGTTCTTCGGCTTCCCGGCGCTGGTGCTGGCGCTCGCCGTCGCCGCCTCGATCGGACGCGGCCTCGACAGCGTGGCGCTGTCGCTCGCCATCATCTGGTGGCCGGGTTATGCGCGGCTGGTGCGCGGCGAGGTGCTGCGCCTGCGCGAGCGGCCGCATGTCGAGGCCGCCCGCGCGCTCGGCGTGTCGGAGATGACCATCCTGCGCCGCCACATCATCCCTTTCGTCGTCCAGGAGGTGAATGTGCGCGTCACCACCGACATCGGCTACGCGCTGGTCGCCGTCACCGCCCTTTCCTTCCTCGGTCTCGGCGCCAATTCGCCGACGCCGGAATGGGGTTTGCTGATCCGCGACTCGCGCCCCTATTTCGGCTCGGCCTGGTGGTATCTGGTCTTTCCCGGCACCATGATCATGCTGACCGCCACCGCCTTCTCGCTGATCGGCGACGCGCTCGCGTCGAGGCGGGCCGCATGATCCTTTCGGTCCGCGACTTCGCAATCGGTTTCCAGCGCGAGGGCCAGAACCTCGTCGCTGTGGATGGCATTTCCTTCGACGTCGCCGACGGCGAGACCTTCGTCATCATCGGCGAGTCCGGCTCGGGCAAGTCGCTGACCGGCATGTCGATCGCCGGATTGCAGCCGCCCACCGCCTTCGTCTCCGGCTCGATCCGCTTCAAGGATCGCGAAATGCTGAAGCGGCCCGACGCCGAATTGCGCAAGCTGCGCGGCCCGGAGATCGGCCTGATCTATCAGGATCCGCTGAGCTCGCTGAACCCGGTCTGGCCGGTCGGCGACCAGATTGCGGAAACCCTCGTCGCGCACGGCCTTGCCGGCCGCGCCGAGGCAAGCAAGCGCGCCGTGGAAATGCTGGAGCGCGTACGCATTCCCGACCCGCGCCGCGTCGCCTCCGCCTATCCGCACGAGATCAGCGGCGGCATGCGGCAGCGCGCCATGATCGCGATGGCTCTGGCGGCCGGCCCGAGCCTGCTGATCGCCGACGAGCCGACGACGGCGCTCGACGTCACCATCAAGGCGCAGATGCTTGAGCTGCTTGCCGAACTGAAGCGCGAGCTGGCGCTGACGATCATCCTGATCACCCACGACATGGGTGTCGTCGCCGAAGTAGCCGACCGCATCCTCGTGCTCTATGCCGGCCGTATCGCCGAGGTCGGGCCGGCCGATTCCATCATGCTGCAGCCCTCGCATCCTTACACGGCGGCACTGATGACCAGCGCCATGATTTCGCAGACGCCGGCCAAGCAGGATCTCAACGCCATCGTGGGCGGCGCGCCCGGGCTGGGCGCCTTCCCGTCCGGCTGCCGCTTCCATCCGCGCTGCCCGCGCGCGCAAGACGACTGCAAGGCCGTCGAGCCGCCGCGGCGCAAATTCGGCGCCGTGGAGCTGGCCTGCCATCATCCGATCGAGGCAGCCAAGCCTCTTGAAATCGCGAGGAGCTGACCATGGCGCTTCTCGAACTCGATGCCGTCTCGAAAACCTTCTCGCAGCGCCGCGGCGGCCATGGCGTGCAGGCGGTGGCCGGTGTTTCGCTCACCGTGGGCAAGGGAGAGACGTTGGGGCTGGTGGGCGAGAGCGGATGCGGCAAGTCCACTCTCGCCCGGCTGGCGCTCAAGCTGGTCGACGTGACGGATGGGCGCGTGCGCTTCGACGGCGTCGACGTGACCGGGTTCGCCAGCCGGCGCATGCTGCCGATACGTCGCCGGTTGCAAGCCGTGTTCCAGGATCCGCTCGCTTCGCTCAACGCGCGCATGACCATTGCCGAAGTGATGCGCGAGCCGTTCGACACGCATGGCGTCAAGCTGGGCACCGGGCTCGAGGGGCGCATCCGCGAGCTTCTCTCCTTCGTCGGATTGGAGAACATCGATATCCAAAAACTGCCCGGCCAGTTTTCCGGCGGCCAGTTGCAGCGCATCGCTATTGCAAGGGCGCTGGCGCTCGAACCGGAAATCATCGTCGCCGACGAGCCGACTTCCGCGCTCGATCCGTCGATCCAGGCGCAGATCGTCAACCTGATGCTGCAGATCCAGCGCAAGCGCGGCATCTCCTACCTGATCATCTCGCATGACCTCGACGTCATCGGCCATGTCGCCGACCGCATCGCTGTGATGTATCTCGGCACCATCATCGAGCAAGGAACGGCCGACGAGATCATGCGGCGGCCGCTGCATCCTTACACGCAGGCGCTGTTGTCGGCCGCGCCGACGCTTGCCGCGCGCCGCCAGGTCGGCTGGAAGCGCATCATACTCACCGGCGATCCGCCCAATCCTGCCGACGTGCCATCCGGTTGCCGGTTCCACCCGCGTTGCCATCTGGCGCGCGACATTTGCCGGGAACAAGTGCCGCCATTGCGCGCCATGCCCGGCACCGGCCAGATGGTGGCCTGCCACCTCGCGCCCGAAGAGACGGCGCGCGCTGGGGCCGAGGTTGTGCGAGCGCGACGCGGGCTAGCCGCCGCCAGTTAGAAGCACACCGAAGGGAGGGAGGAGCAATGAAACGGTCGAAGGAAATCCACGTGACAGGCCTGGGCTTTCCGGAGGGACCGGTGGCGCTTCCGGACGGTTCGATCGCCTTCGTCGACCTGCTGCACGCCAAGGTCCGCGCCTTCAAGGACGGTGCCGTGCGCGAGCTGGCCACGCTTCCCGGCGCGCCGAACGGTATGCGGCTCGGCCCCGACGGCGCGCTCTATATCTGCAACAATGGCGGGCTTGCACCGGAATCGTTGGAGAAGCTGCATTTCGCCGCGCCGCTGATCCCCGGCTGCATCCAGCGCCTGGAGCTCGACGGCCGCTGGGAAAACTTCGCCGACCAGCTGCCCGGCGCAAAGCCTTCGCGGCCAAACGATTTGATCTTCACGCCGGAAGGCGGGATCGTCTTCACCGATCCGCAGAACTGGGAGGTTCTGGGCGCCGACGACGCGGCCTACCATGGCGGACAGCTGCTTGCGGCGGGACGGGACCGGAAGGTCCGTGCCCTGGCCAAGATGACCGGCTTTCCCAACGGGCTTGTCTTCCATCCCGACGATTCGCTGATCGTCGGCATCACCATGGAGCATCGTCTGCTGCGCTTCGACTGGAATGACGGCAGCGTCGGCGCGATGACCGAATGGGTTCGTTTCGACGACCGCTTCAATCCGGACGGCATGGTCTTCCATGAAGGCCTGCTCTACGTCACCGGCAGCACCGGCGACCGGGTCGCGATCCTCGACACCACTGGACGGCTGGTCGAGATGATCGATTGCGGCGAGGGCGGCGACCCGACCAATTGCTGCGTCCATGACGGCCGGCTCTGGGTGACGCGCGGCCTGCCCGGCGAGCTCGTCTCGTACACGCTTTAACCGACCTTCCCTGCAGATGATCTGAGTGAGCTAGCCAATGTCCCGTGAAGACGATTTCGTTCCGCCCGAACTCGGCCCCGTCAACATCCGCCCACGCAAAGCCTGGGCCATGTCCGCCGACGAGCATTGGCACTCCAACCCCTGGTACGAAGCGCCGCGCGGCGACCCTGCCCTGCCCGAGGTCTATACCTACACGGACACGATGTCCTATGACCCGGGCGACGAGGTGGTCTTCCATTCCTCGACTACCGCGCCGCATTGGACGCTGGAGATCTACCGCGACGGCTATCGGCCGGAAACCGTCCGCAAGGTCGAGGACATCGCTGGTGTCTTCGCGCCGACGCCGGCGGATGCATATCGCTCCGGCTGCGGCTGGCCCGTCAGCCACCGCTGGCGGCTGCCGGCCGATCTGCGCTCGGGCTTCTACCGGGTCGTCTCGACCTGCACCCGCGCCAATGGCGGCAAGTTCGTCCAGCACCATTTCTTCGTCGTGCGTCCGACAGCGGCGACGCGCCGCGCCAAGATCCTAATGATCCTGCCGACCGGCACCTGGACCGCCTACAATGATTTCGGCGGCGCCAACCACTATTTCGGTGTTGCCGGTCCGGGCAAGGACCAGCCCTCGCCCGTGCTTTCGCTCGAGCGCCCGTGGACCCGCGGCGTCGTCTGGCTGCCGCCTGGCGCGCCGCGCATCTGCGCCGACCCGCTGCCGGAATTCGGTGACGCGCCGCGCTATCCGATGAAGGAATGGGCCTATGCCAACGGCTTCGGCCAGTATTACGCCGCCGCCGGCTGGGCGCAGTTCGACCGCCACTTCGTGCTGTGGGCGGAGAAGGAAGGCTACGAGCTCGACATGATCACGCAGACCGACCTTCACTACAGGCCGGAGCTGCTCGACGCCTATCCGTGCGTGACCATTGTCGGTCATGACGAATACTGGACCCGCGAGATGCGGCTGGCGGTCGAAGCCTATGTCGAACGCGGCGGCAGGCTTGCGCGCTTCGGCGCCAACTTCCTCTGGCAGATCCGCCTGGAGGACGGCGGCAAGCGCCAGATCTGCCACAAGTTCAACGCCATCAACAACGACCCGGTCGCCGGCACCGATAAGGCGCATCTGCTGTCGACAGCATGGGAAGACAAGGACGTTGCCTGGCCGGGCGCCTCGACGGTCGGCGTCAACGGATTGCATGGGCTCTACGCGTCCTGGGGCGGCTTCGCGCCGCACGGCCAGAAGGGCTTCACCGTCTACCGTCCCGAGCACTGGGTGTTTGCCCGCACCGGGCTTCACTATGCCGATATCTTCGGCGACAAGGAGCGCATCTTCGCCTACGAGGTCGACGGCCTCGACTACACATTCAGGCATGGCCTCCCCTATCCTGTCCCGGTCGACGGTCAGCCGGAAACGATCCAAATCCTCGCCATGGCGCCGGCGGTGCTTGCCGAGGACGAGCCGGACGGCGAAGGCTTCCGTTACTATGTCCGCAGCAGCGACCATGAGGGCCTGGTGAAATGCGTCACCGGCGAGGTGACGCCGGAAGGGCTTGCCCGCTATAAATACGGCGCCGGCATGATGGTGCACATGACGCGCGGCAAAGGCGAAGTGCTGACCGCCGCGACTTGCGAGTGGGTGATGGGCCTCAAGCGCGGCGACCGCTTCACCGAGCAGATCACCCGCAACGTGCTCGACCGTTTTACCAACGCATGAAATTGCGCGGCGGGCTTGTCGTTTGATCGGCGAACGATCATCGGAACGCAGGCCTGGCTCCGCCACTCTGCTTGCCTGTTTGTCCTGCCACCGCGCTCCCACAAGCACGGACACTCAAACATTTCGGGTAACGGACCGACGACCTGGACCAAGGACCTGAAAGCGCCTCGGAACGCGAGGAAAATGCCGTGCCGACAAACCGGCCCCCGCCCGCGAAACCACCCCAGATCGCGCCGGCCGCAACGAACAATACCCTTGCGGCCTTCGTGGCTGCTGACTATAGTCGCGCAGATATGAAATTAAATTCCACTCGCTGATTACGCGGCACGAATGAGCTCCACGAACGATCAATCTCTCGTTGTCATCGAGAGCCGCCCTGTCGAGAATGTGGGGCTGGTCGAAATCAATCGTCCCGAAGCGCGCAATGCTCTCAATCTGGAAGTGCGGGAGAAGCTGGCCACCGCGGTAGCCGGCTTTTCGGAGGATCCGGAAGTCCGGGCGATCGTGATTGCGGGGCGCGGCGGCAACTTCGTGGCGGGCGCCGACATCAAGGCCTTCGAAAAACTCGGCTCGGCCGATATGCTTCTGCAACGCACCCACCGCTATTGGGATGTGATCGCCAGATGTCCGAAGCCGGTCATTGCCGCGGTCGAAGGCTTCGCGCTCGGTGGCGGCTGCGAACTTGCCATGCACGCCGATATCATTGTTGCCGCACGCACAGCCACGTTCGGGCAGTCCGAGGTCAAGCTTGGCTTGATGCCGGGCGCCGGCGGCACCCAGCGGCTGCTGCGGGCGATCGGCAAATACAAGACGCTGATGCTCGTTCTCACCGGCGACATGTTTTCGGCCGAGGATGCCGAGCGTGCCGGCCTCGTCAGTACCCTCACGGATGAGGGCCAGGCCTTGCAGCAGGCGTTGCAGATCGCCCAGAAGATCAGCCGTCTCCCGCCGCTGGCCGTGGAGCAGATCAAGGAAGCCGTCGTCAACGGCGAGGACGCTCCGCTGGAGACGGCGTTGAGGCTGGAACGCAAAGCCTTCCAACTGCTTTTCGATACCGCCGACAAGCGGGAAGGCATTGGCGCCTTCATCGACAAGCGTAAGCCCTCGTTCAAGGGGCGCTGACTTGGCGGACGCGGGAGGGGTCTCAACAAGTCGGATCGAAAAAGCCGGTGTCGTGGGCGCCGGAGTGATGGGCTGCGGCATAGCGGAAGTTCTGGCGGCGGCGGGCATTGACGTGCTGATCGTCGATGAAGCGGCCGGCAAGGCAGCTGCCGCCGTCGAGCAGATCGCGTCGCGCCAGCGCGCCAGGGCGCAGGCAGGCAAAATCAGCCCGGACGCCGTCGAGAAACTGCTTGCCCGCATCGCGCCTGTCGAAACCCTCCACCGCCTGGCTGACGCCGATCTGGTCGTGGAGGCCATCGTCGAACGTATCGAGCCCAAACGTCAGCTCTTCAAGGCGTTGGAGGAGATCGTCGGGCCCGACGCGATCATCGCGACCAACACCTCTTCCCTCTCGGTGACGGCGATCGCGGCGGCGGCGAAACGGCCGCAGCGGGTCGCCGGCTACCATTTCTTCAATCCCGTGCCGGTGATGAAACTGGTCGAGGTCATCTCCGGCGCTCACACATCGCCCGAGGTGGAGCGCGCGCTGGTCGACCTTGCCGCCCGCTTCGGCCATCGTCCCGTCGTCGCCGCCGACACCCCCGGCTTCATCGTCAACCACGCCGGACGCGCCTTCGGCACGGAGGCCCTGGCGATGCTGCGCGAAGGCGTGGCCTCGATCGGCGAGATCGACGCGATCCTGCGCGATGCGGCCGGCTTCAAGATGGGGCCGTTCGAGCTGATGGACCTGACCGGCCTCGACGTTTCGCACCCGGTGATGGAAAGCATCTACACCCAGTTCTACCAGGACCCGCGCTACCGTCCTTCCGTGATCGCCGCGCAGCGCGTGGCGGCAGGCCTGCTTGGCCGCAAGACGGGACGCGGCTTCTACAGCTACGACGCCAACCGGCAAGCGATGCCGCTTGAGACCGCGCAGGCCGCCGAGACCGCGGCACTTCCGAAGCGTGTCGCCGTGCTCGCCGACAATGACGCGGGCGATATGCAGAAGCTGGTCGCGTCGACCGGCGCCACGGTCCTGAGTCCCGAGGATCGGACGCCCAAGCAGGATGATCTCATCCTCGTGGGACTGGAGGGTGAGGATGTCGCCGGCGCGGCGATCCGCCTCGGCTTGTCCCCATCTCTATGCGTCGGGTACGATTCCTATTTCGGTCTGGGTCGGCATGTCACGCTCGTCGCGTCTGCGGCGACATCGGAAAAAGCCAGGAGCGCGGCTGTCGCGCTTGTCCAAAGCACCGGCCGCAAGGCGACGCTGGTGAACGACAGCTGCGGCGCGGTCTGCCAGCGCGTCGTGGCGATGATCGTCAATATCGGCTGCGAGATCGTTGAGCAGAAGATCGCATCGGCAGCGGACGTAGACGCCGCCGTGCGGCTGGGGCTCGGCTACCCGCACGGACCGCTGGAATGGGGCAACAAGCTCGGCCCTGCCCGCATTCTGCGCATCCTGGATACGGTGCATGAGCGCACCCGGGACCCTCGCTACCGCGCAAGTCTATGGCTGCGCCGGCGCGCGGAATTGGGATTGGCGCTGGAAGAATAAGCATGCCGGGGAGGAGTTGAGTTGGTCCAAAAGCATGAGTTGAAGCCTTCGGCGCCGTGGTACCGGATCGAAGCGGACGAGTCCGACTGGTCGAGCCTGCCCGCGCAAGAGCTGGTTCGCCTCTACGCCCAGATGAAGCTGATCCGGCGCTTCGAGGAAAAGATCCTCGACCTGGAGAAGGCCGGCCTCATCCATGGCCCTGCCCATGCCAGCATCGGCCAGGAGGCGGCGGCCGTGGGAGCCGTTTCGATGCTGCGCGCCTGCGATCAGATCAACGGCACGCACCGCGCGCATCACCAGGTGCTGACCAAGCTGGTCAACGCGCAGACCGAGCCGGATTTCGACATACTGAGCCAGGACTTCACGCCGCCGATGGATGACGCCGTGCACCGCTTCATGGCCGAAATCATGGGTCTCTCGCCGGGCTATTGCGGAGGCCGCGGCGGCTCGATGCATATGCGCCACGCGGAGTCCGGCGTGGCCGGCACCAGCGCCATCGTCGGCGGCAACATTCCGCATGCCGTCGGATACGCGCTTGCCGACGACATCCTCGGCAGGGACGGGATCTCGGTCGCTTTCTTCGGCGACGGCGCCTCGCTGCAGGGCGCAACCTATGAATCGATGAACATCGCGGCCGCCTACAAGCTGCCCGTCATCTTCTTCGTCGAAAACAATCTCTACGCCGTGTCCACGCATATCGACGACGTGACGGCCGAACATCGGATCGCCTCGCGCGGTCCGATGCTCGGCTTCACCGGCATCGAATGCGACGGCATGGATGTGGTCGCGGTGCATCGCGCGATGTCCGACGCCGTCGAGACGATCCGCGCGGGGCGCGGCCCGGTGGTCATCGAAGCGAAATGCTACCGATACTTCCATCAGAGCGGCAGCAAGGCCGGAAGCGAGTTTGGCTATCGCGGCAAGGAAGAAGAGCAGGAATGGCTGAAGCGCGATCCGCTTCGCCTGGCGGAGGCGCGCCTCGGCAAACTGGGGATTCTCGACAGCGCCGCGCTGGCCCTGATCGATGAGCGCGTGACGACGGTCGTCCAGTCGGCCGCCAGCCGTTTGACCGAAACGGCGCCAGGCAGCAACCAGCTTCGCATCCCGGACGGCCTCTGGCCCGCCGCGCAGTCCGTCGACACCGGCATCCTGGCGCCGCCCGCCGAAGCCGAAGGGCTAAAATATCGCGAGATCGAAGATTTTGCGCCCGACCAATTGGTGAAGGCGCGGTTCGTCACCGCTGCCGGCGAAGCGCTGGGCGCGGCGATGGCCGCCGACCCGACCATCATCGTGCTCGGCGAGGACGTCCATCGCTTGCATGGCGGGGTGAGCGGCTTTACCCGGTCCGCCCTCGAGCAGTTTCCCGGTCGCGTGCTGGCCATGCCGATCGCCGAGAACGGCTTCACCGGCGTGGCGCTTGGCGCTGCGCTGCGCGGGTTGCGGCCCATCGTCGAAATCATGTTCGGCGATTTCTGCTTCGTGGCGGCCGATCAGATCGCCAACGGCATCGCCAAGGTGAGGCACATGTTCGGCGATGGATTTCCCGTGCCGCTCATCATGCGGGTGCGCGTTTCCCCGCACACCGGCTACGGCTCGCAGCATTCGAGCGACCCGGCGGCGCTGTTCAGGATGTTCCCCGGCTGGCACGTGGTCTCGCCGACGACGGCGTTCGATTATGTCGGATTGCTGAACACGGCGCTGAAGACCAACGACCCCGTCGCGATCATCGAACATGTCGAGTTCTATCAGCGCGAAAGCCTGGTTCCGCGCGACGAGCGCGACTACTGCATCCCGTTCGGCAAGGCCAAGATCGTCCAGCCTGGCGGCGCCTGCACGGTTCTCGCGACATCCGTCATGGTTCCCACCGCCGTGAAGGTCGCGGAGGAAACCGGCGTCGACGCCGAAATAATCGACATGCGCAGCATCGGCCAACTCTCGACCGACTGGGCTCTCGTGCTGTCGTCCGTAGCCAAGACAAACCGGGTCATCATCGTCGAACAGGTCGCGAGCGGCCTTTCGCTTGGCCGCCACTGGATCGCCGAGATCCAGGCGCGCGCCTTCGACGATCTCGACCACGAAATACTCCACGTCACCGGCAGCCTTTCAGCGCCTGTCGTTTCGGCCGTTTTAAACAAGGCCGCGCTGGGATCCGCCGAGAGACTGCGCCAGGCGATGGAGTTGATTGCCCAAAGTGCCTGAACTGAAAAATGCCAGAAGGAGCATGATAATGAGACTGGGGAACTTCAACCGTATTTCTAGACACTGGAAGAGCCTTGCGGCGGCGACGATGCTTGGCGGTCTGGCCGCCACGGCAATGCCGGCGGAGGCCAAGACGCTGGTCATCGCCCGCGACATGGACGTCAATTCGCTCGATATCGACAGGAGCTGGTGCGACACCTGCATGATCTACAATGCGGCCGTCTATGACGGGCTGCTGGCGCTGGACAAGGACAACAAGCTGGTTCCGGTCATCGCCGAGAGCTGGACGGTCAACGACGACCAGACGGTCTTCACCTTCAAGCTCAATTCCAAAGCGACTTTCTCCGACGGCTCCAAGGTCGAGGCGAAGGACGTGAAATGGTCGTGGGAGCGCCTGAAGAACATCAAGGGCAGCCCGTCCGACCTCGCCGCCAGCATCTCGTCGATCGAGACTCCCGACGCCGAGACCGTAGTGGTCAAGACCGCCGAGCCCAATTCCGAACTGCTGAACGTGCTGGCGGCGAGCTATTTTGGCGTCATCAACAGCGACGTCGCCCAGTCGGAGGGCAAGGCCACGGCAGCGGCCGACGCCGCGCAGTCGGACCAGGCCGAACCGTGGTTCCTCGCGCATTCGGCCGGCGCCGGTCCGTTCGTGCTCGAATCCTACCAGCCGGGGGCCGAGCTCAGGCTGAAGCGGAACGAGAAATACTGGCGCGAGCCGGCGAAGGTCGACGAGATCGTCATCCGTCAGGTCGGCGATGCCGTGGCTCAGGCCCAGCTTCTGCAGAGCGGCCAGGCCGACGTCGCCATGAACATCGATCCGGAAACGGCCAAGACGCTCACCGGTCCGAACGTGAAGACGGAGTCGGCTCCGTCCAACAACTTCGTCTACCTCGCCATCAGCCCAGGCGCGGTCGCCAACCCGTTCCCGATCACGGCCGATATCCGTGAAGCCATCTCGCTCGCCGTCGACCGCAAATCGCTTGTCGACTTCACGCTGGGCGAAGGCAATGGCCGGCTGATCTCGGTGCCCTTCCCTCTGGACTTCCCGGGCGGGGCCGGGCACTCGATCCCGGAATACAGCCCCGACAAGGCAAAGGAATTGCTGGCCAAGGCAGGGCACGCCGACGGCTTCACGCTAGAGGCGACCTATCCGAAGCTCAACGTCTACGGCGTCGATTTCACCCTGGCCATGCAGAAGATCCAGCAGGATCTGGCGGCGGTGAACATCAAGCTGGAGCTCAAGCCCGTCGAGTTCCCGAACTGGCGCGAGGCGGCGACGAAGGATCACATTCCGATCACCTTCGTCTTCTTCGCGCCCGACTTCTACGGCACCTCCCAGTATGTGAACTACTTCGGCCTTGCCCCGGATACACCCTGGGCCAAGCGCGCGGGTGCCGCCACCGACCCCTCCTTCGTCCTTCCTGACTCAAAGACGATGCTGGCGGAAGCGCTCAAATCAGCGCCCGAAAAGGCGGAGAAAATCTATTTCGATATCGGCGAGAAGATCAAAGCGCAGAACGTCATCATTCCGATGATCAGCCCGAACACGATCCTGGCCTATGGCAGCAAGGTCCACGGGGTTCGCAATTCACCGAGCTCAAACGTTCCGCTCTACGAGATCACGCTCGACGACTGAGCGACATCCCTGTATCCGCGAGGCCTTTGAGGAATCCTCGCGGATACAGTCCATTCGACCAGATTCCTGGATTGCCGCAGTGGTGGGGGCGCCTGTCCTGGCCACCGCAATTGCTATCCTGGCACAATCATAGCAGTGAATTGCCGCTCGAATCTCGTTGACAAATCAATGTCTTGATCGCATTTTTGGTTAGTCGATAAAAATCGACTAACGTGGAGGCTGCCCCGTGGCATATACCGACTTCATTTTCGACGCCTACCGCAATCGCGTTGCCGAACTCGAGGCCAGCGACAATCCGTTCGCGAAGGGGGTGGCCTATGTCGAGGGTGAGCTTTATCCGATCCACGAAGCCCGCATCCCTATTCTCGACCAGGGATTCCTCCATTCCGATCTGACCTATGATGTACCCTCGATCTGGGATGGCCGCTTCTTCCGGCTCGATGATCATCTCGACCGTTTCGAGCGCAGCCTGAAGCAGTTGCGGCTGCGCAGCTCGCTCGACCGCCACGGCATCCGGCAGAAGCTGGTGGAGATGGCGGCAAGGAGCGGCATTCGGGACGCTTATGTGTGCATGATCGTGACGCGCGGCCTGAAATTCATCCGCCAGTACAGCCCCGATGAAATCGAGAACAACCTCTACCTCATGGTGCAGCCCTTCTTGTGGGTGATGGGGGAAGAACTTCAGAAGACCGGCGGCTCGGCCGTCATCGCACGCGACGTTCGTCGCGTGCCGCCAGGCGCCATCGACCCGACTGTGAAGAACCTGCAGTGGGGCGATTTCGTGCGCGGCATGCTGGAGGCGCGTGATCGCGGCGCCAACTACCCGATCCTGACGGACGGGGACGGCAATCTGACCGAAGGTTCCGGCTTCAACGTCTGCATCATCAAGGACGGCGTGCTGCGGACACCGAAGCGTGGCGTGCTGGAAGGCGTGACGCGCAAGACCGTGCTGGAAGTCGCCAAGGCGCATGGCGTCGAGTGCCATGTCGAGGACGTCCCGGTGAGCGCCGCCTATAATTGCGATGAACTGTTGTTCGTCACCACGGCCGGCGGCGTCATGCCGATCACCAAATTGGACGGGGTGCCGGTAGGCAGCGGAGAAGTCGGTCCGATCAGCAAAACAATCTGGAAGGCTTATTGGGAAGCTCATTACGATCCGATGCGCAGCTTCGCCATCAATTATTGAAAGCCGACGGACAGCCGCCTCAGCTCGAACGGCGGACAGCGGGCCGCTCGGACGAAAAAGGCTGCGGACCATGAGGGCCGCAGCCTTTCGCATTTCCAGGATTGCCTGTTCAAGCGATCCGGCATGCATTTTCAAAGGCAAGCCGGGGCAACCGCGGAAACAGGCCTGCCGGATCGCCATAGCCCAGATTGACCAGGAAGTTGCTCTTCCAGGTCGTTCCCGCGAAGAAGGCCTCGTCGACGAGATGGTTCTTGAAACCGGACATCGGTCCGGCATCGAGCCCCAGCATGCGGGCGGCGAGGATGAGGTAACCGCCCTGGAGGGTGCCGTTGCGAAAGGCGGTCTCATGCGCGATATCGGGGCTCGACGTGAACCAGGAGCGCGCGTCCGTATGTGGGAAGAGCTCCGGCAATCGGTCGTAGAAGGCTTCGTCATAAGCAACGATCGCGGTGACCGGCGCCGCCATGGTCTTGGCAGAATTGCCGCTGCTTAGGGCCGGCCGGAGTTTTTCCTTGGCTTCGGGCGACCTGACAAAGACGAACCTGCCGGGAGAGCAATTCGCCGAAGTCGGCGCCATCTTCAAGAGGTCGTAGAGCTGCCTCAGCGTATCGTCGGAGACCGGCCTGTCCGTCCACTTGTTATGTGTGCGGGCTTCCGTGAAAATGCTGTAGTCGTTCATTGCGATCCGCGCGTCCTTGGGCATGAATTCAGGCCCCCGTCTCATGCGACCAGGGTGCCTGACGATTCGGTGATATTCCCCCGAAGATACGGCGCTCCGTATCCGGCGGACCGCCGCAAGGTCCGTCTTCAGCGAGCGACTTTGAGCCTTGCCAGGACGAGCGGATTCTCGTTTGCAGGAATTCGCGTGCGCTCGGCCTTGAGCTCCGCGAAGGCCTGCTCGCTCGCCTTCAACGTCTGCTCGATGTCGGCCGCCGTCATGGCCGCGTTCAGGAACATGTTGTGATACGGATGGAAATAGACGCCATGCTTGAGGGCGTTCGTCACCCAGGCATAGCCGAGGCGCATGTCCGGATCGTCATGGAGCAGGATCTGCGGCATCTGCGACGGACCGGTCTGGCGCAACGAGAAGCCAAAGGCGGCGGCCTGCTCATCGAGGCCCGCACGCAACTTGTCGCCCAACTCCACGGTATGTTCCAGATACTTGGTTTCGCGGATCAGCCGCAGCGTCTCGACGCCGGCCGCCATCGGAACGGCGGAGAACCAGAAGGAGCCGGTGGCGAAGATGGAACGAGCGGCGGCGTAGAAACGCTGCGACCCCATCATCGCCGAGATCGGATGGCCGTTGGCAATGGCCTTGCCCCAGCAGCTGATGTCGGGTTCCACTCCCAGGATTGACCACGAGCAGTCCCGCGCCAGCCTGAAACCGGCGCGGACGTCGTCGACGATGAGCGGCGCGTCGACGGCATCGCAAATCTTGCGCGCGGCCTTGGCGAACGCTTCGGAGGGGATCAACTGATCGGCAAAGACCTCGTGCTTGAACGGCGTGGCGAAAATGCCGGCGACGTCGCCGTCGGCCGACCGCACCGCGGCCTCGAGGCTTTCGATGTTGTTGTACTCGTAGGCGATGATCTGGCGCCGCTCGTCATCGACGATGCCGGTGCGGTTCGGCGTGCACCAGGGCTGGGAGCCGTGATACGCGCCGGTCGCCACCAGGATCTTGCGGCGTTTGGAATAGGCGCGCGCGATCGTCATCGCCATGGACGTGGCGTCGCTGCCGTTCTTGCAGAACATCGCCCAATCGGCATGGGAGACCATCGAGACCATCGCTTCGGCCAGTTCGACCATCAGGTGCGACGGTCCGGTCATAGTGTCGCCGAGTTCGGCCTGCCGGCGCGCGGCGGCCTCGACGTCGGCATTTCCATAGCCAAATAGATTAGGCCCATAAGCGCTCAGATAGTCGATATATTCATTGCCATCGACATCCCACAGCCTCGCGCCGCTGGCGCGGCTGAAGAACTGCGGGAAGTCGGAAGGCAAAAGCGCTGTAGATTCATGGCCATACATACCACCCGGTATGACGCGGCGGGCGCGTTCCAGCAGCTCTGAATTCCGACGGTTAGACCAAGTCATTGATGTGATTTCCCTATTTGCGATGCAGCCTATAGCAAGAAAAATATCTGCTATCAATGATGAATCCGATGGATTGCCGGCTGCTTTTCCGCTACAAAACCCGGGAGCCGGGCAATGCGGACGCATTCGCCGCCACCGCGGACCGGCTCGCTGCGCCGAGCGTCCGAGGAGAAAAGCTGATGGCAGGATCGATCGTCGGAGAAGCCAGCCTTGCCTGGGGGCTCCGAGCTCGGCCGGTCGGCTAAAGACGCGGCGTCACCGAAACCGGAAATCAAAAATCCAAAGGGGAATCCATGAACACTACCAAGAATGGTCTGAGCAGACGCAGCGTGCTGAAGCTGGGCGCCGGTACGGCCGCCGCGGCATCATTTCTTGCAATGCCGGCGATCGGCCGGGCAGCGCCGACGTCGCTCTCCGTCGCCAATGGCGGCGGCGCGCTGGGCGATGCGTTCAAGGCCGCATGTTTCAACACCTTCGAGAAGAAAACCGGCATCAAGATCATCAGCGCCCCTTACATGGAAGGCGCCCGCCTGAAGGCGATGGTCGAGGCCGGCGCAGTCGACATCGACGTCACGGATACGGATTCCTCGGAAGCCGCGCCGCTGGCCGTTGCCGGCCTCCTCGACGAGATCGACTACAGCGTCGTTCCGAAGGAAGGGCTCATCGCTGGCGCCGCCAGCAAATACTGGACGTCGTGCTACATCGCCGGCTGCGTCCTTAGCTGGAACACCGATTCCAAGGACGGCCGCCCGAAGAACTGGCAGGAATTCTTCGATCCGAAGATCAAGGGTCGCAGGACACTCTGGAAGAACGCCGCGCAGACCATGGAAGTGGCGGCGCTGGGCGCCGGCCAGACTCTGGACAAGCTCTATCCGCTGGATATCGACCGCGCCTTCGCCATGCTCGACGGCATCCGTTCGTCCATCACCTGGTGGACGTCCGGCGCGCAGAGCGCCCAGCTTCTCGCCAATGGCGACGCCGATTTCGGCATGTGCTGGAACGGCCGTGTCGACCCGGTCAAGCAGCAGGGCGGCCCGATCGATTATACGTTCGACTACTCGCTGCACACGCCCGGCATCTGGAGCCTGCCGAAGGGTGGCCGCAACCGCGACACCGCGATGAAGTTCATCGCGCATTGCATGGACCCGGAAGTCCAAGCCGCCTTCTCCAAGCTGATCCCCTATGGACCGACGAACGACAAGGCGTTCGACATCCTATCGCCGGAGGAGCGCGCGCGCATGCCGAGCTCGCCGGAAAACCGTAAGCTTTCGGTCGCGATTGATGGCGATTACTGGCTCGAGAACGGCACCAAGATCTACGACCGCTTCAACACCTGGGTCGTGACGAAATAAGCGGGACCCTCCCGGGACGGGACTGCGCGGGCGACTCGTTACCCGCGCAGTCCCGTCTTTCGTGCCAATTCGACACTGCTCGCCAATTCGACGCCGCCAGCGCCGCTTGTGCGAGAGCCTGACAATCTGTTGAAGTGGTTGCGCCGTCCAACACGCCCGGATCCGCATGTGAGGATATGTTGACGTCATGAAGCACCGCAGCTTCCTGCTCTACCTTCCCGTCGCCTTGCTGCTGACGCCCTTCTTCCTCGCGCCGATGGCGGTGATCGGGACGGAGAGTTTCAGCGGCCAGCAAGGGATCGGGGCGGAATACGCGAAGGTCGTGACCGACCAGGGCATCAGGACTGTCCTCTACAACACCTTCTATGTCGCGGCGATGGTGACGATCTTTTCGCTGCTGATCGGCTACCCGATAGCCTATGTGCTGGCGCGGCTCAGGGGCCGATGGGCCACCATCGGCATATTCCTGATCTTCCTGCCCTTCTGGGCGAGTACGGTGATCCGCTCCTTTGCCTGGATGATCCTTCTCGGCCGCAAGGGCCCGGTCAACTCCATCCTGGTCGGCATCGGCCTTATCGAGGATCCGATCCGCTTCATCGACAACGGCCTGGGGCTGATGATCGCCATGACCTACATCATGGTGCCGTTCATCGTCGTGCCAATCCTCAATGGCCTGCGCGCCATAGACCCCAACCTTCCGCGCGCGGCGGCGGTGCTCGGAGCCAATCCATGGCGCCAGTTCCTCGCCGTCACCCTGCCGCTTTCCATGCCCAACGTGGCGGTGGGCTGCACGATCGTCTTCGTCACCTCGCTGGGTTTCTTTGTCACGCCGTCGCTTCTGGGCGGAGACCTGACGGTGGTTTCGATGCTGATCAGCGAACAGGCCAACAGGCTGCTGGATTGGCCGCTCGCCTCGGCGCTGGCGATCATTGTGCTTCTCCTCACCATCATCATCTTCGCGCTGCTGCGGTTCAGCCAACTGGCTTCCCGCCGCAAGGGCAAGGCACAGGCGGGAGTGTTCGCATGAACGTCTCCGAGAAGAAGCTTTGGGCCGCTTGGAGCCGTCTCCTGAACGGCCTCGTCGGGGCCATGCTCATTGGTTTCCTGGTGCCCATCCTGGTCGTCGTCGCCGTATCCTTCCAGAGCAAGTCGTACCTGTCGTTTCCGCCGACGGACTTTTCGCTGCGCTGGCACCAGCAGTTCATCGGCAACGACGATTACCGCTCCGCCATCCTGAACAGCATGATGATCGGAGCGGCGGCCGCGGCACTGGCGACGATCGCCGGGATTTCGACGGCATTGGCGGTCGTTCGCGCGAGCGTGCCTGGCTCCACCATCGTCAGCGCGCTTTCCGTCGCGCCCGCGATATTGCCGCAGATCGTTCTGGCTATCGGGCTTTTCCCGATCAGCGTGTGGCTAGGACTTCAAGGCACGCTATGGGCTGTGATCCTGGCGCATGCCGTCATCGGCCTGCCCTTTCCGTTCATCACTGTCTGCGGCGCGCTTGCATCCTATTCGAACCGGATCGAGATCGCCTCGATGACGCTCGGCGCCAATTCCTTCCAGACGTTCCGGCTGATCACCTTCCCGATGATCAGGCCGGCCGTGATCGCGGGTTTCATCTTCGCGTTCGCGGCATCGCTCGACGAACTGGTGCTGGCGCTCTTCCTGAGCAGCCCATCGACGCGGACATTGCCTTTGCTTCTTTGGGAACAGCTCAACTTCCAGGTCACTCCCGAAATCGCTGCCGCGGCCAGCGTCATTCTCGCCGTAACAAGCCTACTCATTCTCGCGGCAACTTTGTTGCCCCGTCTCGGCAAGGACAACTAGGATGCTGCAGATGCCAAGTCGATCCGCGACAGGTCAGAACCGTGCCGCAGGGGGCGCCGCAGTCTCCATTCGAAATCTTTGCAAGCACTACAACAATTTCGAGGCCGTCGTCCCCACGTCCGTCGAGATCGATTCCGGCGACTTCTTCGCCATCATCGGACCGAGCGGCTCCGGCAAGTCGACACTGCTCGGCATGATCGCGGGCTATATCGACCCGACCGAAGGGCAGATCGTGGTCGACGGGCGCGACATCGTTCCCGAACCGATCTACCGGCGCAACATCGGCATGGTGTTCCAGAACTATGCGCTGTTTCCGCATCTGTCGGTCGCCCAGAATGTCGCCTATCCGCTGAAGATCCGCGGTGTGGCGAAGGACGAGATCGCAAGGCGCGTGCGCGAGAGCCTTGCCATGGTGCGGCTTGAAGCATTCGCGTCGCGCAAGCCGTCGGAACTCTCGGGCGGGCAGCAACAGCGCATCGCGCTGGCCCGGGCATCGATCTATCATCCGTCAATCCTGCTCATGGATGAGCCGCTCGGCGCGCTGGACAAGAACCTTCGCGACGAGATGCAGGAAGAGATCAAACGCTTCCAGCAGGAATTGGGCGCGACCGTTATCTATGTCACCCATGACCAGCAGGAAGCGGCATTCCTGGCCGACCGCATCGCCATCATGCGCGACGGCGCCATGACGCAGATCGGCAGCCCGCGCGCGCTCTATGAACAGCCGAACAGCCGCTTCGTCGCCGAGTTCCTCGGCGAAGCTTCGATCTTCCCCGTCAAATCGGTGTCCGGGAAGCAGGCCGGTCAGCCTTGCCAGATCGTCCTGGAGGATGGCACCCGGGCAATTATCCGCACGGACGAGGACGCAGGTCCCGGCCGTTTCGCCTGCATCCGGCCCGAACGCGTTACCGTCGGCCCGAAAGCGCAAGGCCTGGACAACACCTACACCGGCATCGTGCGCGAGAGCCTCTACACGCCGGGCAGCATCCGCTACCGGATCGAGCTGAACGGCACCGGCTCCACGCTCAAAGTGCGCGTGCTGCCGCAGGGCAATACCGAGGTCTTCCAAACCGGAAGTGCCGTCGACATCGGCTGGTCGGCCGATGACATGACCATCCTCGCGGAGTAGCCGCAAGCGTTCGTCGGCTAAACGGCAAATTGGCTCCGGCCAGTTGCGCTTTTACTTCGGTTTCTGCTGGCCGTAGGTCTTGTACCGGTTCTTGACCACGCTCAGCTCGTCGTCCGTCAGCATGACCGGGCGCCCGAGCATCGAGGCAAGCATGTACTGCCTGGCCAGCGTCTCCAGCTTTTCGGTGCGCGCGACCGCCGTAGCGAGATCCGGCCCGTAGGCGATCATGCCGTGATTGGCGATCAGGCAGGTGTTTCGTTCCGGCAGCGCCCGTACCACCACCTCCGCCAATTCTGCCGTGCCGAACGGCGCGTAGTCGGAACATGGAACATCGTCGCCGCCGAACGACGCGATCATGTAGTGGAATGGCGGAAGGCCCTGCCGCAGGCAGGACAGCGCCACGCAGTGATCCGGATGGGCATGCACGACGGCCTGGGCCTGAGGGCACGCCTTGTAGATCGCCGCATGCATGTTCCATTCGCTCGACGGACGGATCTCGCCGTTCCAGCCGCCGTCGAGCGTCATCTCGACCATCGCGGCCTGGTCGAGCTTTTCGGGCGGGATGCCCGTCGGCGTTATCAGCATGCCGCCGACCCCGAAGCGCAGGCTGACGTTCCCCGAGGTTCCGCTGTTCAAGCCCTTCGACGCGATGGCGCGCACGGCATTGACCAGAGATTGACGCATGGCTGCTGATTGATCGGTCATTGGATTTTCGCCTGTGGCGGCCATTGTTCGAGATAGGGTGCGATCCTTACGGGCCGGCGCATTTCGTCGAGCACCGCCGAAAAGACGTCCAGCCCGCCGAGCTTGCCGGACTTCAGCATCAGCGCGACGGGAAACGGCATTTCGGCCACCATGCGTCCGGTGCCCAGGCCCTGATATGGCCCGACGATGAAGCGGGTGATGGGCAGTTTGGGGACGATGGCGCCAGCAGTTTCGCCGCCGGCGATGACGAGCCGACGGACGCCGCGTTCAAAGATCAGGCGTTGCGCGAGACCGGTGAGGAAATCCTCCGCCGCGCGCGCCACCACATCGCGTCCATATTTGCCCTGCAGCCGTTCGACTTCCTCCTGCGGCGCCATCGTGGCGATGGCAATCGCCTGCCCCGCGCCGATCGCTCGATCGGCCGACGCCAAAGCCGAAGCAAGCAGATCTTCGCCTTCCATGACGCGGCCGAGATCGATCGTGACGACTTCATTCTGCCGGCCGAAATGCGCAAGCTGCTCGGCGGTGCGCGGCGCCACGCTGCCGGCAAGCACGACGGCAGGCCCTTCGACGCCCGGCAACGCGGCAGCCTCGGGGCTGGCAAGCTTGCCGCCGCGCCGCCATGACGTCGGGAGATGCGCCGCCACCGACGCATTCCCGGTCAGCAAAGGCATGGGCGCCGCGGCCTCCGCGATCGAAGCCAGATCGCGCTCATAGATCGTGTCGGCGACGGCAAAGCGAACGCCCTCCCCGATCAAATTCTCGCAATGCTTGACGATGGCCTCCGCGCCGCGATCGACAACCGGGTGCGCAACGAGCCCGACCCGGCTCCGGCTTTGCGCCGCAAGGACGCGGACGATGTTCGAATCCGTCATCGGCGTCAGCGGGTCGAACCGCTTGGGAGACTCCGCCAGGATCTGCGAGCCGCCGAACATATAGCCCTGAAACACCGTTCGCTGGGTCTCGCAGAGAGCCGGACAAAACAGGACCATTTTCGCGTCGAGCAGATCCGCCAGCGCCTCGGCGCACGGACCGATGTTTCCGGCCGGCGTGGAATCGAAGGTCGCGCAGTATTTGAAAAAAATCTGATCACAGCCAGCCGACTGTAGCCGCCGCGCTGCCCGCAGAACGAGATCGACCGCATCCTGCGCCGGTATCACGCGCGTTTTCAGCGCGATCACATGCGCGAGCGAGGCGGAAGGGATGTCCGCCTCGATGCTGGTCGCGAAACTCGTCGGCACGCCCCGCGCCACCAGCATGGCCGCCAGTTCGGACCCGCCGGTCAAGTCATCGGCGATCGCGCCGAACAGCAGCGGACGCTTTCGTTCTGTCATTGATTCATTCCCTTGAAGTCCCGTCCAGGCTTGAAGCCGTGGGCGGTCGTATACGCCATATGTCAAAGACCCAGAAATGCCCGAGCCAGGGCCAATTGACCGTCCATCATCTGGCGACCGACCAGCAAGCGGCAACCCTTGGCTTCGGCCGCCTGCAGGAGCCTGGTCTTTTCCGGCTTCATGACGATGTCGGCAACGATCATATCCGCGGATAGCGTCGCGAAATCCACGGGATCTCCATCCTCCTTGCCGATCATCCCCAGCGAAGTCGCGTTGACGACCATGTCGAAGCCGGTGGCGTCGGCCTCACCTGTTCGAACCGACGCCCCCGGATAGGCGGCGGAAACCGCATCGACGAGCCCAACGGCCCTGGCATGGTCGCGGTTTGAAACGACCAGTTCCGCCACGCCCGCCTCGGCCAACGCAAAAGCCAGGCTGCGCCCGGCACCGCCGGCGCCGAGCAGAAGCACACGAAGTCCTGCAGGCTGAATGCCGGCCTCCGTGGCGCCGCGCACGAAACCGCTGCCGTCGACATTGTCTCCGGTCAGCTTTCCATCCGCATCGCGCCGGATGTAGTTTACGCTGCCGATCGTCCGGGCGCGAGGCGTGAGTTCGTCGAGCAGCGGCAGAACGGAGATCTTGTGCGGGATGGTGACGCCTGATCCGACGCAGTTTTGAAATCCGCGCAGCGCCTGGATGGCGGTGGCCAGATCCCGCGCGCCCACATGAACAGGTACGCAAACGAAGTCATGGCCGGCGGCGCGCATGAAGGCGGTGATGGCTTCCGTGCCGACCACATGCGAGACCGGATCCGCCATCAGCAGCATGATTTTCGTATGCCCGGTTATGCGGCGCGCATCCATAAGTCCCTCCCGTGGTCCTCGGTTCAAATAGTATGATAAATATCGACTAATGACTTTATGGCTGCCAATCCGGAATGAGATCCATATCGGCAGCATTTGCGCCCATTTTTCATGAAATTCAAGCAGTTTTGGTAAGACTTCGGCAGTCGCCCACCGCGATCGCCGGCACCGTCGTTTCGCCCAGAATGCCTGTTGATAATGAATAAGTTTCTCTGTAATTCTAGCACTCACTCATACCATGACTGTCCCGGCCACGCGGAGGATTCCCACCCATGTCGAAGCGGCAAATGCACCTGATAGGCTATGTGCTGGCGGGGCCGACCTGGCATCACTACGGCAGCTGGCGGCACCCGGAAAGCGACGGCCTGGATATGCTCGATCCTGTCCGTTACGAGGAGATCGCCCGTGTCCTGGAGCACGGCAAATTCGACGGGCTGTTCTTCGTCGACTTCCTGATGCTGTTCGATTCCTACGCCGGCGGCTACCGCACCAACCTGAAGGAAGGCGGTCAGCAATGCATGATGGACCCGATGCAGCTTCTTGCCGCCATGGCCCGCGTCACCTCGCGCATCGGGCTTGCCTCGACCATGTCGACGACGTTCTACCACCCCTTCCACATCGCGCGCACCTTCGCCTCGCTCGACCATATCAGCAAGGGCCGGTCCGGCTGGAACGTGGTCACCTCGGCGATGGAGCGCGAGGCCAAGAATTTCGGCATGGATGCGCTGATGGACAAGAACAAGCGCTACGACATGGCCGACGAAGTGCTGGAAGCCTGCGACAAGCTCTGGCAGAGCTGGGAGCCGGGAGCGCTCGTCGGCGATCGCGAGAACAACATCTTTGCCGACGCCGACAAGGTTCACTACGCCAATTATGAGGGCCAGTATGTGCGCACCAGCGGCCCGCTGACGGTGCCGAGCTCGCCGCAGGTCAAGCCGGTCATCATGCAGGC
The DNA here is from genome assembly GCF_006439385.1 of Mesorhizobium sp. B3-1-7. Classification (NCBI taxonomy): domain Bacteria; kingdom Pseudomonadati; phylum Pseudomonadota; class Alphaproteobacteria; order Hyphomicrobiales; family Phyllobacteriaceae; genus Mesorhizobium; species Mesorhizobium sp. B3-1-7. Next base: position 100,607 of record NZ_VFTL01000018.1, read on the forward strand.
GGGCTCCTCGCCTCGCGGCCGCGAGTTCGCCGGCCGCTGGGCCGAGGTCATCTTCACGCTGCAGAACTCCAAGGAGCACATGCAGGCCTTCTACCGCGATATCAAGGATCGGGTCGTCGCCAGCGGGCGCAAGCCGAACGAGTGCGCCATCGTGCCTGCCGTCGACATCGTGCTCGGCGACACGGAATCGATCGCCAGGGAACGCGCCGCGGCCATCAATGAATATGCGAGCCCCACGCTCGGCGTCGCCGAAATCTCCAACGCCCTCGGCGTCGACATGTCGAAGGAGCCCCTCGACAAGCCGCTGGAGGACCTGGAGCTGACGCAAGGTTGCCGCGGCATACTCGACGTGATGCTGCAGGGAACCAAGAAGGATGGGCTGACGCTCGGCCAGGCCGGCAAGGCCTGGGCGACCAGCCAGATGACCCCGCAGCTCATCGGCACGCCGAAACAGATTGCCGACCACCTGCAGGATTTCTTCGAAGCGGAATGCTGCGACGGCTTCATGATCTGCCCGTCGGTCAGCCCGGGAACCTATGTCCAGTTCGTCAAGACAGTGGTTCCGGAACTGCAGCGTCGCGGGGTGTTCCGCAAGGAGTACCAGTACGCGACCTTCCGCGAAAACCTGCAGAACTGATCGCGGCGATCCGGCAGTTTATCAGGCCGCTCGGCGATCAAGATTGCCGGGCCGCCAAAGTTTTGTGCGCTCAGGACGGCAAGCCGCCGAAATTGCTCGCGGCCCAATCGCTATTCGCTCTGTTCCCGCGGCATGAGAATTTCCGGAAGATAGCAGCGCAGATAGGCAACGCCCGCGAGATGCGCTTCCGCGATATAGTCGTCGCGAATATAGCCATGCTCGCTGTATGACAGCGAAAAGACCCCGTCGATCATCGAAAAGTACGTGGCAAGCCGGCGTTCCCAATCCGGGACCGAGGGCATGTGAAAATAGTAGGACAGAAGCTGCGACCTGCCGTCAACGAGGCGGTGCAACTGCGATATGTCGGCGGTTTTGACTTCCAGGCTGATGTTGGCGCCCAGGAACAATCGCAACGCGGCCGGATGGTTGTTGTGGTAGTGAGCCGCGCTGGTCACCTTCAGCCGGAACAGGTCCTGCCAACGCGCCGGCCGCACCTCGAGCGGCAGCTTCGAGAGCTCCAGCAACGCGTTGTGATGCACTTCGGCCAGGGCAAGCAGCGCGGCCTCGGTGCTCGGAAAGAAATGATAGACTGACGCGTTCGGTACCTTCGCCTTGGCAGCGATCTGATAGAGGCCGATATCCTGGACGTTGCTGGTTGCAAGCAACTCGTCCAAGGCATCGAGCAGCTTGCGGAAGCGCAACTGGCCGGGTTTGCGCTGAGGGCGCCGAGCGACAATGCGCTTCGGCTGCCGATCCGCCTTTTCCTCGACATCGTTGCTCATCGTCACCTCGAATTGCGGAGCCTTGAGTCCGACACAAGAAGAAACGCGCCTGAAGGTCAAGACACCAAAGATTTCAAGCAATCAAGCCAGTCTTCGCCATTCGTCGCGCGGCAGCCGAAGCAGCAGTTTTCGATGAGTGAAGACGTCTCGATAGATTGGATTTCATAGAGCCGGCGGATGAATTTCCGCCAGAAGATGCTCGTTGTTCGTCATCGTCGCATCCCGGCGCATCCTGTCGTAAAGCCAGGTGCAAAACATTTCGCAACTCTGTTTGCGCAGCTGTCCAGCCGGCTCGACGACGTAATAGTCGGAACCCCGCACCCTGTAGGGGGCGATGTCGAGCGCCGGCACCAGAACCCCGCTCGCAAAGAGATCGTCGATCAGAGGGCTGCCTCCCAGGGCGATGCCCTGGCCGCTCAGCGCCGCCTGCATGAGGACCGAGAAGTTGTTGACCGTGATCTGATGCTTGCCTTTCGTGGCGTCGATGCCATGGGCATGAAACCAGTCGCTCCATCCGCCGCCCTGCACGGACCGTCCCTCTATGTCGAGCAGTTTCTCGCCCAAAAGATCGGCCGGGCGGGTCGGACGATTGCGCTTGTCCCAATAGGACGGATGGCAGACGGGTGTCACCTCGCAGCCGACCAGGAAGCTGGCGGACATGGACGACCATGAGCCTCCGCCGAAACGGACCGTCATGTCGATCCGCTGTTTCGAAATGTCGACGAGTTCGTCATTCACCGCCAGCCGCAGATCCACATCGGGATGGAGACTGCTGAATTCGGCAAGCCGCGGCGCCAGCCAGTAGGCGCCGAAAGCATGGGTCGTGCCGACGACGATCGCCTGCGGATCGCGCAGTTCCCTTATGCGGTCCGCGAGAGACGCTATCGCCGTCAGATGCACCGGCAGCGATGCATTGAGCATGGCGCCCGCGGGCGTGAGCTCGATCGACCGGTGCCCTCTTTCGAAAAGAGGAATCTGGAGAAAGTTTTCCAGCTCACGAATCTGCCGGCTGATGGCCGCCTGCGTGATGTTCAATTCGTCCGCGGCCTTGGTGAAGCTCATCAGCCGCGCGGCCGCCTCGAAGGAGATCAGCGAGACGAGAGAGGGAATGCTTTTGCGCAGCAATGACATAACGAATTTTAATGCCAATCGGATGCCATCCGCAAGTCGGCGCTTGAGCCGGCTACCCGTTTGATGCGTACATTTTCGAGACCTGGCCGGCAGCCTCGCCAAAACCTGTATCGGCGGCTCACTGCAATTATTTCAGCGGCTTAGCTCTCGACGCGGGCTTTCTTCCGGTGAGCGCTGACAAAAGGAATTGTTATGGGATACCAAGAATTTTGCGCGTTTACTCAGTCACCGCCCTTCGGCATGCTCGCAATACCAAAAGCGCGATAATAGGACGCACCGAACATGAATGCTCCCGTCGTCATCCCGCCTGCCGCTGTGCCGATCGGCCGCGATCTGTTCAAGACCGTGTCCAGCCATTGGCCATCCGGCGTGGCGGTCATCACGACGGCGGCCGGCGACGGGACCTTGCACGGCTTGACCATGAGTGCCGTCATCGCGCTCTCGCTGGAACCGATGCAGTTCCTGATCTCCGTCGACAAGACTTCCAACACGCTGCCGGTGCTGAAACAGAAGCGGCGCTTCTGCATCAATTTCCTCAACAGCGATCAGCGCGACATCTGCATGCTGTTCGCCAGCAAGGCCGCCGACAAATTCGCTTCCGTCGGCCATCGGCTTTCCGATCTGGGCTTGCCGAAGATCGACGGCGCGGTTTCCTGCATCAGCTGCGACGTGAACAGCATCATTTCGAGCGGCGACCATGAGATCATGATCGGCGATGTCCGCGATATGGAGCATTTCGGCGGCGAGCCGCTGATCCATTTCAAGCGATCGTTCCACACGGTGCAGCCCGGCTGAGCGACATGCTCTCCTAGACAACGTCTCCCCTTGGTTCGTGGCGCGAAGTACGGTTCGCATCCAGCTCTCAACCTGGCCGGACGACCGAGGCCTTTCCTGGTCCAAAGCATGTCTCCCGAAACCCGTTCCCACCTTCGGGAGGCTTGGGCTAGGATGATGCCATGCGACTTTATGCATCCGTGACTGCATTGGGCTTCCTGCTGGTGGCGATCGCCGCCGGCATGTGGCCGTCCTGGGCGTTGGCCTCGTCGCCGTCGCGGCCCGCCGTCGTCGTCGCTTCATCGGCCGCCACCATGGAGCGTTCGGCCTTCAGGCCCTGCTACCGCACAGTGCGGACGTCGGCTGTGTCCTGCTTTCTTCAGATCGGCCTGCCGGAAGACGCGACCGGCGGCGAGGCGCAAACCTCCAGGCATTGCATTCCCGTGATGAGTCCGCCCGCGACGAAGTCCGTCTTCCGCGAGGCGGAACCGAGACCGCCCCAGCCTTCCTCCATCGCCTGAATCCGGTGCGCGTCGGCGGATCCCGCCGGCACGCTTCTTTCATCCCATGAAGAGTGGCGATGCCGTCTCAAAGGTCATTTCATGCTGAACGAAACTCCCATCGGCCGCCGGCGTCTCCTGCTCGGCGCCTCCACCCTGGCGGCAGCCGCGACGCTCCTGCGTTTCCTGCCGGCTCGCGCCCAGGAAGGTCTGACACCTGAACAGGTCCTCAACGATCCCGACATGCCGTTCGTCGGCGCCAGCAGTCCCGACATCACGATCGCGGAGTTCATGGACTATAACTGCCCCTACTGCCGCAAGAGCCACCCGGAACTGAAGAAGCTGCTTGCGAGCGACCGCAAGGTGCGTGTCGTCTACAAGGACTGGTCGGTGTTCGGTCCGGTTTCCGAATACGCGGCCCGCATGGCGATCGCGGCCAAATGGCAGGGAAAGTACGAGGCCGCGCACGACGCGCTGATGTCGTCGCCCAAACGCTTCCAGCAGAATAAGGAAGTCACGACTGTGTTGACCAGGGCCGGCATCGACATGTCGAGACTGAACAGGGACGCGTCGGCGCATAAGGCCGACATCGACAAGCTGCTTGCCCGAAACGCCCTGCAGGCCGATACGATCGGCCTGCAAGGCACACCGTCCTGGCTGGTGGAGTCCTTCATCGTCTTCGGCGGCCTCAGCCACGCCCAGTTGCGGGAAGCAGTGGCGGAAGCGCGCCGTAGAAAGAAGGCGTCGGGCGGCAAGTAGCACGCCCTATTCGCAGGAGGCCGCCGGCCAGTTGGCGCGACGGCCTCCGTCGTGCTCATGGCCGAACGGATCGGATGCGAAATCTCAACCCAGCCCACATGGCTTAGGCAATGAACGCTTCGGCGACGCTGCGAATGCCCGCGGCATCGAGCTTGTAATGAGCGTAGAGATGGGTGGGCGGCGCAATCAGGCTGTATTCGTCATAGATGCCGTGACGCTTGAGCTTCACGCCCATTCCCTCGTCGGCGAGCACTTCGGCGACCGCGCTGCCAAGTCCGCCCATGACATTGTGCTCCTCGACCGTCATGATCTTCTTCGAGCGGGATGCCGCATCGAGAATGGCCTCCCGGTCGAGAGGCTTGATGCACGCCATGTCGATCACGCCGACGGAGCGCCCGCCTGCATTCATTGCCTTGGCGGCCTCGAGCGCGCCGTGCACGGCCATCCCACAGGCGATGATGGTCAGTTCCTCGCCCTTGAAATGCTCATGCGCCTTGCCGAACGTGAATGTCGGGGTGCCTTGATAGACGACGGGATCGCGGCCCCGGCCGATGCGAAAGTAGATCGGCTTGTCGTAATCGGCGGAGGCGCGGATCGCCGCTTCCAACTGCGGACCGTCCGCCGGCGACACCACAGCGATGTCGGCGATCGAGCGCATGATGGCGATGTCTTCCGTGGCATGGTGCGACGTGCCGTAGAAGCCGAGCGAGATACCGGTGTGATGGCCGACGAGCCGGACCGGCTGCGCGGAATAGGCAACGTCCATCCTGATCTGCTCGCAGGCAAGCAAGGCCAGGAAGGAAGCAAAGGTCGCCACGAAGGGCACCACGCCGCAGGTCGCGATGCCCGCGGCGGTGCTGACCATGTTCTGCTCCGATATGCCGAAGGAGACGTAGCGGTCGGGATACGCGGCCGCGAAGCGGTTCAGGCCGTTCGAGTATTGAAGGTCGGCCGATCCGGCCATGACGTTATGGCCTGCCTTCACCAGGTCGATCAGTCCGTTGGACAGGTGATCAAGGCCCGGATTGACGGCGTTGAGGCCGCGATATTGCCAGGAATTGGGAGAGAGCGGACCGTTCATTTCAAGCATCCAGCGCGTTGATCTCGGCGATGGCCTTTTCGGCATCGGACGGGTCGAGATAGCCCAGGTGCCAGCCCGGCTCGATCTCCATGTAGGAAACGCCCCTGCCCTTGCTGGTCCTGGCGATGATCATGCAGGGCCTAGTACGCTCGTCGTCGGCCCGAACCCGGCGCAGCAGCTCCGTCACCTTCGCCACGTCATGGCCGTCGACCTCATGGACTTCCCAGCCGAAGGCGCGCCATTTCTCGCCGAGCGGCTCGATGTTCATCAAGTCATCGACGCGGCCGTCCAACTGGTAGCCGTTGCGGTCGACGATGGCGATGAGATTGCCGGCCCGATGCTGGGCAGCGTTGATGGCGGCCTCCCACACCTGTCCTTCCTGCATCTCGCCATCGCCCATCATGCAGAAGACCCGGTAGTCCTTCTCGCCGGTCCAGCGCTGCGCCAGCACCATGCCCAGCGCGTTCGACAGCGCATGGCCGATCGAGCCCGACGAAAAATCGACCCCGGGCACTTTCCTCATGTCGGGGTGATCGCCAAGCGGGCTGCCGAGGCGCGTGTATTGATCGAGCCACTCCTTCGGGAAGAAGCCGAGATCGGCATAGATCGGAAACAGGCCCACCGCGGCATGCCCCTTGCCGATGGTGAAGCGATCGCGGCCGGCCCATTTCGGGTCGCCACGACGCAATCGCATGACATCGTAATAAAGCGCGGCGAATATTTCCGCGGCCGAGAACACCGACGTGTAGTGACCGGTCTTGGCGATCTCGATCAGACGGATCGTCTCCAGCCGCACGAAGCGGGCGCGCTCCTTCAGCATCGCCACCACGTCCGGCGTTGGCTCGAAGCTGTTGCCGCGCGCCGTGCCTCCAGAAGAACCGCTCATATCATCCCTCGATCAAAGTTCATGGTTCCGCGGCACGGCCTCTTAAGCCGCGGCGCGACTGCGTCAGGAACGCAGATTTTCCCGGAACGTCCTGCCGGAATAATCCCGGCGGTAAATGCCACGGCGCTGCAGTTCGGGCACCACCGACTTGACGAACTGGTAGAACGATCCCGGGGTGATGGACGGGCAGATGACAAAGCCGTCGCAGGCTTCGGACTCGAACAGCTCGTGGATGTGATCGGCAATCATCATCGGCGTTCCAACCAGCTGCGGCGACATCTGCGTGGTCGCGTATTGGTGGCCGGCATCGCGCAGCGTCTTGCCCTTGCCGCCGCTCATGATGATGTCGAAGACACCGCGCGCGCCCTGCGTGATCTCCATCTCGCTCAGCGGCTGGTCCATCGGGAAGCCGGAAAGGTCGATGCCGATGTGGTTCGACATCTCAGAGAGGCCAAGCTCGGCATTGGCGAGCGAGTCGATATAGTCGGCGCGCTCGCGCGCGATCGATTCCGTTTCGCCGATGACGATGTCCGTCGCCGGCAGGATAGCGCAGTGCGAAGGGTCGCGTCCGGCATTGGCGACGCGATCCTTGATGTCCCGGTAGAAGGCCTGCATGTCGGCCTTGTTGTTCTGCAGCGTGAAGACGATCTCGGCCCAGCGCGCCGCAAACTGACGCCCGCGGTCCGAAGATCCCGCCTGCATCAGCACGGGGCTGCCCTGCGGCGAATGCGGCGTCATCAGCGGGCCGCGCGTCTTCACATATTTGCCGGCGTAGTTGGCGTAGTGGACCTTCGAGGGGTCGCCGAAAATGCCGGCCTGGCGGTCAAGCACCAGCGCATCGGGCCCCCAGCTGTTCCAGAGCGCCGTGCAGGCCTCGACCACCTCGTCGGCATGATCGTAGCGCTGCGCCTTATCCAGCAGCCGATCCATGCCGTAGTTCTGCGCTTCGCGATCGGTCGCCGACGTCACGATGTTCCAGGCGGCCCTGCCGCCGCTGATGTGGTCGAGCGATGCAAAGGCGCGGGCAATGTGGAACGGATGGTAGAGCGAGGTCGACATCGTCGCCGACAGGCCGACGTGATTGGTCACCCGCGCCATCGCCGTCAGCATCTGCATCGGGTCGAGCATGCACATATGCCCGCCATATTTGATGCAAGGATCGGTGACGCCGCCATAGGTGTCGTAGAGCGTCTGGACGTCGACGAAGAAGAGCCCGTCGAACTTCCCGTCTTCCAGGATGCGGGCGATGTTCTCGTAGCGAACCGGATTCAGGAAATCCGTCCCGTCACTTTCATCGTGACGCCAGCTGCCGTTGTTGTGCCAGGACGGCCCGATCGTGCAATAGCCTACGAAATGCAGCTGACGTCCCATTGAACTCACCCAAAATCCGCCCATCGCGGGCTCGAAGGAAGTGCCCGGCGAGCCCCGCGCTGCGAAAGAAACTCTTATGCGTCAGGGCGCGTCGTCGCCTTGCGCATGTTTTCGTCGAACCGCGACAAGACCACCGATTTACGTCTGCTTCTTGCACTCCCCCGCTATGCCGTACACTGGCAAAAACCTTTGGGCAGGATAACCTTTCGTTATGCTAGACGCCGGGATGGCGCTCGCATTGCGCCGTCAGGCGGCGGCAGGTGAATACTGGCGCACGACGCCCTGGCTGATGAGGCTTTCGACCTCCTCGGGAGCATAGCCAAGCTCCTCGGACAGCACAGCGGTCGTATCCTCGCCAAGCATGGGCGGCGCCTTGTAGTTTGCGTCGCGCTGCGCGCTGAGGCCCTGGGCCGGCCTGACCAGCGAGACCGGTCCGATATGCTGGTTGTGCAAGGTCTGCACGACATCGCGCGCTTTCACAGTCGGGCTTTCGAAGGCCTCCGGCACGGACTTGACCTCGCCTGCGGGAACGCCGTGCCGTAGGCAGGCTTCCATCCAATGGTGACGCGTGTTCGCGCGGAACGACTGGCTCAACTTGGCAAGCAGGCTTTCGCGGTTCAGCGCACGCGCCGCGGCCGTCTTGTAAAGCGGATCCTGGGCGAGCTCGGGCATGCCGACGACCTTCTCGCACAGGGCGGTGAATTGCCTGTCGTTGCCCACGGCCAGCGCGAAGTTGCCGTCCGAGCATTCGCAGATCTGGTAGGGCACGACGGTTGGATGGGCATTGCCGTAGCGGCGTGGAATGACGCCGGCGTTGAGGTAGCCGCTGCCGACATTGATCAGCGTGTTCAGCGCGCACTCCAGCAGCGATATGTCGATATACTGCCCCTGGCCGGTCTCGAGGCGCTGATAAAGCGCCGCCAGCACCGATTGCACCGAGACCATGCCCGCGATGATGTCGGTCATCGCAACGCCGATGCGCTGGGGCTCGCCGTCGACGGGGCCGGTGATCGACATCAGGCCGCTCTCGGCCTGGACGACGAAATCGTAGCCGGGCCGATCCCATTCGGGACCGGTCTGCCCGTAACCGGAAATCGAGCAATAGATGATGCCCGGGTTGAAGGCCTTGAGCGTCTCGTAGTCCATCTTCAACCGTTGAACCGTGCCGGCGCGGAAATTCTCGATGACCACGTCGGCCTTCGCGGCCAGACGATGGATGATCTCGTGACCCTTGGGATGCTTGATGTCGACCGCGATGCTGGACTTGCCGCGATTGGCGCAGAGGTAATAGGTGCTGACGCCCTTGTAGCTCGGCACCGACCAGGCACGCGTGTCGTCGCCGCCGTCGATGTTCTCGATCTTCCAGACCTCGGCGCCAAGGTCCGCCAGCGTCATCGTCGCCCAGGGGCCGGCCAGCACACGGGAAAGGTCCAGCACCTTAATGCCTGCCAGCGGCAGACCGGAGGCGGCTTCGCCCGCGGGCCTAAGGGATTGCGACATTCGTTCTCGCTTTCTTGCTCTGCTGGAATTCCGGCGCTCAGGCGGCGAGCCCGATATCCGCCGGACCCGGGAAATGACATGCCGCGTGATGCCCCGGCTCGATCTCGACGAGCGGCGGCGCCACCTCGGCGCATTTATCCTGTGCCTTGAAACAGCGTGTCCGGAACGGACAGCCCGATGGCGGGTCGATCGGACTGGGCACGTCGCCCTTCAGCAGTATCTGCTTGCGGCTGCGCTCGATATCCGGATCGGCGACCGGCACCGCCGACATCAGAGCCTGCGAATAGGGGTGAAGCGGCCTGCCGTAGAGCTGCTCCGCCGGCGCCACTTCGACGAAGCGGCCGAGATACATCACGGCGACCTTGTGGGAGATGTGGCGCACCACCGACAGGTCATGGGCGATGAAGACATAAGCCGTCCGCATCTTCTCCTGTATCTCCTGGAGAAGGTTGAGCACGCCCGCCTGGACCGACACGTCGAGCGCCGAGACGGGCTCGTCCAGGACGAGCACTTCCGGCTTCAAGGCGAGCGCGCGGGCAATCACGACACGCTGACGCTGGCCGCCTGACAACTGGTGCGGATAGCGCCGGCCATGCGCGGCGCTGAGGCTGACTAGGTCGAGCATCTCCAGCACGCACTCGCGCCTTTGCGCGCGGTTCATAGTCGATATGCGCAGCGGCTCCGCGATGCTGTCCTCGATGCGCATGCGAGGATGCAGCGAGCCGTACGGGTCCTGGAAGACCAGTTGAAGATGGCGGCGCATCTTGCGCATCTGTTGAGGGCCGAGCGAAATGACGTCGACGCCGTTCACGCTCACGCTGCCGGACGTCGGCTCGATCAGACGCAGCAGGCATCGGCCAAGCGTGGACTTGCCGCAGCCGGATTCGCCGACCAGGCCCAGCGTCTCGCCGGATTTCAGGTCGAAGGAGATGTCGGTGACGGCCTTCAGTTGCGCGACTTCCCGGCGAACCACGGTGCCGCCCATGATCGGGAACGTCTTCGACAGATTGCGCACCGACAGGGCAACGCCCTCGTCCGACGCGAGCTGGATGCTGCTTGATGCTTCAGACATTTGCGCGCTCTTCCGCCGGCGCCGTCAGGCCGACATCGCTCCAAGACGGCAGGCTCTCTGCGAAGTGACAAGCCGCCCGGTGCCGGCCAAGCTCGATGACGGGAGGGGCAGTCTTGCGGCAGATATCCTGGGCAAAGCTGCAACGCGGATGGAAGGCACAGCCTTCCGGCAGCGCGCCAAGCATCGGCGGCGCGCCGGGGATCGAATAGAGCTTTTCCTTCGAGGCCGTCAGCTTCGGGATCGAATCGATCAGACCGCGCGTGTAAGGATGACGGGGATTGGCGAAGAGTTCCCGCACCTCGGCCTCCTCGACCGCCAGTCCCGCATAGATGACCGCGACCCGGTCCGCGTGCCCAGCGACGACGCCGAGGTCATGCGTGATCAGGATCAGAGCAAGCCCAAGCTTTTCCTTGAGTTCGCGCAGCATGCGCATGATCTGCGCCTGCACGGTGACGTCGAGCGCCGTCGTCGGCTCGTCGGCAACCAGCAATTCGGGATTGTTGGCAACCGCCATGGCAATCATGACACGCTGGCGCATGCCGCCGGAGAACTCGTGCGGATACTGATTGATCCGACGGTCCGGCTGCGGAATGGCGACAAGCTGCAGAAGCTCGAGCACGCGCTCGGTCGCCTTGGTTTTGCTCATGCCCCTGTTATGGAGAAGAAGCGCCTCGCGGATCTGGTCGCCCACGGTCATCACCGGATTGAGCGACGAAAGCGGGTCCTGGAAGATCATGCCGATCTCGGCCCCGCGCAGCGCGCGCATCTCCCGGCGCGGACGCCCCACGAGCTCCTGCCCCTTGAAGACGACGGAGCCGCTGACGATCGCGTTGCGCGCCTGCAGGCCGAGCGAGGCGAGCATGCCGAGCGATTTGCCCGACCCGGATTCCCCGACGACGCCCAGGACCTCGCCCTTGGACAGTTCGATGCTGAGGCCGCGCACCGCGGGCAGGACGCGGTCCCGCGATGCGAAGCCGACCTTCAGGTCGCGAATGCGCAGCAATGGCTGACCGGCGGCATTTTGATTGATTTCGGCCGCGCTCATTTGGACAACCTCGGGTCAAAGTAGTCGCGCAGGCCGTCACCTATGAAATTGAAGCCCAGCACGACGGTCAGGATGGCCATGCCCGGGCCGAATGCGATCCACCAGCTGTAGAAGAACGTCGCTCCGTCGGAGATCATCGCGCCCCATTCGGGTGTGGGAGGCGTGGCGCCGAGGCCGATGAAGGAGAGCGACGCCGCGAGCAGGATCACCTGGCCGAGGTCCATCGTCGCGCTGACGAGAATGGGCGTCCAGCAAAGCGGCAGGATATGCTTGGTGAGAATGCGGAAATGGCCCGCTCCGGCCGCGACCGCGGCCTCGACATGTTCGCGCTCGCGCACCTCGAGCACCTGGGCGCGCATCAGCCGGGCATAGACCGGCCACCAGACGACCACCATCGCGATTGCCGCGTTGCCCAGTCCCGGGCCGAGCGAGGCTGCCACGGCCATCGCCAGCAGGATCGGAGGGAAGGAAAGGGTGATGTCGACCAGCCGCATGATGGCGGCACCGATGATGCCGCCCCTGTAACCGGAAATCGCGCCCGCGGCCGACCCGATCACCACGGCGCTGATCACGACAAGAAGCGCTATCGGCAGCGAATGCTGCGCGCCATGGATCGTGCGCGAAAGCACGTCGCGGCCAAGGGCGTCGGTTCCGAGCAGATAGCTCGCATTCGGCGCCTGCAGCCGCCGGCCCGCAAGCTTGAGCGGGTCATAGGGCGCGAGCCATGTCGGAAACAGGGTGGCCCCGAGCCAGAAGAGAACGACGACACCGCCGACTACGAAGGCGGGCGAAGCCCATTCGAGAAGGCGAAGGCGGCGCACCGATGATGAGGCTTGAACCGAAGACACTGGCTTTCTCTCAGTTCAGGCGCACGCGCGGATTGGCCAGGACATAGGCGATATCCGTGAGCAGATTGGTGATAAGGAACATCACCCCGCCGACGATGGTGACGCCGATGATCGCCGGAAAATCAAGCGAACGCGCGGCTGTAACGGCGTAGCTGCCCATTCCCGGCCAGGCAAAGACCGCCTCCGTGAGCACCGCGCCCGTGATGAGATAGGCAAACGAGTAGCTGATCACCGTCAGCACCGGCACCAAGATGTTGCGGAAGGCATGGCGCAGCACCACGCGCATCTCGCCGGCTCCCTTGGCCCGTGCGGTGAGGATGAACTCGCGCTCCATCACCTCCAGCATGTTGGCGCGCACGAGGCGCGAGATCGTCCCCGCCACGGTCCAGCCGAGAACCACCGACGGCAGCACAAGATGGGCGAGCGCATCCTTGAAGGCGGCAAAATCCCCGGCGAGCAGGGTATCGATGGTCATGAAACCGGTGACGACGGGCGGCGGCGAAAGCCTGGGATCTATGCGACCCGGCCCGGGCAGTATCTGATATTTGACCGACAGCAGGAAAAGCAGTGCAAGGCCCAGCCAGAAGATCGGGACGGAAGAACCGAACAGCGAGAATATGCGTGCGCCCTGGTCGACAGCGGTGTCGCGATAGTAGGCCGCGAGGAGGCCGAACACGATGCCTATGACGCTACCGATGATCATCGCGGCGATGACGAGCTCGAACGTTGCCGGCAGCCGCGCCACGAGATCAGCCGACACCGGACGGCGCGTGACGAAGGACGTTCCCATGTCGCCCTTCAGCAGATTGCCGACATAGATCAGGTAGCGCTCCGGCAAGGGACGATCGAGCCCCCAGCGCTGCCGCGCGGCAGCCACGATCTCCGGATTGTTCATCTGCTGTTCGCTGACGACGGCGGTGAGAGGATCGCCCTTGGTTATGGCCGTCAACAGGAACGCCATCGTGACAATGCCCAGCAGAATGAAAGGCATCGCGATGCTGCGTCGTAGGATATAGTTCAGCATCGGCCGTCTCTTGGCATCGCGGTCCGCACCTACCCCATCGAGTGAATGTGACGCGATATTGACAAGGATGAAAACACCAGTCAATAGAAATGAAATTAAGTTCCAAATTTCGTGCGCAGCTTGTTGGACGCGCCTGGCGCGGCTGACACAGTGGGGCCCCTGATGGTCCCATGGGCCGGCAGAGTCCTTTCGCGCTGTTGGGAGGCAGCATGAGAAAACGCAACAAGCCGATCGTCGCGCCCTCGGATGAAGAACTGGGTCAACACGCCTCGGCCCTTGTGCGCGGACTGCAGATATTGCGCGCCTTCACGCCCGCGGACGTCACGCTCGGCAACCAGGAACTGATCGAGCGGACAGGCCTGCCGAAGGCCACCATATCGCGCCTGACCTACACTTTGGTCGGGCTTGGCTACCTGGTCTACGACCCTTTGCTCGGCCGATACAGCATCGGGCCCTCCACCGTATCGCTCGGCTACTCGGGCCTCAGCAGCAGCGCGGTGATCTACATGGCCAAGCCGCTCATGCAGGCGCTCGCCTTCGAAACCGGCGTCGCGGTGGCCATGGGCATGCGGGACGGGCTGGAGATGGTCTATGTCGCCAACTGCAGGCCGGAAACGCCCGTGACGCTCAGGCTGAACGTCGGCTCGCGGCTGCCGATATGGCAGACCTCGATGGGGCTGGCCTATCTGGCCGCCATGGAGGAGACGCTGCGCGACCGGGTTGTCCGCCAGTTGCTCGAGACAAACCCCAACACGAAGGACAAGATCCAGCGTGCCGTCGACAGCGGGCTTGAAAGCTACGCCAAGCATGGTTTCGTGTCATCGTTCGGAGACTGGTACAGCTACATAAATGCCGTGGGCGTGCCTTTCAGACCAACCGACGGTTCCCAACTGGTCGCCATCACGTGCGGCGGCATCAAGGACCTCGCGCCCGTCGAGGCCTGCCTCTCGGTTTATGTCCCCAAGCTCAAATCGCTGCTCGCGGAACTTCAGAGCCGGCTGATCGGCGCCGTGCCGCCGGCGATGGGCCAACCAACCGCGGCGACGCTGGCCGGCAACGAAGGATAATGTCATGGCGACTGCCGTTATCTTTCCGAAGGTCAGCCTGGAGACGGACGCCGGCACGATTTCGCGCTGGCTGAAGGAAGATGGCGCGACGGTGAGCCAGGGCGAGGCTCTTTTCGAGATCGACAACGACAAGGCGGCGGTCGAGGTCGAGGCCCCGGCATCCGGAGTTGTCTCGTATGTCCGCAATGCCGGCGAAGACGTCCAGGTCGGCGAAGTCGTCGCCCATATCCTGCAAAGCGGCGAGCAGCCCGAAGCCGCAGGCAAACCGATCGCCAAAGCGGCGCCGATGGCCGTTGGCGCCAATGGCAAGAGCCAACCGGCGCAGCAGAGCTCGTCCGCCCGCATCATAGCCACGCCGCTGGCCAGACGCATCGCCGAGCAGCAGCAGATCGACCTGCGCAGCGTCCGCGGCTCCGGACCGAAGGGACGCATTCAGAAGCGTGACGTCATTCAGCTGCCGGCGGCAGCCCCGAGACCGTCTCCGGTTGCAGGCGATTCGCCCCTCAATGCCGTGTGGTTGCAGAAGGACGGTCCCGGCACGCTCGTCGCCCTGCATGGCTTTGCGTCTGACCACAATGCCTGGCGCGGCCTGCTGGCCGCCGGACGGCCAAGGGCGCGCATGCTGGCTGTCGATCTGCCTGGCCACGGACGATCGCCGAGGACAGTTCCGGCGGATCTCGACGCGATCTGCGCCATGGTCGAGCAGCGCATGGCAGCCGAAGGCATCGATGAGGCGACTTTCATCGCCCATTCCTTTGGTGCCGCGGTGGCCGCGAGACTCGCCAGCCGCGGGTTCGTCCGGATCAATGCGCTGCTGCTGATTTCGCCGGCGGGGCTCGGCCCGGAAATCCGTCATCAGTTCATCAAGGGCTTCGTCGCGGCTAGGCAGCCTTCCAGCATCCTGCCCTGGCTGCACGAACTGGTGTTCGATCCCGGCCTGATCTCCGAAGCCTTCGTGCGCAGCGTGGTGGATCAGCGCAAGGACGACGAATTGTCCGGCGCGCTGGCCGGCCTGGCGGAGCGCTATTTCTGCGATGGCACGCAGACCTTATCGATCCGGCCCGACCTGGAACGGCTGCGTATCCCGGTCCGCATTATCTTCGGCATGCAAGACAGGATCATTCCGTTTGCCCATTGCCATTCGCTTCCCGGCCGCGTCGGCCTCCACGCTTTCCAGCAATGCGGTCACATGCCGTATCTGGAGCAGCCGGAGCTCACGCTTTCAATCGTCAACGAGATGCTGGTTCTGGGTCGCTCCGACCGTTGAGCGATCTCCTCGGGACGACGAAGCTTAAGACGAGAGAGGCCCGGGCTCCCGCGGACCGAGACAACATGGCGCGCGCCGAGCGATGCTGAAACGACAATTGTGAGACGACCGATGGCCCTTGAAGCAGACCTCTTCGAACAGCTGCGCGACACGGTGCGGCGCTTCGTGAGAGAACGCCTGGTCCCGCGCGAAGCCGAAATTGCCCGCACGGACAGGATGCCAACCGAGATCAAGCAGGAGATGCGCGAGCTCGGGCTGTTCGGTCTATCGATACCGCAAGAGTATGGCGGCCTCGGTCTCGACATGGAGGAAGAGGTCCGCATCACCTTCGAGCTTGGACATACGTCTCCGGCATTCAGGTCGGTGTTCGGCACCAACAACGGCATCGGCTCCCAGGGCCTTGTGATGGACGGCACGGACGCCCAGAAGTCGTCCTACCTGCCGAGACTGGCGACGGGAGAGTTGATCAGCTCCTTCGCGCTCACCGAACCGGAAGCCGGATCCGACGCTGGTTCGCTGCGCACGACCGCCCGCCGCGACGGCGACGAGTACGTGCTCGACGGCACCAAGCGCTTCATCACCAACGCGCCCTATGCGGATCTCTTCACGGTCTTTGCCCGGGCCGAGGCCGGTCAAAAACCCGGCGGCGCGGTTACGGCATTCCTCGTCGAACGGGGCGCGCCGGGCCTGTCATTCGGCAAGATCGACAAGAAGATGGGACAGGCCGGCTCGCACACCTGCGACATGATTTTCGAGGATTGCCGCGTGCCGGCCACAGCCGTCCTGGGCGGCAAGGAAGGCCAAGGCTTCCGGACCGCGATGAAAGTTCTGGACAGGGGGCGGCTGCATATTTCGGCCTTCTGCGTCGGCATGGCCGAACGGCTCATCCACGACAGCCTGACCTATGCCATGCAGCGCAAGCAGTTCGGGCAGCCGATCGCCGAGTTCCAGCTGATACAGGCGATGCTGGCGGACAGCCGGGCCGAAGCCTATGCCGCCCGCTGCATGGTGCTCGAAACGGCGCGGTCGAAGGATCGCGGCGAAAATGTCTCCACCGAGGCCGCCTGCTGCAAGATGTTTGCCAGCGAAATGGTCGGCCGCGTCGCGGACCGGGCGGTGCAGATCCATGGCGGCGCCGGATACATGGAAGAGTACGGCATCGAACGGGCCTACCGCGATGTCCGCCTGTTCCGCATCTACGAGGGGACGACCCAGATCCAGCAGATCCTGATCGCGAGGAACATGATGAAGGAAGCTGCCGCCGCGGCTTAGAGCATGATCCCGAAAAGTGGGAACCGGTTTTCGGAAAAGATCATGCTCCAAAAAGGAGTTAGATCAGGGTGACGATTCAACGAAACGTCACCTGATCTAGCCGGCGCGGACAAAGCCGCTGTGCTGGCTTCTACGAATGACGCCCTGTGCACCTAACCTGGTCGTTGATAATCGAATTTTTTTCATTATCATCGGTTCCTAATTTCCACAATCAACCGACGAGCCCGCCGTGAACGCGCATTCCGAAATCAACGCGACCGACCTCGCCTACCATCTGCATTCCCAGACCAATCCGCAGGCCCTGTCGCGCGAGGGCGCTTACATCGTCGTCAAGGGCGACGGCGCGCATGTCATCGACGAAAACGGCAAACGCTACATCGACGCCATGGCGGGACTCTGGTGCGCGTCGCTGGGTTTCAACAACGAGCGCTTGGGGCGTGCGGCCGCCAAACAATACGAAGAGCTCGGCTACTACCATAGCTTCTACGGACGCACGAACCCGAAGGCGGCGACGCTGAGCAAGAAGCTGGTCGACCTGACCGGCATGCCGGGCGGCAAGGCCTTCTTCGTGACCTCGGGTTCCGAAGCCAACGAAACCATGGTGAAGCTGGCCTGGCTCTACCATGCCTCGCGCGGCAAGCCGACCAAGCGCAAGGTCATCGCGCGTGACCGCGCCTTCCACGGATCGACCATCGTGGCGGGATCCATGTGCGGGCTGGAGATGATGCACAGGGAGTTCGGACTTCCGCTCCCGGGCTTCATCCATACGCTTTGCCCCAACACCTATCGGGTCAAGCTGCCGGGCGAAAGCCAGGCGGACTTCGTCGCCCGCCTGGCAGGCGAGCTCGAGCGCATGATCCTGCGGGAAGGCCCGGATACGATCGCCGCCTTCATAGCCGAGCCGGTCATTGCCGGCGGCGGCATCATCCCGCCGCCCGAGGGCTATTTCGAGGCCGTCCAGAAGATCCTGGCGAAATACGATATCCTGTGCCTCGACGACGAGGTCGTCTGCGGGTTCGGCCGCACCGGCAACTGGTTCGGGCGCGAGACGGTCGGCATGGCGCCAGACATGATGTCGCTCGCCAAGGGCATCACCTCTTCCTATTTCCCGCTCGCGGCCGTGATCGTGTCGCCGAAGATCCTCGAAGCGGTCGAGCGCTACAATGAAGGCGGCACTTCGTTCGGCCACGGCTTCACCAACGCGGCTCACCCCGTCGGCGCGGCCGTCGCGGCGGAAACGATCGCGATCTACGAAGAGCTCGGTATCGTCGCCCATGTCCGCAAGATGGGCGCGCTTCTCCATCAGACGCTCGCCGAGATGACGAAGGACTCGCCCATCGTCGGGAACCTTCGCGGCGTCGGGCTCATGTATGGGGTCGAGCTCGTCGAAGACCCGGCAACCGGCTCGCCTTTCGCGCCGGCGCGCCAGGTTGGCGCCCGCCTTGCCGCCAGCGCCTATGAGCACGGCCTTGTGGTTCGCGCGATGCGCGACACCGTCGGCTTCTGCCCGCCTTTGATCATTGACGAGCGTGACGTGGAGGAGATCGGCTCCAAGATGGAGAAGGCTCTGAGGGAAACCGAGAAGGCCATCCAGGCAAAGTCGATCTGAGAAAACGGGAGCGAGGCGCGCCGACAGCTCCCGCACTCCGGCCGTCACAGCGACGGCCGGCAAACAACGAAAAACGCAGGCGCAGCCGATGCCAGCCCGGCAATCTCCCTTCACCAACGTCTATGTCTGCGCCTTCGCGGCCTATGCGTGCTTCTCGACTTCCGACGCTTTCACCAAAGCCCTGCACGGGCCTTTGAGCGTTTTCGAGATCGGGTTCTTCGAGAACGCCTTCGCTTCGATAGTCCTCCTGGCCACGCGCCACGAGAACGAGCGTTGGGTCGAGTTCTGGAAAATGAGCCGGCCATGGCCCATTCATTTGCGCGCCATATGCGGCGTGCTGTCCAGCCTTTGCGCGATCTATGCCTTCACGACAATCCCGCTTGTTGACGCCTACTCGCTTATCTTCCTTGCCCCATTCTTCGTGACCGTCATGTCCGTCCTGATCCTGAAGGAACACGTCGGGCAATGGCGATGGTTCGCCGTGCTGCTCGGATTTGTGGGCGTCCTGCTGGCGGTCAAGCCTGGCTTCCAGGCGTTTCAGCTCGGACATTTCGGCGCGATGGTGGCAGGGCTTTCGACCGGCACGTCGATCATAATCATGCGAGGCCTCGGCTCCGCCGCCAAGAAGACGAGCATCCTGGGGATGCTGTTCCTCTACCTCGTCTCGGTCAATGGCATCGGCATGGTGCTTCACGGCTTCACAGCGCCTGCCCTGCAGGATCTGGTGCTGATGGCGCTGTCGGGCCTGTGCGTGGGGCTCGGCCAGTGGGCGTTCGTGAGCGCGGCACGCTACGGGAACGCGACCCAGATTGCGCCGGTCGCCTATTCGCAGCTTGGCTGGGCCATGCTCTTCGGCATCATCATCTTCCACGAATATCCCGATCTGTTGGCGGTGATCGGAGTGGGGATCATCGCCAGCGCAGGCCTGCTGACGGTCCTGCGCGAGCGCATACGCCGGATCAAACCCGCAAACCCGCCCGGCATACGCTGAGGAACGCTGGTCGATAGCGACCTTCGCTCACGCCCTCATCTTGTCCAGCGCCGCGGAAAACACGTCCTCGGTGCCGATCTTTCCTGGCTTAAGGAACAGCGAAATACGCCTGTCGTCATGCGAGACGCAGGAGCCGGCGCCGAGCTCGTCGAAGGGAAGCACCTGCATGCTCTGAATGCCCAGCGCCTGGACGATCGCGCCGGAGGATTCGCCTCCCGACACGACGAACTTGCGAACCCCCCTGTCCGCCAATCCCCTGGCGATGCCGGCCAGGATCGCTTCGGCCTTGCGCGCCGCCCCCATCACGCCGAACATCGACTGCGCCCATGTGACGGCATCCGGATCGCCGGCGACCGAAAATCCGATCGCTCGTCCCGCATCGAGCGGCGTCTGCGCCCACTCCAGGGATCTCTCGGTCAGGATATCGCCCTCGGCCTCGCGGATGTCGATGTCGAGAACCGGGTTGGAAAGCGCGAAGTGATCGCGCTGCCGCAGCGTGACTTCGCTGCAGCTTCCCACCAGAACCGCCTCCCCGCCCTGCCCGCGGATCGGCCTCGGCCGGTCTTGCGGAGCGCGCCGGACGCCTTCTTTTTCCCACTGCGAGGCCAGTTCGATCGCCAAGGCATCGGCACCGCTGGTGATACGGTCGCGCCGGAAGATTGCCGCGCCAAGCGCCACGTCGTCATTGTCGACGCAGTCCATGAGGAAGTAGCGCACGCCCTTGTCCTGCTGGTCCCGCACATAGTCATGCGCGAAGGCCGAGCCGCGATGCAGGACACGATGCGGCAGCAGCCCGACCTTCTCGGCGGTCTGGCGCTGCAGCACCCTCGCCATGTCCGGGTCGTTCATCGGCGTGATCGGATCGAAGCGCTTGATCGATTCCGAGATCAGGCGATCCTTGTAGAACATGTAGCCTTCATGCACGTAGGTGCTAAGGTCGGGATAGCCGGGGCCGAAGATCAGGCGCGGCTGGTCGTACTTCTTGACCAGGAAGTCGGCGCAGGGACCGATATTGCCTTCGTCGGTGGAATCGAAGGTGGAGCAGTATTTGTAGAAAACATGCTCGGTGCCGATGGCGTCCAGAGCCGTCGTCAAGGAATCCAGCATGGCTACCGCCTCGGCTGGCGGCATGAAGCGCAGGCGCGTGGCGATCACCACGACATCCTGATCGCCGAGCGACGGCAGGATATCCGGATCGCAGACATAAAGGGCGGGAATGCCGATCTTTTCGAGGTTGCTGGCAACGAACAGACCGCCGGTGAAATCGTCGGCAATGACGGCTAACCTGACACTCATGCGACCGCTAGCTCCTCCCGAGCGCCGTCATTGATTTCCTCCACCCGCGGCCGGATTGCGCCTTCTTGGGCCGTTATTCAATGCTAGCCTCTGATAGGATATATCGCCTTGGTTTGCTACGGTGCGGAGCGTTTTAGTCGATTTTTTTCGCACTTTTGAACGCCGCCGAGAAGCTGCGGATAGCCCCGAGAATGTTGCGATCCGTGACCTCACCCGGCATCGCCGGTGCATGGGTCATGCCTGGACCGTCACCTGGCCGCCCATCACCCTCGAGACGCAAGGCATCATGGCGGTTCCTTCGGCCCGCTCCGTTGCATCCAGAACGTGGTCGTTGTGGACGATCCTGCCGGTGCAGCCTTGCACCTTCAGCCGGCATTTGCCGCAAGCTCCGACGCGGCACATGGAATCGATTTCGACGCCTGCATCCTCCAGCGCTTCGAGCATCGACTGGTCGGAGGAAACCTCGATGACGCGCTCTTCCTTCTCGGGCAGCACCACCGAGAACGGTACGCCTCCCACCGCCGCCTTGAACCGTTCCGCGTGAAAACATGACGGGGGCCAGCCCACGGCGCCAGTTGCCTCGATCGCCGCGTCCATCATCCTCGGCGATCCGCAGACATAGGCATGGGTGCCTGCCTGCTGGCCAGCCAGCAGACCGGAAATATCGAGGCGCGTTCCCGCGGCGCTGTCGTGAACATGCACCTTCGGACCATAGCGGGCGCGAAGCGTCGCGACGAAGGGCGCGTCCTCGGCCGAGCGGACCGAATAATGCAGTTCGAAGTCCGCACGCACGCGATCGAGCTCGCGCGCCATGCTCAGAAACGGCGTGATCCCGATGCCGCTTGCAATCAGCAGATGGCGCCGTGCCAGCCGATCCACCGGGAAGAAGTTCAACGGCCGGCGAACGGTCAATTCGTCGCCGACGCGAAGGCCTTCATGGAGGAACCGCGAGCCGCCGCGCCCGTCGGGCTGCCGCAGCACCGAGATCGCGTAGCGGCCGCGATCATCGGGATCGCCGGTCAGCGAGTAAGCATTGCGGCGGATGCGCCCACCGGTGTCGAGCAGCAGCACAAGATGGGACCCGGGCGAAAAAGCCGGTAGATCGAGCCCCCGTGGATGCTCGAGGAAAAAGCTCTTCACACCCCCGGCGACGGTCTCGATACCGGCCAGCCTCAGCTTCAGGAATCCCTTGTCGGCGGGATCCATCACAGAGGCTCTCGCCGCAAGGCGGGCATGTTGGGATCCGAGGGATAGAGGACGACGGCCTGATAGGCGCCTATACGCCGCGAGTAGTGATCCCGCACGACCAATGTCACCTTGCAGCAAGCGCAGTCGAAGGCCCGGTGGGCAATGCCGTCATACACCGTCTTGCAATGTGCGCATTGAGCCCGCCGCGCGCCAGCGCCAACCAGTTCCGCAAGCAGAATGTCGGCGGCAAGGCCCCGGTCCCGCGCCAGCCGGCGCACGAGGGAGAGGAAGGGTTCACAACCCGCGACATAGAGCCTGCCCGCCGCCGGCATGGCATCCATTCGAGCCGAGAGCGCATCGGAAAAATCCGGTTCAGCGGCGTGCAGTTCAATGCCGGCTGTTGATGCCTTCAACGAGGGCGCGATCCGGTCCTCACGCCCCAGCATGTGAATGCGTATGGACCCGGCGCCGCCAGGACATGGCGTCGCGAGGAGACGCTCGACAGCGATTAGGCCCGCCTCGTCCGAAACCATGACGTGCTGCTGCGCGGCTCCCCAGGTCAGCGTGCCGTAGGCAGGCTTCGACGAACTGTCGGTACCGATGGTCAAGGGCGTGGCTCCAGCCGGTCGGTGTCGGGGCCGGCGCCTGGCGAAAGCGGTCGCCCGTCGTCGAACCGCGCAAGCCAGTCGACGCATTCGTGCCGGAAGTGGATGTTGGAAAACCGCGCAAGCCCGGGATCGAGGTCGCGCAGCACGCGGTGCAGACGCGCTGCCCATTTCGGCACCCGCGCCACGTCGCGCAACGACAGCAGATAGTTGCGCAGGACAAAGATGATCGCATTGCTGCGCGGCAGGCGATAGAGCTGCTGGAATTCGCTGCGCACGAAGATGTCGTCGGGCACCGTCTCTGCCGTGACGCCATCGATGTCGTGCTGCCAGACGATCTTGTTCTCCAGCGACTTGTCGAGACGCGGCCGCACGGCGTGCACCCAGGTAACCCGCCTTTGCGGCGCCTCGGCAGACAGCATCATCGTCATCCGCAACGCCTGGTCGATGACTCGGCTCTCCGCCGCCGCTCCGACCAGCGTTCCATGCCAGTCATGCCAGTTCATTCCCAGGATGAAATCAAACGACCAGCCGTATGAGGCGGTCACCATGCCGCCGTCCAGCCACAGCGTGCCCTGCTGCTGATCCATGAGCACGAAATCGCCCTGGGCCTGGCGGGTGATGTATTCGAACGCCTCGCAGGGAAGCGTTTCGGCGCGGCCAAAGACGAAATCCCGCCGCTCTCCCAGCAGGCGGTTCTCCCACCGGCAGTTCCTGTCCTCCCGCCGATAGGAGAAATACGCCGGAAAATCCCGCGCCAAAGCGCGCATGATGTAGTCCGTCGCTTCCCACTGCGCCTCTTCCATGTGGGGCATGATGTGATAGCGCGAGCGGTCGCGATCGAGCACGAATGCCCGTTCGGCAACCTCGTCCAGGTAGTGCTCATCGACATCGAAGAGCGACCTGTAGGCCGCGGTCGGCCCGTTTCGATCCTGCGGCTCGATACCCACCCCCTTCATCTCGAAACGGTCGGTGTCCAGGGGAAAGGGAAAGCGCAGAATGCCGGCGTCCGAGTTGCGGAACGTCATGTCGCCGCGAAAGACGTGGGGCGCAAGGTCGCCACTTGGCGGCGCGATGGACAAATTCATCTCTCCCCGCATGGCCTCGATCGGCGCAGGTCGTTTTCCGGCGGAAGGGTTGAGTCCCGGGCACGGCATACCGCCGCTCGGGAATGCCCCATCTTGGCATTGAGGAGGTTCACCAGGTCAATCGTCCGAAAGGATGATTTTCCTCAAGCACGCGATCGCGACGGAAGATGTTGATTTGACCTTCGATCGAACGCAATCTTGCGGCTTGGAAACCGGATGCAGTCGAGGCGCAGAATGAGCGCGACCCAATTTGTCTTGGACGGCGAGGAGACCAGGCCGATCGTCGAACTGCTTCAGTTCGCCATGGACGCGACGCACATACCTTCTTCGATCTTCTACTGGATCGACGAGAGGATGCGCATGCAGATAGCGGCCTGCAGGGCTGTCGATCTCGATCGGCTCAACATCTACCAATCCAGCTTCTATGCACATGACCCGTGCAGTCCTGTGCGGATGATCAGCCGGCAGGCGCGCACCCAGACCTTGCAGCGCGCATGCTGCGAAAGCGAGGCCCTCGATTTGTACCGGCCGTATATGGCGCTCAGCGGGATCAAGGACGCATTGGAGATGGTTTTCTGGCATGAAGGCCGCGCGGTTGCCGGGCTAGGACTTGTGGCCAGGGATGACCAGGATTGCGTCTCGGCGGAAACCTGGAAGCTGGCCCAGAGCATGCAGCGCTATGTCGAGGCCAGCCTTGCGCTGCATCCAAGGGTGATGCGCGATCGGGCCAGAAGAAGGCTCGCAAGGGAATTCCTGTTGTCGAAGCGGGAACTCGAGATCGCCGACCTGGTCGGCAAGGGCCTGACCAACCAGGAGATCGGCGAAGAACTGGCGATTTCCCTGCCCACGGTGAAGACCCATCTGCGGAGCCTGTTCGCAAAGCTCGATGTCGGGAACCGCACTTCGCTCGTCGCCGAAATGCGCAAAGCCGAAATAACTGGATAATCGCTGCGATCAGCGGGCGTCGGCCGCCGCCAAGATTGTCTCCACCCTGACCGAAGCGTCGACCTGTTGCCTATGGCTAAGGCTGTAGAGGCCCTTCAACGCCACTTGCAACGCTTGGCAATTTTGCAATACGATATATCAAAATCAACTTCCGGATCGACGACATGACAGTTTCGGCAACGGCGAAGGCCGCCCATCCGTCTCTCAGCCCGCTCGACAAAGGCGTGCCGGGAACGATCTCGGAGGTTACGATTGAAGCCGTCGCGGACCAGCGATGGAGCCTGCTGCGGGAAGACATTCCGCTCCCGGCGGCCGTCATCAAACAGGATGCGCTCCGCCATAACCGCGAATGGATGAAATCCTTTCTCGAAGACAGCGGCATGGCTCTTGCCCCTCACGGCAAGACGACGATGTGCCCGGCACTTTTCGACATGCAGCTCGATGACGGCGCCTGGGCCATCACCGTCGCGACGGCGCATCAGCTCCAGGTCGCGCGCGCCTTCGGATATTCGCGGATCTTCTTCGCCAATCAGCTGATCGGCAAAAGCGCGATCGACTATGTCATGCGCGAACTGGCGAATGATCCGGCCTTCGAGTTCTTCTGCCTGGTGGACGACCTGTCGAATGTCGAAGCCCTGGCTTCTGCCGCCAGGGCAGCGACCCTTGGCCGTCCCATGAAAGTCCTGGTCGAGCTCGGCTATGTCGGCGGACGGACCGGATGCCGCACGGTCGAGCAGGCCATGACATTGGCGCGGGCGGTGCATGCGTCAGGCACCCTGGCGCTCGCCGGCATCGAAGGCTTCGAGGGGCTCATTCGAGGCTCGTCGAACACTGAAACCCTGGCGCAGGTGGAAAGCCTGCTCGGCACGATGGTCGAGCTTGCCGAAAGATGCGCTTCGCAGCAGTTGTTCGCCGAAGGCACGGTGCTGCTTTCGGCGGGAGGATCGTCCTTCTTCGACGTTGTCGCCACGCGGCTGTCTGCGGCCAGGCTCGACCGAGAGACGCGGATCCTGCTGCGCTCGGGCTGCTACATCACGCACGATTCGGTGCTCTACGTTCGCGCCATGGACGCGATGCGGGAGCGCAACAGCGCGCTCGCCGACTCGCATGGCGGTCTGGAACCCGCGCTCGAGGTGTGGGCCTACGTGCAGTCGCGGCCCGAAGCCGAAAAGGCAATCGTCGGCTTCGGCAAGCGGGATATCTCCTATGACGACCTGCCGGTGGCGCTGAGCTGGTACCGGCCGGATGGCGGCATGACGGCGCCTCGGCCGGTGCCGGCGGGGTATGTGGTGACCAGGCTGAACGACCAGCACTGCCACCTTTCGCTGCCGGCTAGTTCGCCGCTGCGGGTCGGCGACCTGATCGGCTTCGGCATCTCGCACCCATGCCTGACTTTCGACAAATGGCGGGTCATCCACCTTGTCGATCCGTCCTACCGGGTCACCGGATCGATCCGGACCTATTTCTGAAAACGCCGGCACTGGAACAAAGGCATCGCGATGAGCAGGAAAGAAAGCTCCAGGATCATACTGGTTACCGGCGCCGCGAGCGGCATCGGAGCGGCAACGGCAAAGCTTGCCGCCAGCGCCGGCCACAAGGTGATCCTGGCCGACATCAACGAAGCTGGAGCCCGCGCCGCGGCCGACGAGGTCGGCGCAAATGCATCCGCGAGCCGCCTCGATATCCGTTCGGAGGAAAACTGGAACGCGGTGCTCGATCGGGTCTGGGCGGAACACGGTCGGCTGGACGTCCTGATCAACAATGCGGCCATCGTCCATACCGGCTTTGCGGCCGATGTGCCGATCGAGAAGCACAGGCACACGCTCGACACCAATTTCATGGGCGCGGCCATCGGCATGCTGGCCGCGTTGCGGCGCTTCAAGGCGCAGGGTTCCGGCCACCTGATGACGGTCGCCAGCATGGTCGCCTTCCTGCCCTTCCCCGGCATAGCGAGCTACGCCGCGGCAAAGCACGCGCTGCGGGCCTTCCACCATGCCCTGGCTATCGAGGAACGTCACAGTCCCGTCCGCTTCACGATCGTCTATCCGACGGCGACCGAAACACCCATGCTGGAGCAGGAAGCTGAGGACGACGCCATGGCGCTTGCCTTCGCCGGCAATCCGGTCGCCGCCGAGCATGTCGCGCGGACCATTCTCGACGCCGTCGCGAAGAAGCCGGCCGAGGTTTACATTCCGCCTGAGCGCGGCGCCTTCGTGCGCCAGATCGGCGTAAAACCGCGCGCGCTGGCGAAGATGTACGAGCACAACGCGGCCATCGGCGCGGAAAAGCTCAAGGCCCGCCGCGCCGGAACATCCGCCTGAAAGCCTCGGCGGACCGGCTCAGCCCTTCGACCGAAGGCGCGACGTCAGTCTTTTCCTGGAGTTCGCCTCGGTCAGCTTGAGCTGCTCGAGAATGCGGTAGGAGCCCTCCCGCAGGTCTCTCACCACCAGTTCGCCCGCTTCCGACGGAGATCGGCGGGAAAGGGCATCGATGATCAGCAGATGCGGGTGCACGTCCGACCAAGCCTGACGGATGCTGGGATATTGGTGGGTCACGAAGGGGCCGGCGAGCAGCCAGAGATTCTCGATGACCCGAACCAGGACGTCGTTGTTCGAAGCCCGGTAGATCGTGAAATGGAATTCCTGGTTCGCCGAAAGAGCGGCTTTCCACTGTTCGGCGGCCTCCGCCTCGACGAAAGCCCGGTGCAGATCCTCCAGCCTGCGAATGTCATCCGCGGTGATGTTGACGGCGCTCAATTCCGCCGCGAGCCGTTCGAGCGGGGCGCGGGTCTCGCGAATGTTGATGTATCTGGGAATGGAGATGACCGGCACCCGGGCCTGGTAGCCCAGCTTCAGCTCGAGCGCGCCTTCGCGAACGAGCTGGCCGATAGCCTCCCGCACAGGCGTCGGCGACGTCTGATACATCAACGCCAGTTTTCGAATGTTCAACCTGGAGCCTGGTTCGTACTGCCCCGTCATCAAGGCCAGGCGCAGCCGGCCATAGATCCTTTCCGAGAGACTGTCCCGATTGAGCGCGAGGCCGTCGTCGGCTTCCTGTTCGTCCGGTTGGGTGGTCATGGTGCCTTGCTGGTTGTTCGCGACGGTGATCGTCCGGGCGCTCATTCGCGTGCTATTCTGGCATATACTATTTCAAAATCCACACAGCGACAAAACAACCTCGACCCGATTGCCTGTTTTGCTATATCAAAATCATGGAATCGTAAGAGCTGAAGAGCACTCGGGCGGGAGAATATCGACGAGATGCGACCGATCGACTTCGAAGAACCCATCGAGCGACGCATCGATCTCGACCTGGCCATTGGCGAGAGCCCGGTCTGGGATGCCGGTCGCCGCCTGCTCTGGTTCGTCGATATCCTGGCGCCCTGCATCTACGCGCTCGATCCCCAGACGAACCATCTGACAACCTACCCGATGCCCTGCGCCGTCGGCAGCATCGGACTGGCCGCCGGCGGCCGGCTGGTGGTTGCGCTTCGCACCGGCGTCCATCTTTTCGATCCTGGGTCGCGGACGCTGGAGTTCCTGGTCCACCCGGAGCCCGATATGGAGATGAACCGGCTGAACGACGGGAAGGTCGGCCCGGACGGATGTTTCTGGGTCGGCTCGATGCATGACAGCCAGCCCCGCGCGCCGACCGCCGCACTCTACCGAGTGACGCCGACCGGGGAATGCACGCGGATATCGAGCGGGCTGAAGGTGTCGAACGGGCTGGCCTGGAGCCCCGACGGCAGGACCATGTATCACGCGGATTCGCGCGGAGCCTATGTGCAGGCCTACGACTTCGACCCGGATAGCGGGAGCCTCTCCGGAGGACGACGGTTCGCGACATTCACGGAAAGCGACGGCTTGCCGGACGGTGCGGCGATCGATGCGGAAGGGCACTACTGGGTTGCGGGCGTGACGGCCGGCCGGATCACCAAATTCGCCCCGGACGGCCGGATCGCCGGCATATTCTCGCTGCCGACGCCGGCGCCGACCATGCCCTGTTTCGGCGGCAGCGACCTTAAGACACTCTTCATCACATCACTCCGCACGGACCGCCCGGGCAGACATCAGATGGGAACGCTGCTCTCCGTGAAGACGGACGTCGCCGGAATTCCGACGGGCGTTTTCGGCTGAGAGGATGCGCAGAGCGGTCAGCTTTCAGGCCGCGACACCGCCCAGGTAGGCGCTGACGACGGCGTCATTGTCCGCAAGATCGCTTCCCCGCCCTTCAAGCACTATACGTCCGCCCTTTAGAACGTAGCCGTAGTCCGCGAACTTCAATGCGACTTTGCTGTTCTGCTCCACCAGAAGGATCGTCACGCCCTCACGATTGAGGCGCTGCACGATGTTCATGACTTCCTTGATCAGCTGTGGCGCCAGCCCCATTGAAGGCTCGTCGAGCAGCAGCATCTGTGGGGCCGCCATGAGAGCTCTTCCGATCGCCAGCATCTGCTGCTCGCCGCCGGACAGGTTCCTTGCGTCGCCATTGTGCCTTCGCGCCAGGATCGGGAAGAGTTCGAACACATGATCCAGCCGCCGTCGCCGCTCTGCGTCGTCGCTCAGCGTGAACGAACCCAGGTCGAGATTCTCCCGGATCGTCATGTCGCCGAAAATGCGCCGTCCCTCGGGAACGTGAACAAGACCTCGGTGGGGCAACCGGTGGGCCGGGACCCTGGTTATGTCCTCACCCAGGAATCGGACGCTTCCCGAGGACGCAGCAATGAGACCGGACAGCGTTCGCAATGTCGTGCTTTTGCCGGCGCCGTTCGCGCCGAGCAGTGCCACGATCTGGCCGCGCCTTATCGAGAGGCTGACGCCATGAAGCGCCTCGATGCTGCCGTAGCGCGCGACGATCCGGTCGGCCGCAAGGACAATATCCGTGTCCATCAATCCTCCGTGCCGAGATAGGCTTCGATGACTTTCGGATCGGCGCGCACGGCCTCTGGCGTGCCATCGGCGATCTTCTGGCCATAGTCGAAGACAACGATCCTTTCCGACACCTGCATGACAAGGCCCATATCGTGCTCGATCAAAAGCACGGTGACGCCGGTCTCGTCGCGAACACGGCGGATCAAATGCACGAGATCGAGCTTCTCGCGCTCGTTCAGCCCGGCAGCGGGCTCATCGAGCAGGATGATCTCGGGCGCCGAGGCCAAGGCCCTTGCAAGTTCAAGCCGTCGCTGGTCGCCGTAGGAGAGCCCGCCGGCCAGACGATGCGTATGTTCAGCGATGCCGACGAAGTCGAGCCAGCGCATTCCCGCCGCGCGTATCATATTCTCCTCCCGCCGTTGCGACGGCAGGTGAAGGATTGCCGAGACGATGCCGTGGCGGCTGCGGCAATGCTGGCCGGACATGGCATTTTCCAGAACCGACATCTCCTTGAACAAGCGGATGTTCTGGAAAGTGCGGGCAAGGCCGAGCGCTGTGATGCGGTGCGGCGGCAAGCCCGTGATCGGCCGGCCGGCCAGTCGGATCGACCCACCCTTTGGTTTGTAGAAGCCGGTCAGGCAATTGAAGAGGGACGTCTTGCCCGCGCCATTCGGCCCGATGAGGCTATTGATGGCGCCCTTCTCCACCGAGAACGAAATATCCTGCAGGACCTTCAGCCCTCCGAAGCTGAGGCGCAGATCGCGGACTTCCAGCAAGGCCATGGTCAACCCCGCTTGTCCGGCCACAGGCCGTTCGGCCTGAAGAGCATGATTGCCAGCAGCGCCACAGCCGTGACCAGCGGACGATAGGTGCCGGCCCCGCGCAGCACCTCCGGCAGCAGGGCCACGAGAATCGCACCCAGGACGACACCGGGGATGCGGCCCATGCCACCCAGGACGACGCCTAAAAGGATCAGAAGCGACTGGTTGAAGGTAAAGCTTTCCGGCGAAATCGCGGTCATCTTCGCGGCGTAGAGACACCCGGCCACCGACGCGATCACGGCCCCCATCATATAGGCCTGCAGCTTGGCCGACACGCGATTGATGCCGATCCCCGCGGCGGCGTCCTCGTCATAACGGACATAGAACCAGGCACGCCCCATGCGCGACCGCTCGACGCTCAGGCAGACGAAAACGGCAAGCAGCGCGAGCGTCAGGAACACATAGTAGAAGTGCTGCACCTGCATCAGCTTGAAGCCCAGTATCTCCGGCCGCTCGATACCGACGAGGCCGCTGGCGCCGCCGGTGATATCGAGGTTGCGGGCAATGATGCGCACGATTTCGCCGAAGCCCAGGGTCACGATCGCCAGATAGTCGCTGCGCAGCCTCAAGGTCGGCGCGCCGATGATGACACCGGCCAGACAGGCAGCCACCATGGCGACGGGAATCGTGAGCCAGAAGTTGAAGCCGAATTCCGAGGTCAGGATGCCGGTCGTGTAGGCGCCGACAGCAAAGAAGGCCGCGTAGCCGAGGTCAAGCAGGCCCGCATAGCCGACGACGATGTTGAGACCGAGGCACAACACGACATAGAGCAACGCCGTGGTCGCCACCTCAGTCACATAGGCATTGGCGAAGTGCGGCAGCACCAGCGCGCAGCCAAGCGCGGCGAGACCCGGCAGCAAATGCGAGCGCCGCACCAATGGCGGTTGCGCGGCGGCGGGCAAGGTCCTGGCTCCGTCGCTCATCACACCCGCTCCACAACCGAGCGTCCGAGCAGGCCCGTCGGCTTGAAGACCAGGAACAGGATCAGCGCGCCGAACACGAAGACGTCGCGCCATTCCGATCCGACGAAGGGCAAGGATGACCCGTAGGCCTCGAGAAGGCCGAGCAGCAGGCCGCCAAGCATGGCGCCCGGCACACTGCCGATGCCGCCGATGACGGCAGCGGTGAACGCTTTGAGCCCCATGATGAAGCCCATGAAGAAATGGACGCTGCCATAGTAGGCGCCCGCCATGACGCCGCCGCCGGCCGCGAGTGCCGATCCCATGAAGAAGGTCAGCGCGATCACCCGATCGACATCGATGCCCATCAGGCGGCTGGCCCCCATGTCGATCGACACGGCGCGCATCGCCTTGCCGTACATGGTGCGCGAGACAAAGGCCTGCATGCCGGCCATCAGCAGGATCGAGGCGGCGACAAGCACGATCTGTGTGTAGGTGATGTGCACAGCCGAAACGTCCAGGCCCGCAAAACCGAGGTCGGTGCTGAATGCGAAATGCCGCCCGCCGGTCAGCGCAAGCGCGGTGCCATTCAGCACCATCGAGGCGCCGAGCGCGGTGATCAGGATCGACAGGCGCGGCGCGTTGCGCATCGGCCGGTAGGCGAAGCGCTCGATGACGACGCCGAGCAACCCTACGGCCAGCATCGAAACCAGCAAGGCGCAGACGACGCCCGCCCAGCCATTGCCGACCCACACGCCGACGAAGGAAAACACGATGAGGCCGACGAAGGCGCCGCTCATATAGACATCGCCATGGGCGAAATTCAGGAGCTTGATGACGCCGAAGACCATGCTGTAGCCGAGCGCGATCAGGGCGTAGAACGAGCCGACAATCAGGCCGTTCACCAGTTGCTGAATGACTAGGTCGAGCGTCATTGATGCTCCGGTGCTGGGATTGAAAAGGTCGAGCCTTGGCGAAGCATCGATCGCCCGCCACACAGCCGCAAAAACAGGAATGATGCCGAGGCCGGCAAAAAGGCCGCCCCGGCATCAGCATGTTTCGTCGGTTACTCGGCGGCGATCCACTTGCCGCCCTTGGCGACGACCGGGCGGAAATTCGACGTCTGCAGGGTGTTCTTGTCGGTGAACTTGATTTCGCCGGCCAGACCCTTGAAGTCGCTTGCTTTCAGCGCCTCGATGATTGCCTTCTGGTCGGCAGATTTTGCCCGTGCGATGGCGTCTACGATCAGGTCGCCGACGTCATGGGAAAGGGCCGCGTAGGCGCCGGCGTCGCGGCCATAGGTCTCCTTGTACTTGGCCTTGAAATCGGCAGCGCCGGAGAGGAGATCGACGGTTGGCGGGGACAGCAGAAACACGCCCTCGCCGGCCGAGCCGGCGATCTCCAGATATTCCGGCGAATTGTTGCCGTCGCCGAGAACGATGCCGCCCTGGAAGCCTGCCTGCCGAAGCTGCTTGGTGAGAAGCGCGCCGCCGGCATGATAGGCGGTCCAGAAGACGGCATCCGCGCCGCTTGATTTGACCTTGGTGACGACCGCCGAATAGTCCTGCTCGCCGGCGGTGGTGGTTTCCTTGGCGGCGATCTCGCCACCCGCGTTCTTGAAGGCTTCGGCGGTGAGTTTTGCCAGGTCGGAGGAATAGGCGTCGCCTTCGTCGATGACGGCGATCTTCTTGTAGCCGTTCTTCTTGAAGAGCTCGACGGCGGTGGTCGCCTGCATGTCGCCGGTCGAGTTGGCGAGGAAGGCGTTGCCCTGATTGGCGGCGACCAGCTTGGTCGAATTCGCGCCGATGATGACGAACGGAACGCCGGCATCGCCGTAGATCTTCAACGTCGGCAACACGGCGCCCGAGCAGTAGCCGCCGACGATTGCCGTCACGCCTTCCGATATCAGCTTGCTGCCGGCGGTTACCGCCTGCTGCGGATCGCAGGCGTCATCGGCAGTGGTTGTGGTGATCTTGTCGCCGTTGATGCCGCCCTTGGCATTGGCGGCATCGATCGCCATCTTCACCGCGTTTTCCATGTCCTGCCCTTCGCTGGCCAACTGGCCTGTCATCGGCGCGACGATGCCGATCTTGATGTCGGCGGCGGCGGCGGCGGCGGTCATGGCCAGCCCGGCAAGGGCGGTGGCGCAGGCAAGCCTCTTGAAGGAAACAACCATCATTCTCTCCATTTTCCCCTGTTGGCGCATCCGGGTCGTGGCCCGGAATGCATTCTGCTTGATTGTCGCCGAGCCGCTCTGCGCGGATCAGCCAGATTGCGCTCCTCCTTCAGAGGCGGAGCGGCAATGTTTGCAATCGCCAGCCGGCCTGCGATCGAGGCCCTGGCGTCAGGCTCTGCAACTCAATGGCTGCTGGCCGGAGCCTGGGCATAGGCACCCTGGTAGCGGTTCTCCTTGATGCTCTGCATGATGCCGGCTTCGCGCGCTTCCTGCGCCTTGACGGCTGCCAGCAAGGCCGTGGCGCCCTCGAGCGGAAACGCCACGACGCCGTCCTCGTCGCCCACGACGATGTCGCCGGGACCGACGACCATTCCGCCCACCGAGACCGGAACATTGATCGCCCCGGGACCGTCCTTGTAGGGGCCGAGGTGGATGGCCGATCGCGCGAAGCAGGGAAATGGATTGCGGCCGATGGCGCCGGCATCGCGGAGGGCTCCGTCGATGACGATGCCGGCGGCGCCGCGTGAGGCAGCGAGGCTTGTCATGATCTCGCCGACGAGTGCCCGTCCTTCGTAACCGCCGCCATCGACGACAATGACATCGCCCGGCTGTACCAGGTCGAGCGCGCGGTGGATGAACTGGTTATCGCCGGGGCGCGTCCTCACTGTCAGCGCCCGCCCCACCATGATGCCGCTGATCTTGTGGAAAGGTCGCAACCCGACGGCGCCGGGCACCCGGGCAAGATTGTCGCTGATCAACGGCGTGGCAAAGACGCGGAACGCGTCGACCAGTTCACCTTCCCGCTGCCCGCCTGCCATTTTCGTCCTCCAATTTGTGAATATATTATCCAATCATCATTTGAAGAGTAAAGTCAACCGGCTTACTTGGAGCTGTCCAAAAAGCCGGTTCCCCTGCAATTCCGCGCCTGGAGCCGCTTTCGACCAGCCACGCCGGACTTGCCATAAGCTCGCGCTTGACGATAGATTGGATAACATATCCTCATTGGGCATCAAAAAAGGGAATCGCTGTGAAGCATGCAGGCAAAGTCGTGATCATCACCGGGGCGGCGCAAGGCCTGGGCCTCGCCTGCGCAGAGCGCTTTCATGCCGACGGCGCCAATGTCGTGCTCGTGGATGTGAAGGCCGACCGCGGCCGCGAGCATGCGCACCGTCTCGGCGAGCGCGCCGTCTGGCTCGAAGCGGATCTTTCCGCATGCACGGCGGACATGGCCGCCAGCATCATCGCCGAGGCCGCCGACGCCTTTGGCGGAATCGACGTCTTGATCAACAATGCCGGTGTGATCCACCTCGATGATTTCGTCGACTTCCCCGAGGAAGCCTTCGATTGGGTTCAGCGCGTCAATCTCAAGGCGCCGTTCCTTCTCGGTCAGGCCGCGGCACGAGCCATGATCGCTCAAAGGCGCGGCGGCTCGATCATCAACATGTCGTCGATCAATGCCATCCTGGCCATTCCCAATTCCGTCGCCTACGCGGTGTCAAAGGGTGGCATCAAGCAGCTGACGGCGGTGATGGCGGTCGGGCTCATCCCGCACAACATCCGCGTCAACGCCATCGGACCGGGAACGATCCTGACCGACATGGTCAGGAGCTCGGTCATGGCCAGCGAGGCGCAGCGGCAGACCATCCTGTCGCGAACGCCGAGCGGGCGCTGCGGCGAGCCGTCGGAGATCGCCAGCGTCGCTTCCTTCCTGGCCAGCGACGATGCCTCCTACATCGTGGGCCAGACTATTTACCCAGATGGCGGCCGCCTGATCCTGAACTACACCGTGCCGGTGAAGGACTGACGCTCATGACCATTGGGCCGGCGCCGCGCATCAGCCTTGCGGGATCAGGCGCGCTGCTTCTCGATGGCGCGCAGGCAAGGTTCGACGACGCCACTCAAGAGTTGGTTTGGGCTGTGGCGGAAGCTGCACGAGGCCTTGACGGCGTGCGCGAGACGGTCCCCGGTATGAACAACCTGCTGGTGCTGTTCGACCCGCTCGTCACGGATGCATCGCGTGTCGGCGAACAACTGCAATCACTTTGGGCCGGCACCGATCCACAAGCGGCCGCCGGCAGCTTGCACAGGATTCCCGTGCATTACGGCGGCTCGCGCGGCGAAGACCTCGCTGGCTGGGCCGCGCATTGCGCATTGTCGCTGGAAGAGACAGTCAATCGTCATGCGGCCGCGATCTATTCCGTAGCCGCTATCGGCGCCATGCCGGGCTTTCCTTACTTGTCCGGTCTCGACCCGCGGCTCAGTTGGCCAAGGCGCAAGAACCCCCGCCTGAAAGTGGCCGAAGGCGCCGTCATCATCGGCGGCGCGCAGGCAGGCATCATGCCGATGACCGCGCCGTCGGGGTGGCACATTATCGGCCACACCGACGTCAGGCTCTTCGATATTCAGGCGCAATCGCCGGTGCTGCTGAGGCCTGGAGACAAGGTCCAATTCGAGATTGCGGGCATCGAGCAATGATCGAAATCCTGTCCACCGGTCTTCCGAACACTGTCCAGGACCTCGGCCGCCCAGGCTATCTAGCGCTCGGGATCAGCCATGGCGGCGCCATGGACAGCCAGGCGCTGGCGATCGCCAATTTCATGCTGGGCAATGACCGATCGGCCGCGGGGCTGGAGATCGCGCTCTATCCGTTCCGGCTCAAGGCACATGTCGACACCGCGTTGGCCATCACCGGAGCCGACTGCCCGATCCATATCGATGATCGGCGGTATCCGCCCTGGTGGGCAACCACTATCCGCGCGGGCGAGACGCTTCTGGTGGAAGCGCCTCGCGCAGGCGCGCGTTCTTATATCGCCTTCGCCGGCGGGCTCGACCTGCCATCCGTCATGGGCTCGCGCGCGACGGATGTGAAAGGTGGTTTCGGCGGGCTTGCCGGGCGCGGCCTTGCGCACGGCGACCGGCTCCAGCTCAACAGCGCGGTGTGCCCGCTTCCCTCAACAGGCCTTGGCGTGGCACTGGAAGAACGGCAAATCACCGGCAACGCTACCGACTCTGCGATCGTACTGAGGGTGCTTCCCGCCGCCGAGTTCGACGCTTTCACGGCGCAGGCTCAGGCGGCCTTCACCAGCAGCGAATGGAAGATCACCAGCGAAGCCAACCGCATGGGCTATCGCTTGTCCGGAGAAACGCTCTCGCTAACCTCACCCATGGAATTGCTTTCGCATGGCATCGTGCCGGGTACCGTTCAAGTGCCGCCATCCGGCCAGCCGATCGTCCAGCTGGCCGATGCCAACACATGCGGCGGCTACCCGAAGATCGCAACCGTGATCGAAGCTGATCTCTGGCGGCTCGCGCAAGCGCCGATCGGCGCGCGCTTGCGTTTTGTGCCAGTGTCGATCGAAACGGCGACCCAAGCACTGCGTATTGCCAGGCAGCAGCTTGACGCGCTTGCGGGCGCGCGAAACATCAGGCCGGGCTGCCCTCGACCGGCGTGAACGGCCGGTTGCGACCAAAAAAGCCGCAACGACAGCGATTTTCGCTTCAAACCCATAGCGCCGAGCGAACATATCCATGGATATCCACCCTTTCACGATCCGGATTGCCCAGGCCGAAATCGACGACCTGATGCGACGCATCGCAAGCTGGCGCGAGCCGGACCAACTGGAGGGTATCGGCTGGGCCCAGGGAACCGAGCGTGAGGAGTTGCGGCGACTTCTCGAGCACTGGAGCTCGGGCTTCGACTGGCGCAGACAGGAAGACGCCTGGAACAAGCTTCCTCACTACCAGACGGAAATCGGCGGCCAGACCATTCATTTCATCCATGTCCGCGCGCAGTTCCAACCGCCAAAGCGATCATTCTCACTCATGGCTGGCCGGGCAGCTTTTGCGAATTCATCAGGATTTTGCCGCTCCTGTCCGATCCGCTTGCCAATGGCGGGAGAGAGCAGGACGCATTCAACGTCGTGATCCCTTCGATCCCCGGATACGGCTTTTCGAGCCGCCCGACCAAGGCCGGCCTCAACCTGTTTGCCGTCGCCGATCTCTGGGCGGAACTGATGAGCCGCCTGGGCTATGAGCGCTATCTGGCGCAGGGCGGTGACCTCGGCGCCAGCGTGTCGACGATCCTGGCGCACGCTCATCCCGGCAATCTCGCCGGCGTGCATCTGAATTTCATTCCCGGCTCGTATTCGCCCCTCGCATGACCCTGGTTCCGGCGGCGACCTCACCGCGGAAGAACGCATCTTCCTGGGCGAGAAAGCCCGGTGGGCGGATCTTCACGGCGCCTACAGCCACATTCAGGGAACGCGCCCCCAGACCCTTGCCTATGGGCTCACCGATTCGCCTGTGGGACTGGCGGCATGGATGATCGAAAAGTTCCGCGACTGGAGCGACTGCGACGGCAATCTGGACAACGCCGCATTTTCTCGCGACGAAATCCTCGCCAACATCTCGCTCTACTGGTTCACGCGAACCGTTGCCTCCTCCATGCGTATCTATTGGGAGACTCGCGCTCGGCCGTTGGCATTCCCGCATGGTACGGAGATCGAGGTTCCGCTCGCGGTAGCGCTGTTTCCGAAGGAATTGCCGATGCCGCCAAGAAGCTGGGTCGAACGGGTTTTTCGTAATGTGCGCCGGTGGACAACAATGCCATGCGGCGGGCATTTTGCAGCCTTCGAGCAACCCGGCCTGCTCGCGCAGGATCTGATAGCCTTCGCGAGCGAGCTGAAATTTTCCCGACCTGCGGGCGCATGCTCCGCAGGCAAATCCCGAAGGCCAGAATGAGCAGCACAACAGCCCTCACCATCGAAGCCCTGCATGAGCGCGTCGAGGCGATTTTCAGCAAGGCCGGGCTTAACCCTGCCCAGGCCGGCGCCATCACGCGCGCCATCGTCGCCGGGGAGCGCGACGCCTGCAAGTCGCACGGCATCTATCGCATCGAAGGCGCGCTGCGCACCGTCAAGGCCGGAAAGGCCGAGCCGAAGGCGGTGCCTGAATTGCTGCCGCCGGACGCGCCGGCAATCGTGAAAGTGGACGCGAGAGGCGGCTTCGCCAATCCAGCCTTCGAGCTGGGCCTGCCTGTCCTGGTCGAGCGCGCGCGCACAACCGGCATCGCGGCGCTGGCGATCAGCAACGCGGTTCATTTTTCGGCCCTCTGGGTCGAGGTCGAGGCACTGGCCGGAGCCGGTCTTGCCGGCCTCGCCATGTGTCCAAGCTACGCGACGGTCGCGCCGACGGGAGGCTCAAGCCCCTTGCTTGGCACCAATCCCTTCGCCTTCGGCTGGCCGCGCCAGGGGCATCCGCCTTATGTCTTCGACTTTGCAACTTCAGTCGCGGCGCGCGGCGAAATCGAGCTCCATCGTCGCGCCGGGAAACAATTGCCGGAAGGCTGGGCGATCGATTCGGACGGCAGGCCGACGACCGACCCCGAAGCGGCGCTTGCCGGCGCGATGCTTTCCTTCGGCGGGCATAAGGGCTCGGCCATCGGCACCATGATCGAGCTGCTCGCCGGTGCCATGCTTGGCGACCTGACGAGCCGCGAGGCCCTCGATCTGCTTGGCACGACGACGCTCTATCCGAAGCATGGCGAACTGGTCATCGCCCTGTCGCCGGAAGCTTTCGCCGCTGGCCGCCCCGGAAGTCCTTTCTCCCGAGCAGAAGCGTTGTTCGAGGCGATCCTCGGTCAGGGCGCGCGCCTGCCTTCGCAGAGGCGGTTCCTAGCCCGTGAGAAGTCGAAACGGGACGGCATCAGCCTCACGCCGCAGGAGATGGAGCAACTAGGCGGTGGTGACGATTTAACTATTTGAGCCAGATGGCGATAGCGGCGAGTTTGACGAAGCCCATGAAGTTGGCG
>NZ_VFTL01000019.1:0-135146 GCF_006439385.1 Mesorhizobium sp. B3-1-7
GCTTGGCGGCAAGGGCTCGATCGGCGGCGATGTCACGGTTGCCGACGGCGCGACCCTGTCGCCCGGCTCTGCCGACGGGATACCAGGCACGCTGGCGATCGCCGGGAACCTCAATCTCTCCAGCGGCGCGGTCCTCAACTATTCTTTCGGTGAGGCCGATGTCGCCGGCGGAGCGCTCAACGATCTGACTACGGTCGGCCGCAATCTCGTGCTCGACGGCACGCTCAACGTCGGCGTGAGCGCCGGCGGCACCTTCGGGCCAGGCGTCTATCGCGTCTTCAGCTATGATGGCACGCTGACCAACAACGGGCTCGTCGTCGGGGCGATCCCATCGTCGGGTTATTCGATCCAGACCTCGATCGACCACCAGGTGAACCTCGTCAACACCGAAGGCCTGACCTTCAACTACTGGGACGGCAATACCGGGCCGAAAAACAATGGCGCGGTCAATGGCGGCGACGGCGTCTGGCAATCGGCCGCCGGCAATGACAATTGGGCAAATGAGACGGGTACGGCCAATGCCGGCTTCGCCGATGCCTCCTTCGCCATCTTCGCCGGACAGGCCGGCACCGTAACTGTGGACGACAGCCTGGGCCAGGTGGCCGCATCGGGCATGCAATTCATGACCGACGGTTACATCGTCCGGGGCGACGGGATCGAGCTCGTCGGGCCGTCCGGCAGCATAGTCGTTGGTGACGGCACGGCGGCTGGCGCGGAGATGACGGCAACGATCGCCTCCGTCCTCTCTGGGGACGCACAATTGGTGAAGTCGGATCGCGGCACGCTGGTCCTGACGGGTATCAACAGCTACACGGGCGGCACGGCAATCAATGGCGGCACGCTGCGGGTCTCGCAGGACGCCAATCTGGGTGATGCCGCCGGAGCGCTCTCCTTCGACGGCGGCACGCTCGGCACGACCGGCAGCTTCGCCACCTCGCGTGCGGTCAACGTGATGAGCTCTGGCACGATCTCGACCGCCGCCGATACCACCTTGACCCTGAACGGGGCTGTGACCGGGTCTGGCGCGTTCAACAAAGCTGGACAGGGAACGCTTGTTCTGACGGCGGGAGGCTCGACGTTCTCGGGACTGACTTCCGTCCAGCAGGGCACGCTGAAGGCGGGCGCGGCGGACGTGCTGGGCGCCGGCTCTGCATTCACCGTTGCTTCCGGCGCGACGCTCGATCTCGGCGGCTTCAACCAGGCCGTCGCCTCGCTCAACAATGGCGGCTCCGTGCGCCTCGGCGCCGCGGCACCCGGCACGGTGCTGACCATCAATGGCGACTACGTCGGCGCCGACGGAACCATCTTCCTCAATGCCACGCTCGATGGCGATGGCTCGACCACCGACAGGCTGGTTGTGCATGGCAGCACCTCGGGCACCTCGGTGCTCTCGGTCACCAATGTCGGCGGGGCAGGGGTCCAGACAGTGGAAGGCATCAAGATCGTGGACGTCGATGGAAGTTCGGCGGGCACCTTCACGCTTGCCGGCGACTATGTCTTCCAGGGCGACCAGGCCGTGGTCAGCGGCGCCTACGCCTATCGGCTCTATCAGAACGGCGTCAGCACGCCGGCCGACGGCGACTGGTATCTGCGCTCGGCGCTGATCAACAATCCGCTCTATTCGCCGGCGGTGCCGATCTACGAGGCCTATCCCGGCGTGCTGCAGAGTCTCAACGAACTCGGCACCCTGCAGCAGCGCGTCGGCAACCGCTCGTGGACGGGAGCAAGCCAGGGCGCCGACGAGATCGGCAGCGTCCCAACCCAGAGCGCGATCTGGGCGCGCATCGAGGCGGCGCATACAAGGCAGAGCCCTGGGAGCGCGACCACCGTCTCGGACTATGACGTGACCACCTGGAAGCTGCAGTCCGGCATCGACGGGCTGCTTTATGAGGATGCCACCGGAATTCTTCTGGGCGGCCTCACCTTCCACTACGGAACGGCTTCGTCGGACATCTCGTCGATCTACGGCGCCGGTTCCGTCCAGGCCACCGGCTATGGCTTCGGCGGAACCTTGACCTGCTATGGCGACAACGGCTTCTACACCGACGCTCAGGGCGAGATGACCTGGTATGACAGCGACTTGAGGTCCGCCACGCTGGGCAGCGAGCTTGCCAAGGGCAACAACGGCTTTGGCTATGCGCTGAGCATCGAGGCCGGACAGAAACTTGCGCTGCAGGGCAAGTGGACGCTGACGCCGCAGGCTCAGCTCGCCTATTCCTCGGTTCGCTTCAGCAGCTTCACCGATCCGTTCGATGCGGCGGTGTCGCTGGGTGGCAGCGATGCCCTGATCGGCCGCGCCGGCCTGTCGCTCGATTATGAGGATGCCTGGACGGGCGCTCAAGGCAAGGTCAGCCGCTCGCATCTCTACGGAATCGCCAACCTCTATTATGACTTCCTCGACGGCAATGACGTCGATGTTTCCGGCACGGCGCTGCACGAGCACGACCAGCCGCTCTGGGGCGGGCTGGGTGTCGGCGGGTCGCTCTCCTGGGCCGACGACCGCTACATGGTCTACGGCGAGGCCTTCGCCAAATCGAGCCTGAAAAACGTCGGTGACAGCCGGGCAATCGGTGCAAAGCTCGGCTTCAGCGTGCGCTGGTAGCAGCTGACCATCTGCTCACTCTCGGTCGGAATGCACGTGGCTGCTCGCATTCCCGGCGGAGCGACCTTTGAAGACGGAAACAAAGATCAGACGGTTCTCAAACGGCACGATCGGCGAATGTCGGCGTTGGTGCTTGCGTGCCCCCGCAACCAACGTACGCAGTACCGCATGCATTGTTTTCGTAGCGGGAGGTGAGCGCAGCCTCACCCTGTGTTCTTGTTGTTCGGTTCCCCGGACCATACGGGACGATACGAAGGATATGGGTTGGCTAACCATCCGCTAAACCATTGATTTTTAAGGAGTCTCAGACCCTCAGCGACTAACATAATCGTTATAAACCAATAGCTTGCGAAGCGGTTCGCCAAAGTCGACTCAAGGAACGGGTACCAGCTACCAGTGTAAAGCGCCTCCCGGCGGAGACTCGCCTTGGCCACCTTGCGGCCTATCTGCGCAGCTTCACGGGGCAGGAACCAAGCGACGCCGATGTGGTCCACTTTTCCACCTTCGTCATGCAGGCGCGATCACGACAAACAGCCCTCAAATAGCGGGCAAGATGTCCTCAGGCCTGTGCCGTTGCCACGTGCATCAAAATATCCACCAGGCGATCCTGGCCCGACCCTCGAAGCGCTTCCGGCGGACTCCGACCGTAGCCAACCGTCAGCAGCAGTCCATCCGTAGCGGCCATGATGACAGCAGCGCGTTGCAGCCCGGCGTCGAAGGAGAGTTCGGGCCTTATGCGCAGGATCAGATCGCGGAAGCGGACAAGCTGCTCGTCGCACAGCCGATCCAGCGCTTTGCTGGCGATGGGGTCGCGATGCGCCAGGTTCCAGAGTTCGTAGAAGAACCCGGCGGTGTGGGCGTTCTTGTTGTCCTCGATGAGGAAATGCAGCATGCGCCGAAGCTTGGTCTCTGCATTGCCTAGAGTCTCGCTTTCGAGGCGGCCAAAGGCTTCGTTGTAGTCATGCGTAATGGAGTCGATGACGGCCTCGAAGAGTTTTGCCTTGTTGCCGAAGAAATGTTGGACGGTGGCGATCCTCACATCGCAGCCGGAGGCAACGGCCCGCAGGGTGAGGGCGCCATAGCCGTCGCCGATCATGATCGCACGCGCGACGTCTACGATCTGGGCGCTGCGCTCGCCGGCCGCCATCCTCTTCTTGCCCTTGACCCGCTGATCCATCTTGCCCTCCGTTTCCCTCGACTAGCAGTTCGAGGCGTTTGCGTCCTCGCGTTCACGAGAACGGTATAGACGGTATTCGGCGTATTGTTTATAGG
The DNA here is from genome assembly GCF_006439385.1 of Mesorhizobium sp. B3-1-7. Taxonomy (NCBI): domain Bacteria; kingdom Pseudomonadati; phylum Pseudomonadota; class Alphaproteobacteria; order Hyphomicrobiales; family Phyllobacteriaceae; genus Mesorhizobium; species Mesorhizobium sp. B3-1-7. Next base: position 3,875 of record NZ_VFTL01000019.1, read on the forward strand.
TCAATTGACACATTGAGTGAGGTTTGTTAACACATTAACTACCGCGTGGCCGCAGCGGTGGCGAGATTTTCACGTCGGAGGAGGACGGCAGGCTCGATACAAATTCAATCCACAGCCGGGATTGGGCGTCCGCTCATCGCCCTGACGTTGGCCGCTCTTTCGCCGGGAGAGGCGAGACAAGGCCAGACAACCATTTACCAACCACCATGCGATTCACGAAACCAACCAAGGGGAAGAACATGTCGCATCGTTCACGGCCACCGCTATCCGGATTTGGCGCGGCGTTGATTGGAGCCTTCTCAGGCTGGCTCATGCCGGGTCAGGCGGGCGCTTCGGATTTCCCATCTCTTCAGGATCTCTACACGGGAAGCTACCGGCTGCCGCCGTCTGAAAGCCCCAAACCGGTCACCGGCAAGAAGATCTGGTTCGTTTCCTGCAGCCAGGACGTCAGTCTCTGCGCGGCGGAGGCAGCAGGTACTCAGGAAGCGGGCCGGCTGTTGGGATGGGACACCACGATCTTCGATGGAAAATATGATCCGGCCGTCATGGCCAACGGCATCAGGCAGGCGATCGCCGGCAAGTTCGATGCGGTTGTTCTCGCCGGCGCCGACTGCAACGGCGTCAAGGGACCTTTGGCGGAGGCCAAGGACTCCGGCCTGAAGATCGTCAGTATCGAGGGGGTGGACTGCAGCGTCAGCGATCCGGGCGAGCCTTCCCTGTTCGACGCTGCCGTCACCTATGTCGAGGGCGATCTCATTCCCTGGGTCAAGAAATATGGTGCCTGGCAGGCCGACTACGTCATCGCCAAGACCGGGGGCAAGGCTGAGGCCATTGTGTTGGTCAGCGACGAGGTGCTCGTTTCAAAGCTGACGAGCGAAGCCACGATCGAAGAGTTGAAACGCTGCCCAGGCTGCACTGTCCACGAAGTGTCGTTCAGCTACGGTTCCCAAGGCCCGCAACTGCAACAGCTTGCTGAACAGGCATTGTTGCGCTTCCCCAATGCGAACAGCCTCATTGTTCCTGCGGATTCCGTCATCCTGAGCGGAGTCGGACCGGCGATCGAAGCGTCCGGACGAGATTTGGTTGTCGTGGCCGCGGAGGGCCAGGAGGCAACGATGAATCTTGTGCGGGCAGGCAGCCGGCAGGTCAGTGCGGGCGTCGGAATTCCCAGCGCCTGGGAAGGCTATGCCGCGGTTGACGCGTTAAACAGGGTCTTCAACGGGCAACCGGCCGTCAATTCGGGGGCTGGCCTGCAAGTTTTCGACAAGGATCACAACGCTGGCACCGCTGGTGCGTTCAATGCTTCGACGGATTTCGTCGCCGCCTACAAGAAAGCCTGGGGCATCACGGAATGAATGCGGCTAAATTCGCCGTCAGGTTGCACGCAATCTCGAAGGCCTATGGAGCGACCCGGGCTTTGGAGGATGTATCGTTCGATGTATCCTCGGGAAGCATCCATGCGCTGCTCGGCGGCAACGGATCGGGCAAATCGACGCTGATCAAGATCCTGGCCGGTGTCGTCGGAGCCGACGCAGGTCGGATCGACCTCGGGGGCGTCGAGTTTGCCGCGTCCACTTTTTCGGCGGCAACGGCGAAGAAATGCTCGATCCACGTCGTGCACCAACATTCCTCGACATTCCCGCATTTGTCGGTGGCAGAAAATCTTTCAATAGGCAGGGGCTTCGAGACGGCCGGGTTTGGACGCATTTCCTGGTCGAGTGTCAGGCGGAGGGCCAACAAGGTGCTCGAGCGCTTCGGCATCGAGGCATATCCGGATCAACTTCTCTCGAATTTGCGCCCGGCGGCCCAGATGATGGTGGCGATCGCCCGAGCCCTGCAGGATCAGGAGGGCGAATCGAGCGGATTGCTGGTTCTGGACGAGCCCACTTCGGCGCTGTCGGCGGCGGAAGCGGACAGGCTCGCCGCAGCACTCCGCCGCTTCTCGGCTGCCGGCCAGACCATCATCATCGTCACCCATCATCTTCAGGAGGTCATGGATCTTGCCGACCACGTCACGGTGCTGCGTGATGGCAAGGTCGCGGGGAATCTCTCCGGCGATTCAATAACCAAGGCGATGCTTGTCCGGCTCATCGCGGGCCCCAACCACACTGCTGTCAGCAGGCCGGCGGGTGTGGTCCCCGGCGCGATGCTGCTGGAGACAAGAGGGCTTAAGGGCGGGCCGCTTCGCGGCGTCGACCTGTCGGCACGAGCCGGCGAAATCATCGGTATCGCCGGACTGTTGGGCAGTGGCCGAAGCGCGCTGCTGCGTACCCTCTTCGGCATAGTCAGGCCGACCGGGGGTGCAATACTGCTCGACGGACATCCGTATACCGCGGTCGATCCCAGGGCCGCTGTGCGTGCCGGCATGGCCTTCGTTCCCGAGGACCGGATGGCAGACGGAATATTTGCCAGCCTGTCGGTCATGAACAATTTCAGCGTTGCAAGCCTTGATCGATACTGGTCGGGATTGCGCCTGCGCTTCGACGCCGAAAAGCGGGAGGCGCTCCGCCTTGCCGATCTGGTCGGTCTCAAACCGCGTCGCGTCGATCTCGCCGTCGACAAACTATCCGGTGGCAATCAGCAAAAGGTAACGATCGGACGATGGCTGTCGCGCAAACCGCGCTTGCTGCTTCTCGATGAGCCGACGCAGGGTGTCGACATCGGCGCCAGGGCGGAGATCCACCGACTGATCCGCGCCGCCGCGATGGAAGGCGCGGCGGCCATTGTCGTCTCATCGGATTTTTCTGAACTTGTCGACCTGTGTGATCGCGCCCTGGTGCTGAACGGTGGCAGGGTCTGCGCCCATGTGTCCGGAAACGAACTCACGACACAACACCTCCATGAACTCACCCAACTGCGAGTGGCAGCATGACCGAACCAGCTCTCGCCGCAACCGGCACGAACAATGCAAAGTCCGCGTCGCGGGAGTATGGCGCCCGTAGGTTCTTCCGCCTTTATGGCGAGGCCTACGCTCTTGTGGCACTCCTGGCTCTGATCGCGATTTTCTTCACGCTCTTGCCGGCGACACGCGAGACCTTCCCGACGTCGGCCAATCTGCGCATCGTGATCGCCAATCAGGCGGTCTTGGCGATCGTAGCGCTGGCAGCCTTCGTCCCACTGATCGTCAACGAGTTCGACGTCAGCGTGGGCGCAAATCTCGGGCTTTCTTCTATTTTTGCAGCGGTCGCGATGTCGGCAGGCATGCCCTGGTTCCTGGCGCTGTTGCTTGCGGTCGCGATCGGCACATCCATCGGTGTCGTAAACGGCGTCCTGGTCACGCGCGCCGGAATCAACTCGTTGATTTCGACACTCGGCATATCGATCATTATCCATGGAATCGTGACCTGGAAGACTGGCGGCGTCAGCGTCGTCAGCAACATTCCGCCGATCCTGTCCAAATTCGGATCGGGCACCCTGTTCGGGATACCGCTGCCCTTCTTCGCTCTTCTCATCGTCGCGCTGCTTCTCGGATATGTGATCATCTTCACACCGTTCGGCCGCTATCTCTATGCGATCGGCTCAAACATCTCGGCAGCCAAACTCGTCGGCATCAATACGACCCGCATGGTGATCCTCAGTTTCGTGATATCCGGTGCCCTGTCGGGCTTCGCCGGTTTCATCCAGATCGCCAGGACGGGCGGCGCAAACCCGCGTGTCGGCGAATCCTTCACCTTGCCGGCCCTCGCGGCGGCGTTTCTTAGCGCCTCCGCAATTCTGCCGGGCACCTACAACGTCGCCGGAGTTATCGTCGCCGTGTTCTTCCTGGCGACCATCAACAGCGGTCTCAACCTTGCCGGCGCCGAGGTCTACGTCAACGATCTGGTCAACGGCTTTGCCCTCATCCTCGGTGTCGGTCTTTCCAAGTTCCTGGGTCGCAACCGCGCCTGAAGTGCCGCCGCCCTCAAGGGAGCTTGGCCGTCTGTGGCGCGACGCGGCTCAACTTGCCTCAAACGGCGTCCTCCCGAACGTCACTCATGATGTGGTCGAGAAAGAGCCGGAACAGTTCGCGCTCGGAGGTGATGTCCAGTTTGTCATAGACCATTCGCTTGCGATTCTTGACCACCTGATGGCTGATGCCCATGGCCTTCGCGATGGCGGCATTGTGATAGCCTCGAAGCGATAGACGCACGATCTGGAGTTCACGCGGGGCAAGATTAACAGGACTGTAGGTTTCGACCGCGACATCGAACAGAAGCGAAGGCGGCGCGCCGTGCGTGGCGGACAAGCCGTCTGAGACTTGGTCTGTTTGAGCCGTCGGGTTCGCGTTGGGCGTACCGAGATGCGTCTGATGAATCGAGTTTGCCAGCGCCAGATAGGTGCGCAGCAAAAGCACCGTCCGCGTGGAGAACTGCCCCTCGGCGCGATCCCAGCAGAGAACCAGGGTAGCGCCATTCGAATCCGGAAGCATGACGACGATATCGTCGGACACGCCTTCCGATGTCAGCAGGTCGCGGTAGGTCTGAAATCCTCTTTCGGCAACGGTGTGGTCGCGAAACAGCTCAACGCCGAGTTGGGGACCATTCAGGCACAGCCGGTAGAACGGATCGAACCGGTAGAAACCGCTCAGGTAAACATCGAACGAATGAAAATCGCCGCCTTCTCGAAACAGGCAAACTGGCGGCTCGTTGGGGCCATAGCGGAAAATATAGCGATAGTTCCAATGCAGCAGGGAACTCAACGCTTCCAGGAGTTGGAACTGGAAGTCAGCCTCGCCCCGGTGGTCGAGCGCACGCGATAACAGTCCCAATGTGACTTCCGAGGATCGCGTCACCATTTCCCTGGCTTTCGCCAAGCGCTCCAGCCTGGATCGGCGTACACGCCCGCGTCTGAAAAGGCCTCCTTCCGCATAGGTCGTGGTTCCTCCGACAAACGGCGCATGGGTACTGGGGTCATCATGCATTTTGCCTGTCTTCTCCATAGCTTAGTCAAGACCCGAGAGCGTCGCAATTGCGCGCCGCAAGAAGATAGCGAGGAACGCTGGATGGCTGTGAAGACAGAAGCTTTTTCCAACCCGGGAGACGCGCTGCAAGCCTACGTGCGCGCCTTCGCGCGGAAGGATATTGGCGCGATCATGGAGCTGTTTTCCAATGGCGGACTCGTCGAGATTCCCATGCTGAAGCCGAACCGGCTGTTCGGACAGACAGAACTGCGCCGCGGTCATGAGGCGATCTTCGAGGCCGTCTCTTCGTCACGCTTCGAACTGTCTGAGCCAGCGGTCAACGATATCGTTGCCATTGCAAGCGGCAGGCTGAAAACGGAGCGGGGCGGCGTCCAGCACGTGCATCCCGTCGCCATTGTGGCGGAAGTCGATTCGGAGCGCCTGATGCGTCTCAGTCTCTATATGGACGGCCGCAATCAGCGCCTCTGGTCAGACAAGGCGATCCTTTAGCTCCCGCACTTTTCCCGTCGAAAACGCATCGAAAGCACCAATAGCCATGACCCCCACACAAGCGTTCCGCAGATATTGCGACCATTTCATCGCTGGCGATGCCGCGGCGATCGCTTCAATGTTCACCGATGATGGGGAGTTCATCGTACCCATGGCCGACAAGCCGGCCAAAGGCCGCGCCAGCATCGAAAAGGAGATGCGGCAGGCGGCCCTCAGCCAAAAGAACATACAGGTGGAGGTCACTGCGGCGATCGACGGCGGTGCGACAGGTTTTGTTGAGGCCAACTACTCCGCAGAGGTTGTCGGGACCGGCGGCAAGCTTGATGGCACGCCGCATCGCGTCGATTTTCGCATGGTCGGCGAGATCACGCTCGTCGACGGCAAGGTCAAGCGGCTTACGGAGTACCTGGACCGCCGACCGATGTTCCCCGAAGAGCGCCAGCGGGTCTTCACCGTCAATCGACTCTCGCCCTATTTCGGTAAGTCCGTGGAAGAGGGCTGCATGGAATGGATGGTCTACAACAACATGCATTTCCCGATGATCTACGGGCGAATGCCCTTCCAGGAATACGACACCCTGCTCAATGGCGTTACGCTGTGGGATGTCGGCCTTGAGCGGCAGACCCAGCTCAAGGGTCCCGACGCGCTGCGGTTCATGGACTATCTGTCATGCCGGGACATGTCCACCATGAAGGTCGGCCAATGCCGTTACACATTGCTGACCGACGAGAACGGTATCTGCCTGTGCGATCCGGTCGTGCTGCGTCCATCGGAAGACACGGTCTGGATCTCGCACGGAAACACCGACATCACGCTTTGGGCGCGCGGCATCGTGATGGGCTCGGACTGGAAGGTGGAAGTGTCCGAACCGGACATCGCCCCCATGCAGATTCAGGGCCCGCTCTCCATCGAGGTCATGAAGGCGATATGCGCGGACCCGGTCTGGGAGCTGAAGAGCTACACATGCATGCGGACAACGGTGCTCGGCAAGGATGTGGTCGTTTCGCGCACGGGCTGGAGCAGCGGCGAAGGCTTCGAAATCTATCCCCTGTCGTCGGTGGGCGCGACCGACATCTGGGACGCGGTCAAGAAAGCGGGCGAGCCTTACGATATCATGGTCATGGGCCCCAACATCTTCCGCGCGCTCGAGCGGGGCGTGACCGACATCAGCTACTACACCAATTCGGGCATGAACGCGCTTGAGGATCTTGGCAACAAGTTCGTCCATCTCGACGTCGAGGCCGATTTCATAGGCAAGGATGCGCTGAGACGGATCAGGGCCGATGGCGTCAGGCGCAAGTCGGTTGGCCTGTTCATCGAAGGACCGGTTCCGCGCATGGAATGGTTCTGGGACGCCAAGGACGCTAGAGGCAATCCCGGCGTCGTGCGATGGGCGGCGCACTCATTCGCGCTCGACCGCAGCCTCGGTATCGCGCTGGTCGATGCCTCGGTCGAAGTCGGCGATGTGATCGAAGTCAGCCACCCGCTCGGCGTCGTGAAGGCCGAGGTCACCACGGTTCCGTTCGTTGGCAAATCGTCCTGAGCGCACAGGCATCGTACCCGGGAGAGAGTGATGAACGATTTCTGTCACATCATAAACGGCGTGCAGGTCGCGGCGCGCAGCCATTTCAACGTGTACAATCCGTCGACGGCGGCGATCGTAGGCAGAGCTCCTGAGGCAGAGAAAACGGATATCGACAGCGCAGTCTCGTCGGCGCGGGCGGCGTTCGAAGGCTGGAGCAGGACGTCGAATGAAGTCCGCAGGAAGGCCGTTCATGATGCCGCCAATGCCATCGAAAAGCATCTGGAAGAGCTCGCGACACTGCTGACCCTGGAACAGGGTAAGCCGCTTGGCGGGATGGGCTCACGCTTCGAACTCGCAGGCGCCATGGCCTGGACCCGTTACACCGCGGACCTCGAACTTCCGGTGCAAATCCTTCAGGACAACGATGAAGGCCGCGTCGAGCTCCATCGAAAGCCGCTCGGCGTGGTCGGCTCTATCACCCCCTGGAACTGGCCGCTGATGATTGCTTGCTGGCATATCATGCCGGCGATCCGTGCGGGCAACACCGTCGTCATCAAGCCATCGCCCTACACGCCGCTGTCAACCATCCGTATGGTCGAGATTCTAAACGGGTGCCTGCCAGCCGGCGTGGTCAACGTCGTCACCGGCCAGGACAATGTCGGCGATTTGATTTCCGGACATCCCGGAATCAGCAAGCTGGTCTTCACGGGCTCGACATCGACCGGCAAGAAAGTGATGCGGTCGGCCTCTGATACGCTCAAGCGCCTGACGCTCGAGCTTGGAGGCAACGACGCGGGCATCGTCCTTCCAGATGTCGATCCGGTCGCGATTGCCGAAGGGCTTTTTTGGGGCGCCTTCATCAACAACGGGCAGACCTGCGCTGCCATGAAGCGGCTTTATGTGCACGCCGACGTTCATGACGCAGTCTGCGAGAACCTGGTTTCCTTTGCCGCAAAGGTCACGATGGGCGACGGCATGGACGAGGCCAACTTGCTGGGACCAATCCAGAACAGGGCCCAGTTCGACAAGGTGACGCGGCTGGTGGAAGACGCCAAGGCGCGTGGCGCGAAAGTTCTGCTCGGGGGAAGCGCCAAGGAAGGTCCAGGCCACTTCTATCCGATCACCCTTGTCTCCGGCCTCGCCAATGGGGATCCATTGGTCGATGAGGAGCAGTTCGGCCCCGTCCTGCCGATCATCCGCTATGCCGACGTCAACGATGCGATCCGAGAGGCAAACAACAGCGTGAATGGCCTTGGTGGCTCGGTATGGTCCAGAGATGTCAGGGAAGCCAAACGGATCGCATCGCACCTCGAATGCGGCTCGGTCTGGATCAACAAGCACGGCGCCATCCAGCCGAACGCACCGTTCGGGGGCGTCAAATCTTCCGGCATCGGCGTCGAATTTGGGCAACTTGGACTTGAGGAGAACAGTTCGGTCCAAGTCATCTTTTCATGACTGCAGCTAAATATAAATCAATAAAATACGAAGAGTAATCTTCCTATCATTCAAACCAGCTGAAGCGTAATCGAGTTGTCAAGTATAATGGCGGAATTTCTGGGATTTATGGCATTCCAGACCTCTGGTCGAGCGGGTAAAGTCAGGCTGAGAGCTTGTTTCGCTTGCTGGGCGGAGGCGCGGCGCCTTCACATTACGCCCGCGATTCACTCGCGGATCAATCATGCCGAGCGTCGCTTGGCGGCGACCTTCCCCATAATTGCTCCATTGTCGTTATTTTATCAATCGTTACGAAGGGCTTGGCAAAGGCCTGCGCCGAGCCATCTCGTCCGCCTGCGAATCCGGCTTGTGACTCCTCACGGCCGAGCCAGTCGCTCAATCGAGCCTGGGGAACATTCAGCAGACCTCGTGATTAGGCGGCTTCCGGGCCCATCACGGTCTGGAAGTCCAGCAATTGCGGTCACAAACGAAAGGCGGCCATCATGGGTTTTTTCTCGAAGGACATCAAAACGTTGGACGACCTGTTCGTTCATACGCTTCAGGACATCTACTATGCGGAGCAGCAGATCCTAAAAGCGCTGCCAAAGATGATCGAGAAGGCTTCAGACGGCAATTTGAAGGCTGGGTTCGAGAAGCATCTTCGCGAAACGGAGGGCCATGTCGCGCGGGTCGAAGAGGTCTTCGAGATGCACGGCCAGAAGATTAAGGCGGTCGATTGCCCTGCGATCGATGGCATTCTCGAGGAGGCCGACGATGTCAGCGCCGATGTCGACGACAAGGAGGTTCTCGACGCTGCTTTGATCGCGTCGGCTCAAGCCGTCGAGCACTACGAAATGACGCGCTATGGAACGCTGATAGCGTGGGCCAAGCAACTCGGCCGAGACGACTGCGCCGCTGTCCTGGCCGAGACCCTCAAGGAAGAGAAAGCGGCTGACGACAAGCTGTCGGAAATTGCCGAGCGCAAGGTCAATGCCATGGCGGCGGAATGACAGGCCACCCGGCTCCGCCGCTCAACTCTCCGAGGAAGGCAGGAAGGGAACTTTGCTTTGATTGCCGGTTACGCCGGGTGTGTTAACATTTGTTATGAGCAGGCCCGTGCGTCGACACACCGTGATTCCGATAGAGACCCAAACCGCGGCTCCAAAGCGTTCAACGCTCGATGGGGAACTGCTTGCCGCGTTTGAGATCGTCGCAGACGAGCCAGCGCCTGAGCGGCTGGTTGAGTTGGCGCGGGAATTGGAAGCGGCTGCTCGGATGGCGAAAGCCGACGGCAAGCTGCACTGACAAAACTTCAAGGTGGCACCGCCAGCCGGGTTAAATCCCGTCTGGCGGTGTTGGAGGCTTCTGGCGTCAAAGCTTGAGAGCATAGATGCCCGCTTTAAAATCTGCTTGCCGAGCGCACGCCGAAATGGATGCGCAAACTGCGGCGGCCGGCTGGTGCTATGTCGCGCATGCCGCGAGAGATTGCACACGGCGTCAAGCGCGATCCTGGCTTCGAGGGCGAAGATCGATCGCCAAAGTAAAGACAGCGCTCGAAATTTTTGCAGCGGCTGAACATCGATTGAGGTCGCAACAGGAACCTACCTGTTCGCGGCGCATTAGCCTTGATCATCCAATCCAAGCTATCCTCCAGGAGGCGTTTTTGCGGACGATGAATTCCGGCTCGTCAGCCCTCCAAAATGAGGCGACGATCCTCGATCTGATCCCAGCTTTGAGAGCTTTTGCGCGCACCTTCTGTAGAGACAAGACCGACGCAGACGATCTCGTGCAGGAAACTCTCCTCAAGGGCATCGCGCATATCGATCAGTTCGAGCCCGGCACGCGAATGAAGTCGTGGCTGTTCACGATCATGCGCAACACCTTCTACACAAAGCACAAGGTCTATATGCGCGAGGCGCCAGGAGCGACCGACTGCGCATCGGCCCGTTCAATCAGCTATGGCGACCAGGAATGGCATATCCGCAGCCAGGAGGTTCACGCCGCCATCGGCAAATTGCCGCCCCAGCAGCGCGAGGTCCTGGTGCTGATCGCCATCCTGGGCGTGAGCTATGAGGAAACAGCGAGCATTTGCGGTTGCGCCATCGGCACGATCAAAAGTCGGTTGAACCGAGCACGCATGTCATTGATTGAAGACCTGGGGGAAACGTCTCCAGCCGCCGCCGTGGACACTTCGTCCAATGTTGCGGTGCCTTCCTGGTCGTCCTCCAGCCGGCGCTAGGGCAATTCCAAGAAAAGTGCGCAGCGGTTTTCTGTCCGGAATTGCGTAAAACAATAAGTTGGAGCAGTTCGGCGATTCTATCAAACGCTGAACTGCTCCAAGTGCAAGAATGCATTACGCTTTTATGGAACAGACCGCCTGCCATCGAGTTAGTCGCAGACACACGATTGGAAACCCACAATGGAATACGCTGCCGAAACTCCCTCACCGGAAATCGTCGAACGGGAACGGTGCGCGGCCATGGCCGAGGCACAGGCAATGGAATTCGAACGCATCAAGATGTACCCGGTGGCGCGCGCGATGCGTGCCTTGGCGCGTCGCATCAAGGAGTCCGGCTTGCCGATGCGCTTCCAGTCGCAAACTGCTTCCGGCAGCATCGAACGTGCCGCCATTTGACGGCCGTGACTTGAGCGACCTCGCACCGATTTCGGCGAAGGCCATACACATTTGCGTCGACATGCAGCGGATGTTCGCGCCGCCGGGTCCTTGGGCTGTCGAATGGCTGCCCGCGATCCTGCCGCAGGTGCAGAGGCTGGTTGGCAAGCGGCCCGAAGCCACCATCTTCACCAGGTTCATCCCCGCGAGAAATCCCGGCGACGGCCACGGCCAGTGGAAGCAGTATTATGAGCGTTGGGCGCAAATGACGATCGCAAGGGCAGGCAAGGAAATGATCGAACTGTTGCCCGAGCTTGCCGTCCATCTGCCGCCGGCGCGCCTGTTCGACAAGCCGATCTATTCGCCATGGCTAAGCGGCGAACTGTCGGGCGTGCTCCAGTCCGAAGGCGTCGAAGAGATCATCGTCAGCGGTGGCGAGGCCGATATGTGCGTTCTGGCCACGCTGCTGGGCTCGATCGATCTGGGTTACCGCACCATCCTTGCCGAGGATGCCATCTGCAGCACGTCGGACGAGGCGTATGAGAACATCCTCAAGCTTTTCACCAAGCGCTACTCGCATCATGTCGAGGTGGCGCCGGTGGAAGCCATCCTCGAATGCTGGCAGTAGGCGACCCATTGATAGGCCGCGCCGTCTGAACGGCAAGCTCCATTTCCACCCGGGAACATTTCGCGGCGACCTCAGTGGTCGGACTTGAGCATGCCGACCCGAAAGAGATTAAGGTGAAGCTCGACCGTTGGAAAAGGAGACAGGACTCGAGAATTGAAGAGAGCAGGCGGCGAGAAATCAAGGAGTTATGGATGATGCGTTTTTTTCGAAATAACGGCCTGCTGATCACCGTCTTCGCCATCTTCGTTGCATGTCTGGTCGGCCAGGCAATCTCGGGCTATTTCGCCAGCCAACAGGACAGGGCGATGCATGGCTTGGCGAACCAGTCCTTTGCCTCGTTTCTCGGATCCGGTGAATTTCAGGAAAGCGTTTTCGAGAACTGGGAAAGCGAATTCCTGGAAAAATGGGCCTATGTTTTCCTCACCGCTTATCTGGTGCAGCGCGGTTCGGCAGAGTCCAGGGATCCCGATGCGGACTCACCGGAAAACGAAGATCCCGCCAGACATCGCGAAGAGCCTGATGCCCCCTGGCCGGTAAGGCGCGGTGGGATCATTCTCTGGCTCTATTCGCATTCGCTTGGAACAGCGCTCTTTCTGATCTTCGTCGCGACCTTCGTCTTCCATCTTTGGCAAAGCACGCGCCACGCGGCAGAAGAAGCCGCGCTGCATCACCAGCCGGCGGAGACCATTCTGGCGCATCTCGTTTCCGGGCAATTCTGGTTCGAAAGCTTTCAGAACTGGCAGAGCGAATTTCTGTCAACGGGCGTCCTGGTGCTGCTGGCAATCTGGCTGAGGGAGCGCGGCTCCCCGGAGAGCAAGCCTGTGCACGCGCCGCATGCGAAAACTGGCCATTGACAGCAGCGACCATCACTCGCCCCGATCGGCTGGTTGTATAGGCTGGCCTTTGTGCCCTCACTTGGGATAGACCCGGCCTGCATTCCTGTGTCACAAATGAGATCACAGGCCGGGCTTTGCGCCAGCTTCATCCGCGTGGGCTCATGGGCGAGCGTCATCCCGGTATGACCACCCGAACCGGAACCGATTTCGCCGCTGGCACGTGCGCCTTTTCGGCCCGATGCCAGAGCGGGATGAGCGGATTGAGCTCGGGATAATAGCCGGCGCAATCGCCGCGCGGAATTGAGTAGGGCGTAACGCGAAGACCGCGCACCCGTCGTTCGACACCGTCATCGGCCGCGGACTCCAGGTCGATCACCTCGCCGTCATGGAGGCCCAGCCGTTCGATATCGTGCGCGTTCATCAGCAGCACCATCCGCGTCCCGCTGATGCCGCGAAGGCGATCCCGGTAACCGTATATGGTGGTGTTGAACTGGTCGTTGGAGCGAACCGTGATCAGTGTCAGCGCATCCGACCGCGAGACGTCGATGTCGGGATCCGTTTCGAGCATCGTCGGCGGCTTGAAGTTCGCTTTCTTGTTGGGGGTCTGCCACACCCGCTTGGAGGCCTTGATGTCGCGATGAAAACCGCCCGGCACCAGGAAGCGTTTGTTAAAGTCCTTGAAGTGGTCTGGATAACAACGTTCGATTTCGTCGCGCACGCGCGAATAGTCGGCCACCCATTCATCCCAGGGAATTGAACTCCTTCCCGCGACCGTCGCCTTGGCGAGCTCGGCGACGATCTTTGGCTCGGAGAGCAGACTGGGTCCGGCCGGCGGGCGATAGCCGAAGGAACCGTGGATGCAGGCTGTGGAATCCTCCATCGAGACATGCTGCTCGCCGGTAGCCTGCAAATCCTTCTCGATGCGTGAGAGACAGGGCAGCAAATAGGTGACCGCTCCCGGTATCAGATGACTGCGGTTCAGTTTCGTGGCGATCTGGACATGCAATCTCAGGTGCCGCCAGGCGTCTTCGACAAGTCCGGTTTCCGGAACGGCCCGCACGAAGTTGCCGCCCAGTCCGATGAACCCCTTCACCGAGCCGTCGATCACGCCTTCGCATGTTTCGACCGTGTCGCGCCCTTTCTCGCGCGGCGGCTCGAAATTGTAGAATTCGGCGAACTTGTCGAGCGGGACAAGTTCCGGCTTTTCGGAAATGCCGACGGTGCGTTGGCCCTGGACGTTGGAGTGACCGCGAAGCGGCGACACGCCGGCGCCGGGCTTGCCGACATTGCCGCGCATCAGCAGCAGATTGCAAAGCATGTGGACGTTCTCGGTCCCGTGCCGGTGCTGCGTCAGGCCCATGCCGTAATTGCCGATGACCGCCGATGCCTTGCTGTAGATCTCAGCCACATGCTCCAGATCGGCGCGCGCAATGCCCGAACGCGCTTCGATCCTGTCCCACGATGTGCGGCGCAGATAGGCTTCGAACGCATCGAAGCCGTGTGTATGTTTCTCGATGAAAGCCGTGTCGAGGACACGCGGCGCGCCAGCATTCTTTGCCGCGTCGTCGAGCGCCAAAACGGCCTTCGCAATGCCCGTCATGGCGGCGATGTCGCCGCCGCCGCGAATCTGGAAGAAGTCGCTCGACATCCTGGTGCCGGCGCCCGGCGAAAGCATTTCAACTGGGCTCTGTGGATTCTTGAAGCGCTTCAGGCCGCGCTCCGGCAGCGGATTGAAGGTGATGACGGGTATGCCGCGCTGGCGCGCTTCCTCGATCGGGTGAAGCAATCGCGGCGCGCTCACGCCGGTGTTGTGGCCAAAGAAGAACATCAGGTCGCAATGGCCGAAGTCCTCCAATTGCACGGTGCCGACCGGCGAGCCGATGGACTCGGGCAGGCCGACCGAAGTCGACTCGTGGCACATGTTGGAGGAGTCCGGCAGATTGCCCGAGCCGTAGATGCGCGCGAAAAGCTGATACATGAACGACGCCTCGAGCGAGGCGCGGCCCGAGGTGTAGAACACGACCGATCTCGGATCGAGCTTGCGGAGCTCCTCGCCGATGTCGCGGAACGCGGCCTCCCACCCGACCGGCTCATATTTGTCGGTGACCTCATTGTAGCGCATCGGTTCGAGCAGCCGGCCCTGCTTCTCAAGGTCGTGATCGGGCCAATCGAGCAGCTCGTTGACGGAGTGGGCGGCGAAGAACTCCGGGCCGCAGCGCCGTTTCGTCTGGTCCCAGATCGTGGCCTTGGCGCCGTTCTCGCAGAATTCGAACGGGCGCGGCTCGGCCGGCTTCGCCCAGGAGCAGGAGACGCACATATAGCCGTCGGCCTTGTTCTGCTTGAGCAGCGTGCTCCAGATGCCCGACATCAGCAAGCCTTCGCCGCGTGCCTTGCGGATCAATGATTTGAGGGATCCCCATCCGCCGGTCGGATGGTTGTACTTGCGGATTTCGACATGATCGGTGGTGGAGGGATTCATGGTGGAGCTCGGCTCGTATTTGCTTTGATCTCCAACCCGCACGGTTTCACAATGTTCCAGCCTCCACCGCCATGAAGATGCCGCTGACGGCGGAACAACACCGGATCGCCGCTGTTTACCGAAACAGGTGGAAGAAGATAAAAAGCCGGAGCGACGGTTGATGGCCAATGACGAGTTGCCGGGAGTGCTGGCGACGCTGCCTGTGATCGACGCAAAGGCGGAGCCGACGCTGAAGAGCGCCGAAGCGGAAGCCTTCTATACGCACGCGATCCGCGAACTTGCTGCCACCGACATCCCTTTCCTGGTCGCCGGAACCTACGCCGTCAGCGCCTATACCGGCGTCGTGCGCCAGACCAAGGACCTCGATATCTTCTGCAAGGCCGGTGATTGCCCGCGTATCCTCGCCCATTTCAAGGATATCGGCTACGCGGTCGAGATCGAGGACGACCGCTGGCTGGGGAAGGTCTTTGAAGGCCCGCATTTCTTCGATGTGATCTTTGCTTCCGCCAACGGCACCATGCAGGTCGAGGACCAGTGGCTGGAGAATGCCCGCCAGGTCGAGCTCTTGGGCAACCGGGTCCGCATCATCGGGCCGACCGAGCTCATCTGGTCGAAATGCTTCATCCAGGACAGGGGCCGGCATGACGGCGCCGACATCGCCCACACCATCCTCAAGGCGCATGAGCAGATCGACTGGCAAAGATTGCTGTCCTATCTCGACACCCACTGGGAGGTGCTCTTGATGCAGGTGCTGAATTTCCGGTGGATCTATCCCAGTGAACGCGACCACATTCCCGACTGGCTGCTGGACAATCTGGTCGAGCGGCTCGCCAGGCAGCGGCAATTGCCTCCGCCGAGGATGAAGATCTGCCGTGGCCGCCTGCTGTCGCAGGTCGACTATGAGATCGACGTCAAGGAATGGGGTTTTGCGGGGGTCGGCGGCGTTGGAGAATTCCGCGATGGCTGAACGAAGCAAGGCAGACCGCAAAGCGAGCGGCAAAGTCAAAGTCGCTGCCGTGGGCGATCTGCATGTCCAGGAAGATGCGCAGACGTCCTACCGCGATCTGTTCGGCGAGGTTTCGCGCGAGGCCGACATCCTCGTGCTTACCGGCGATCTCACCAATCTCGGCAAGCCCAAAGAGGCCGAGCTTCTCGCCGAGGACCTGCGGGCCTGCTCGATCCCCGTCGTCGCCGTACTCGGCAACCACGATTACGAATCCGGCTGCGTCGACCAGATCGCGGCGACGCTCCGCCAGGCCGGCATCTATCTCCTCGACGGGCAGGCGACGGAACTGATGGATGTCGGCTTTGTCGGCGTCAAGGGTTTTGTCGGCGGCTTCGGCTCGAGGATGCTCGGCTCTTTCGGCGAGCCGGCAATCAAGGCCATGGTGGCCGAGAGCGTCAATGAAGCGATGCGGCTGGAGAACGCCATGCGACAGGTCCGCGCCAAGCGCACGCTGGTGGTTCTTCACTATGCGCCGATCCCGGAGACGGTCGCCGGCGAGCCGCCGGAAATCTTCCCGTTCCTCGGATCATCCCGCCTTGCCGAAACGATCGACCGGTTCAAGGTGAGCGCCGTCGTGCATGGCCATGCGCATCGCGGCAGCTATGAGGGCCAGACCCCCGGCGGCGCCAAGGTCTACAATGTCGCCATGCACATCACGAAGCCGACGGGCCGGCCCTACGCGCTGCTCGAAATCTGAACTGGCTGGCGACCGCACCTAGACCTCGTCGAAACGACTGCCTTCCTTGGAAGGATCCTTCGACAGGACGCGTTCCTCCTCGTCGTCGGGCAAGGCTTCGTCGCTGTCCTGGAAGGGGTTGTCGTCATCTTCCTCGGGAAGATCTCCTTCCGCTTCGGCGTCATCCTGCGGGTCGCCGTTTACGGCAACGCTGTCCGGCAGGATTCTGCCGCCCTCAAGAGCGTCCCAATCCTGCTGCTCGATGGTCGGGGCTTCGGTTTCTTCGGTCTTTGCCGGCCGCTGTTTGTCGCGCGGGTCCATGACGTTCTCCAATACTAAGCTTCGACTGGAGAACCCGCCGCAAGATGAGTTGTTCCGCTTCTTGTTCGCCACGGAACGCCGTCGACCGGGAACGGCAGCGCGCCTTGTGACTTATCGTGCGGAACCGGGAACTTTCATGCCTCGCAAGCTCGATCTCAGAAGCGGCACACCCGTCTGGGCTGCCTATCGCTCAACTGCGGTGCCGGCAGACCGCCTGACCCGAGATGTAAAAACCGACATCCTGATCGTCGGCATGGGCATCAGCGGCGCGATGATGGCCGAAGCGCTGACCCGCGATGGCCATTCCGTGATTTGCATCGACAGGCGCGGGCCGCTGAAAGGGTCGACGGCAGCCACGACGGCGCTTGTCCAGTTCGAGATCGATCAACCGCTCATCAGGCTGTCCCGGATGATCGGAGGCGATGCCGCTCGACAGGCTTGGCGGCGCTCGCGACTGTCGCTGCTCAACCTGCGCGGACGCATCGCGGAACTCGATATCCGCTGCCGGGCGGCGGATACGCCATCGCTTTACCTGACCGGCAATAGGCTCGATGCGTCGGACCTGCGCCGCGAGGCGGAGGCACGCCGCGAGGCGGGCATTGGAGCGTGCTTGCTAACACGAAAAAAGCTGAGAGAGGATTTCGGGATAGGTCGCGCCGCAGCAATTCTGAGCCATGACAATCTGGCGCTCGATCCGCGCAAATTGACGTCCGGACTGCTGAGCGCGGCCCTGCAACGCAAGGCGCGGTTCTATGCGCAGGCGGAAGCGACTGCGATCAAGGACAATCGGCTCGGCGTGACGGTGGCGACCCGAGCAGGCCCTGTGATCAAGGCGCGCCATCTTATTCTCACAACCGGATACGAACTGCTCGACATCGTGCCGAATACCGGCCATCGCATCATCTCTACATGGGCGATCGCGACGCGCCCGCAGCCGAAAAAACTCTGGCCGCTCGCCGCCATGATCTGGGAGGCTTCCGATCCCTACCTCTATCTCAGGGCCACATCCGACGGCCGCGTGATCTGCGGCGGCGAAGACGAGGAGTTCACCGACGAGGAACGGCGCGACGCCCTGACCGCGCAAAAGACGGATCGCCTTGAGCAGAAACTCGGGAAGATGTTCCCGCAACTGGACACAGCGGCGAACTTCGCCTGGGCAGGCTCATTCGGCGCCACCGGAACCGGACTGCCGATCATCGGCGGCGTGCCGGGGCATCCGCGCGTTCATGCGGTGATGGGCTATGGCGGAAACGGGATCATCTTTTCCCAGATCGCGTCCGAGATCATCTCGGCGTCCATCGCCGGCAAAGATGATGCGGACGCAAGTCTGTTCGCGTTCAAGACATGATCCTCCAGACTTTGTAGCCGCCGGCAGGTTAGGCTACTCGATCTGCTCGAACGTGCACTGGCGCGGCGCTTTGTCGGGTCGCCAGCGCAAGAGCCTGGTGCCGTGGCGGAAGCGGTCGCCGGTGACATGGTCGAAACGAACCTCGACCACCAGTTCCGGCTTCACCGCCTCCCATTCGCCGCTGCGCTCCGTGCTCCAGCGGCTCGGTCCGCCGGGGGCCTTGCCGGTGAAACCCGGCCCTCCGCGCAACGCCTCGAGCTTCGTCGTGAGCGCGGCGCGGCTCTCATTGGCAATGGTCGATGTGAAGCCGACATGATCGAGCTGCCCTTGGTCGTTGTAGAGGCCGAGCAGCAACGATCCTACCTGCCGCTTGCCGTTCAGATAGCGGAAGCCGCCGACCACACAGTCCGCCGTGCGCAGCCGCTTGACCTTGACCATCGCGCGCTCGCCTGGCCGATAAGGCCCGTCGAGCATCTTGGCGACGACACCGTCGGTCGAGCCGTGGCCGGCGCCTTGCAGCCATTGCCTGGCGGTGGCGACACTGGTGGTGGATGGCGACAGCCGGAGCCCGGCAGAGGGTACTTTTGCCAGGAAGGCCGCCAAAGCGTTACGCCGATCGCCCAAGGGGCGTTCGAGCGTGATCTTGCCGCCCGGGGCGACGAGCATATCGAAGAGGATCAACTGCGCCGGCGTCTCGATGCTCAGCTTGCGGATGCGGCTCTCGGCCGGGTGCAGCCGCATCTGCAACGCGTCAAAGGAAGCGCGACTGTCGATCTCGATGACGATCTCGCCGTCGACGACGAAATCCCCGGCATCGAGGCTTTGCATCGTCGCGATCAATTCGGGAAAGTAGCGGCCAAGCGGCTTGCCCGACTTCGCCCTTAGATCGACCGCCTTGCCGTCCTTGAAGGCAAGACAACGAAATCCATCCCATTTCGGCTCATAAAGCCAAGGGCCATTTCCCTCCGGCAACACTTCCGCCGTTCGCGCTTCCATCGGTGGCGTGTCCAAGGGCAACGGGAAGCCGCTGTCTCGTGCCGTTACCATCGCTCTTCCGTGTCATGGTGTGGCAGGTCGATGCCGCAGCAGACCCAGCCGAGCCGCTGCGAGGAACCGTAATTGTGTCGCGGCTCAAGCTCGGCCGGATCGTCGAAGGTCCCGATATGCATCGCGATTTCCTGCGGGTTCGCGTCATAGGCAAGGGTAAGAGGCGTACCGCAGGATTGGCAGAAACTTCTCCGGGCGATTGGCGACGAGCGGCGACAGGTCGGTTCCACGGTCAGCCACGAGAGGCCGGCGACAGGCATCCAGCCAAGCACGGCGAAGGCGCTCCCGGTCGCGCGACGGCACATATCGCAGTGGCAATAATGCACGCGTGGCTCGCCGGTCAGGCGGTAACGGATGTTCCCGCACAGGCACCCGCCATATCGCTCGACGGCTGCGTTTCGCGTAAAGACGTCCGGTTGTTCCATCAAGTTTGAACGCCTGATCGAAGATGCGGTTTCGGTAGCGCAGGATTTCACGCGTCAAGATCGATCAGGGCGATGCCGAGGGCTGGTCGTTTCGTGCGCCGCAAATGCACAGGCGATTCCGTCACCGTGACTTCGAGTGTCGGCTTCACCAGGCCTTCGAGCAGATGTCCGCCGCGGGTCGATCCATCGCTCAAGCCAAGAACGGCATGGAGATGCAAGCTCGCCTTGCCGCTGTCGTCGACGGCGATGTCGCCGATCGCGCTCAGCACCTCGCATTGTTCGGC
This sequence comes from Mesorhizobium sp. B3-1-7, assembly GCF_006439385.1. Classification (NCBI taxonomy): domain Bacteria; kingdom Pseudomonadati; phylum Pseudomonadota; class Alphaproteobacteria; order Hyphomicrobiales; family Phyllobacteriaceae; genus Mesorhizobium; species Mesorhizobium sp. B3-1-7. Next base: position 23,887 of record NZ_VFTL01000019.1, read on the forward strand.
GACCGGGATCTTGCGGTAGGATTTCGATTGGAAGTCGAACCAGCCAACCGTCGCTTTTTCAAACGCGCCGATCGCCGTCAGGGAGGCGCCGGCAATTCCCTTCTGACCGGCAAATTCGGTGAGAGAGGCGAAGGCTTCCTCGCCCGGATCGAGCACGACCACGAATGTCCTTTGCCCGGGGGTCTCTGCGACCAGTTTCGATTTCATGATGCCCTTTGGATGTGCCGGTGGCTCTTGGGCAAGAACTCCTAATCAGGACGCATGTTCCAGTTTGTCGAGAGACCCAAGCGACGATCCAGCCGTCAACGGCGGAGTCACGCTTCCGTGAAGTGCCGCGGGTTTTGGGGTGGCCAATGGGAACATTGGCCTCGTTGAAAGGTTAGCGCACGGACCCAGCCAGCCCAGGAGCGAGCCATGTCCCAGCCATCAGCCCTATCCAATAATGGTCTCAGTCGAAGGCGTTTCATGGCAGGTTCGGTGTCGGCGGCCGCGACTGCGCCTTTGCTTGCTTCGCATGCACGGGCCGAAGCGCCGAGTGCAGCCCAGCCGAAACTGAGGCAACCGGCCGTCACGTCGTTGCGGATCAACAGGCAGGCTTATGAGCTGTCGCTCGATACGAGAACCAGCCTGCTCGATGCCTTGCGGGACCATGTCGGACTGACCGGCACCAAGAAGGGCTGCGACCATGGCCAATGCGGCGCGTGCACGGTGCTGGTCGACGGCAAGCGCGTGCTGTCCTGTCTGAGCTTCGCCGTGATGAACGACGGCAAGGACATCACGACGGTCGAAGGGCTCGCCTCCAGCGATGGCAAGTTGCATCCGATGCAGCAGGCCTTCATCGACCATGATGCTTTCCAGTGCGGCTATTGCACGCCGGGACAGATCCTGTCGGCGATCGGCTGCGTGAATGAGGGTCACGCGGAATCCGAGGATGACATCCGCGAATATATGAGCGGCAACATCTGTCGCTGCGCCGCCTATCCCAACATTGTCGCCGCTGTCCTGCAGGCACGCGATCAGATGAAGGGAGCGTGACATGCACCCCTTCGTCTACGAACAGCCGACCGACATTTCCGCTGCGGTCGCGATCGCCTCACGCTTCACCACCAACGACGACCAGCCGACACGCGCGAATGCGCAGTTCATCGCCGGCGGCACCAATCTTGCCGACTATATGAAGCTCGGCGTTGCCGAGCCGAACCGGCTGCTCGACCTCAACCGGCTTGCCGACCCTGGTCTCAGGCAAATCCGGGCCACCGATAATGGTATCCGCTTCGGCGCCCTGGTGCGGATGGGCGAGGCCGCCGACCATGCGGAGGTCAAGCGCCGCTATCCGGTCATTGCCGACAGCCTGCGGCTGGCCGCGAGCGGCCAGATCCGCAACATGGCGAGCCTCGCCGGCAATATCCTGCAGCGCACGCGCTGCGAATATTTTCGCGAGACGTCCTGGCACTGCAACAAGCGCGTGCCCGGTTCGGGTTGCGCGGCAATGGAAGGTTTCAATCGGCAGCACGCGGTGCTCGGCGCGAGCGACGCCTGCATCGCCACCTATCACGGCGATTTCGCCCAGGCGCTGATCGCGCTCGATGCCGTCGTTCATGCCGAAGGCTCGCGCGGGACGCGAAAGCTGCCATTCGCGAAGTTGCATCGGCAGCCCGGCGACACGCCTTATATCGAGACCGACCTTGCGGCCGACGAGATCGTCAGCGCCATCGAAGTACCCGCTATCCCGTGGGCGCGGCGCTCGCTCTATCTGAAGATCCGCGACCGCGAATCCTATGCCTTTGCGCTGGCTTCAGCCGCCATTGCGCTCGATCTCGACGGCGACAATGTTCGTGAAGCGCGCATCGCGTTGGGCGGCGTGGCGACGGTGCCTTGGCGCGCCCGCGCGGCCGAAGAAGCCCTGCAAGGCAAGAAGCTGGACGAGGCATCGGCAAGAGTTGCGGCGGATGCCGCCTTCGCCGAAGCACAACCGCGCCAGCACAACGCATTCAAGATCGAACTCGGCAAGCGAACGCTGGTGCGCGCGCTGCTCGAAGCCCGCGACATGGAGATGTGACCATGGACACAGCTGCTCCAAGACCCAAAGAGAACCAGGGCGCACCGCTGCCGCGGGTCGATGCGCGCCTGAAAGTCACCGGTCAGGCGCACTATCCCGCCGACTTGCCCACCGCCAACATCGCCTATGGCGCGCTGGCCGCCAGCAGCATCGCCAGAGGCAAGGTGACGAAGCTCGATCTGGACAAAGCCCGCGCGGTGCCCGGCCTGCTCGACATCATCACCTATGGCGACATGGACAAGGTCGACAAACCGAAATTCGGCAATTCCGGCGCCACCTCGATCGGCCCATTGCACGACCGTACGATCTTCCATGACGGGCAGATCATCGCGCTTGCCGTCGCCGAGACTTTCGAAGCGGCTGAAGAGGCGGCGCAGCTGATCCGCGCCGAGTATGAGGACGACAAGCCAACCGCGAGCTTCGACAGCCCCGGCACGAAAACCGTCCCGGCGGCCGGCAAGAGCCCATTGTTCAAGGAGGACGTCAAGGCAGGCGATTTCGACGCGGCTTACGCCGCCGCAGCGGTCAAGATCGACCAGCGTTATTCGACGCCTACCCAGCACCACAATCCGATCGAGTTGTTTTCAACGACCGCGTTCTGGGAAGGCGACCAGCTTGTCGTGCACGAGGCCTCGCAGAACGTCACCGGCTGGAAAGTCGAGCTCGCCCGGCAATTGAAGATCGATCCCGGCAAGGTGCGCATAATCAGCCCTTTCATCGGCGGCGCCTTCGGCTCGAAGGGACCGATGACGCCGCGCACCGCGATCGTGGCTGTTGCCGCCAAGCGGCTCGGACGTCCGGTGCGTTGCGTGACCAGCCGCATGCAGGCTTTCGGCATTCAGACCTATCGGGCCGAAACGCGGCACCGCATCCGCATCGGCGCCGGCAAGGACGGCCGCATCACCGCTTTCGCGCATGAGGGCTGGGAGGTTACGTCGCGGCCGGACCTTTATGTCGTCGGCGGTACCTCGGCGACTGGCCGGATGTATGACTACGGTTCGGTGCTGACGCATGTCTCGCTGGTGCAGGCCGACCGCAACACGCCTGGCTATATGCGCTCGCCACCCGAAACCCCGTACGTCTACGCGCTGGAGAACGCCATGGACGAAATGGCGGTGGCGCTCGGCATGGATCCGGTCGAGTTCCGTCGCATCAATGAGCCGAAGACGGAGCCGATCGGCAAGAAACCGTTCTCCAGCCGCTCGCTGACCCAATGCTACGATCAGGCGGCGGAAGCGTTCGGATGGGCCAAGCGAGATCCCAAGGTCGGCGCGATGCGCGACGGCGACTGGCTGATCGGCATGGGCTGCGCCACGGCCATCTATCCGACAGCGGTAGCGCCATGCGCGGCACGAGTGCGCCTCACAGCCGACGGCGAAGTTCGGGTGCAATGCGGTTCGCACGAGATCGGCACCGGCGTGCGCACCGTGGCCGCTCAGATGGCGTCGGAGCGCCTCGGCGTCGGCATCGACAAGATCAGCGTCGAAATGGGCGACAGCAGCTTGCCTCCGGCTCCGGTCTCAGGCGGGTCGATCTCCACGGCCAGTGTCTGCTCGGCGGTGCTCAAGGCATGCGACGCGATCCGCACCAAGCTCTATGCCGCCGCGACCGCCGAGGGTGGTCCGCTGGCCGGCTCCCATAATGAGGACTTCGACCTCGCCGACGGAAAGATCATGGCAAAGGGCGGTGCGTCGGCCAAGGTCGAGGACGTCCTGAAGACCATGCAGGTCGGCGCCATCGAGGAATATGTCGAGTTTGCGCCGAAGGGCGCGACGCCCGAGGCGCTGAAGAAGCTCTATGCCGGCACGCCGGAGTTCCATGGCGCGGACCAGGACGAGGACTCCGTCAAATACGCCTTTGGCGCCGAATTCGTCGAGGTCCGCATCAACCACTATACCAGGGAAATCCGCGTGCCGCGCATCGTTGGCGCCTTTGCCGCCGGCCGCATCATGAACACGCGCACCGCGCGCAGCCAGTTGATGGGCGGCATGATCTGGGGCATCGGCCAGGCGCTGCACGAGGCGACCGAAGTCGACAGTCGCTATGCCCGCTATGTGAACCGCGACCTGCAGGACTACCTCGTCCCGGTCAATGCCGACATCAAGGACCTGCAGGTGATCCTGGTGCCGGAGGTCGATCACGCCGTTAATCCGGCCGGGGTGAAAGGCCTCGGCGAGCTCGGCAATGTCGGCACGGCCGCGGCCGTCGCGAGCGCGGTCTACCATGCGACCGGCAAGCGCATCCGCGACCTGCCGATCAGGATAGAGCAACTGCTCGCCTGACCACGTCGGATGCAACTGCTCGCCTGACCATGTCGGGATGAAGATCTCCCCGGGAGAGACCAATGTTTCACATTGGCATATGGATGCTGCCTGTCGCGGGCATTCCTCTCATCCTCATTCTGATGTGGATGTACTTTCTCGCCAGGCGCCGAAGCCGACGGTTGGCGAGGAACAGCAGCGAGCCGCCGCAGGCGACGGTGCGGAGCAACGATAGGGAAAGCTGAGAGCCTGGCCCCAAATCTATTTAGCTCGCAGGCAGGGCATAGGCGATGACTTCGTCGCCGACTTTCGTCTCCATGAAATGATGCCCGCCGGGCGCGATGACGATGTATTGCCTGCCATCGACCTCATAGGTCATCGGCGTCGTCTGGCCGCCGGCAGGAAGGTCGGCATGCCATACTTCCTTGCCCGTCTTGATGTCGATGGCGCGCAGCTTGTTGTCGGTGGTCGCGGCGATGAAGATCAGGCCGCCCGCCGTGACCAAAGGACCGCCATTGTTCGGCGTTCCAATGGTTAGCGGCAGCATGGAAGGAAGGCCGAAGGGCCCGTTGTTGTCGGCGCTGCCGAGCGGCTCGTCCCACAGCGTCCTGCCGGTCTTGAGATCGATCGCGCGGATATGACCATAGGGCGGCTTCGAGCACAGCAGGCCCGTTGGCAAGCGCCAGCCGGCATTGACGGCAATGGCGTATGGCGATCCGGCTTGCGGATCGCCGATGTCCTTCACCTTTTTCGGGCTGCCGCCCTTGTCTATCGGCTTGAAGCCCATCTGGTCGGCCTTCTCGCGCGGGATCAACTGATTGTAGTTCGGCATGTCGTTGTAATTGGCGATCAGCACCCCGCTGTCGGTGTCGACGGCGATGCTGCCCCAGTCCGAGCCGCCATTGTAGCCGGGATATTCGATGAAGGGCCGGTCGACCGTCGGCGGCGTGTACTCGCCCTGATAGGAGGCGCGATGGAACTGGATGCGGCAGTAGAGCTGATCCAGCGGGCTCATGCCCCACATGTCCTTTTCGGTCAGCACCGGTTGGTCGAGATGCGCGTAGCCTGAATAGGGCTGCGTCTTGGAGAGCTTGTCCGGTTCGACGCCGCCCGAGGGCACATTATGCTCCTCGACCGGGAAGAGCGGCTTGCCGGTCTTGCGGTCGAGCACGTAGATCTGGCCCTGCTTGCTGGGCACGATGATGGCGGCGATCTTGCCGGTCACGGTCGGGAAATCGACGAGCGTCGGCTGTGAGCCGAGGTCGTAGTCCCAAAGATCGTGGTGCACCGTCTGGAAATGCCAGGCCGGCTTGCCGGTCGTGACGTCGATGGCGACGATCGATGAATTGAACTGGTTCTCGAAATCCTTGCGATCGACACCATAGTAGTCGACGGCGGCATTGCCGAGCGGCAGGTAGACATAGCCGAGTTGCGGATCGGCGGCCGCGACGGTCCACATGTTCGGGGTGCCACGCGTGTAGGTATCGCCGGCAGGCGGCGCGCCCGCCCGATCGGGATGTCCCATGTCCCATGCCCAGGCGAGCTTGCCGGTGGTGGCGTCATAGCCGCGGACGACGCCCGAAGGCGCGTTCTCGGCCTGGCCATCCTTGACCTGCGCACCGACGACCGCGATACCGCGCACGATGGTTGGCGGCGCGGTGACAGAATACCAACCGGGGACCGTCTCGCCGATGCCTTGCGTGAGGTCGACGACGCCCTGCTGGCCGAAGTCCGTGCAGGGTTTGCCGGTCTTGGCATCGATGGCGATCAGGCGCGCGTCCAGTGTTCCGATGAGAATCCTTGTCGCGCAGGCTTGATCCGCCTTGGCGCCCGGCACGGCGAAATAGGCAACACCGCGACAGCTCGCGCCATAGGGTATGGCGTCGTCGGGGACCTTCGGGTCGTAACGCCATTCTTCCTTGCCGCTGCGGGCATCGGCGGAAATGATGATGTCCTTGGCCGAGCAGGCATAGAGATAGCCGCCGATCTCGAGCGGCGTGTTTTCGGGCGAGTAGAGGTCCTTGGTCGCTTCGTTCGGCATGTCGCCGGTGTGGAAGGACCAGGCGCGGGTGAGCTTGGAAACATTGGCCGCGGTGATCTGGTTCAGCGGCGAATAGCGCTTCCCCAGTTCCGATCCGCCATAGACCGGCCAGTCATTGCCGGCCTGATGGGTCGCGGTGTCCGGCGAGGCCGACGTTCCGTTCGGCGCGGGCTGCGCGGCAGGCGCCGGCTGTTGCGCCGGTGACTGCGCCAAGGCATCGATGTGCAGGAAGGTGAACGCGCCCAGCGCAATGACCGGCAGCAGCAGGCTTGTCACATAGGCGGCGTTCCTGCTGCCTCGGCTGCCGATGTCGCGGAAGGCCGGAACGGCAAGCAGGACGAAGATGAGGATGATCGTGGGAGCCAAGACGCGAGGCATCAGCGCCCAGCCGTCGAGACCGACCTCCCAATAGGCCCAGGCAAGCGTTGCGAGCCATGTCAGGACGTAAAGCCAGACACCGGCCATATTTCCTGCGAGCAGCAGAATGCCCGCGAGCAGCAATGCAATGCCGGCGGGCAGATAATACCAGGAGCCGCCGAGCGCGACGAGCCAGGCGCCACCGCAGCCGATCAGCAGGCCGAGAACGACCAATAGGATGCCGACCAGCGCTCTCCACCAGTAGGCGACGCCGCGATGGCCCAGAGGACGACGGGGGTTGTTTGCAGCGGCGTCGGTCATGGCATTTTCCAGCGTGAAACAGATCGTGATATCTGGCGAACGCATGCAGCCGGCTGTGGTTGCGGATTAAATTCGGGATCCGCCGTCGCTGCCGGTCACCATTCTGTGATCCTTTTGCGGCTTCGGAACCTTCGTGGCGAAAGCACCGTTAGGTGTCGTCAACTCTGAGTTTGCCTTCAGCAGAATCGGCGAGGGGATGCCGCAGATCTTCTCGAAAAACGCCAATGGCGTTGCGCGCTTTGTCATCTGGGGAAGTTGTGCAGTTCTGCTGATCGCCGCGGCGATCGGGACAATCCTTCCCCGTTCGGACCTGATAACGGGAGTAGGTGAGCCATTGGCGCAGCCGGTGCCGTTCAGTCACAAGCACCATGTCGGCCAGCTCGGCATCGACTGCCGCTATTGCCACAACGGTGTCGAGACCTCGTCTTCGGCGGGTCTGCCGGCGACCGAAGTCTGCATGACGTGTCATTCGCAGCTTTTCACCAACGCCGAGATGTTGGCGCCCGTGCGCGCAAGCCTGGCCAGCGGCAAACCGATCGAATGGCAGCGCATCAACAGCGTACCCGACTTTGTGTTCTTCAATCACGCCATACACGTCAACAAGGGCGTCGCCTGCGAGACCTGCCATGGCGAGGTCGACCAGATGCCGCTGACCAGGCGAGCGCATACGCTGAGCATGGAATGGTGCCTCGGCTGTCATCGCAATCCCGGACCCAATCTGCGTCCGCCGCGGGACGTGTTCCTGATGCACTGGCAGCCACCTGAGGACATCGCCGAGATCAGGCGACAGCTTATCGGCATGCTCGACATCCATCCCGAGACGATGACGGATTGCTATGTCTGCCATCGCTGAAGGAAAGGCGCGGCCCGCTATCGACATCGCAGCGTTGCGCCGACGGCTGACGAGCGGCCGCGACATGTGGCGCAGCCTCGACGAGATTGCCGGCACGGTGGAATTCCGGCGCTTCGTCGAAGCCGAATTTCCGGCAATCGCGGAGCGCCTGCCGGCCAGGCCGAACCGGCGCACGCTGCTGAAGCTGATGGGCGCTTCGCTGTCGCTTGCCGGGCTGGCCGCCTGCAGCAGGGCGGAAAGCATCGTGCCTTATGTGCGCCAGCCGGAAATGCTGATCCCCGGCAAGCCCGCCTACTACGCGACAACATTGTCGAGCGACGGCTTCGGCATCGGCGCGATCGTCGAAAGCCATGAAGGGCGGCCGACCAAGGTGGAGGGCAATCCGGATCATCCGGCGTCGCGCGGCGCAACCGACGCTGTGATGCAAGCGGCAGTGCTGACGCTGTTCGACCCTGATCGCTCGCGCACCCCGCTCAAGGATGGACAGCCGGCATCCTATGGCGATTTCCTCAAGGACATGGCGGCACTCGTCTCGCGCTGGACGGCCTCACAAGGACAGGGCGGAGCCCTGCTGGTTGAAGCGACTACCTCGCCGACTCTTGCGACGCAGTTGGATTCGCTGCGGGCACGCTATCCGAAACTGAAAATCCATCGTCACGACCCGTTGGCGATATCGGCGGCGGCGAAGGCGTCACATGCACTGTTCGGATCGGCGCTGACGCCGGTCTACCGCTTCGATCGTGCCGAAACGATCGTCAGTCTCGACGGCGATTTCCTGGGCGAGGGGCCAGGGCGGCTGGCTTACGCGCGCGACTTCGCGGCGCGGCGACGTGTGCGCAGCCCGAACGACGCGATGAGCCGGCTCTATGCGGTGGAATCGACGCCGACGATCACCGGCGCGGCGGCCGATCATAGGATAGCGATACGGCCGAGTGAGGTCGAAGCCGTGGCTGCCGGGCTTCATGCCACGCTGGAAGGCCAAGCCGGGGCTTTCGTAGCGCCAATCGACCAGACTCCGATCGACGAGCCATGGATGAATGCGCTGGTCGATGATCTGAAGGCCGCCGGCGGCGGCGCGCTGGTCGTGCCGGGTGCGCATCAGAGCGTGTTCGTTCACGCTGCCGCGTTTGCCGCCAATGCGAGGCTTGGCGCGCTCGGCAATACGATGGAGTTTATCGCGGCACCGGATGCGCTGCAGGTCGATGGCGATCTGGAGGCGATGTGCGAAGCGATTGGCCACGGGGCGATCGACGCGGTCATCGTGCTCGTCGCAAATCCGCTGCACACCGCGCCGGCAGGCCTCGATGTGCGCAAAGCCTTTTCCGGCCTGAAGCTGCTTGTCCATCAGGGGCTCTATCGCGACGAGACGGCATTCCTGGCGCATTGGCATGTGCCTGCGGCGCATGAACTCGAGAGCTGGAGCGACATCCGAGCCTATGACGGCACGGCCTCGCTGGTGCAGCCGCTGATCAGGCCGCTTTACGATGGCAAGACCGGGCATGAGCTGCTCGCCGTGCTTGGCGGCCAATTCCAGACTGATCCGCTGTCGCTTGTCCGGCAGCATTGGGCAGAGCTCGATGATGACACGTGGAGAAAGGCTCTGCGCGACGGCGTTATAGCGAGCAGTGCCGCCAGGCCGGCATCCGTTACAGTGCCGCCGGATCTGGCGGGACTGAAGCCGGCGGCAAACGCGGGCAATGGCATCGAGGTCCGCTTCGTCGCTGATCCGTGGCTGCGTGACGGCCGCTTTGCCAATGCGTCGTGGCTGCAGGAGCTGCCGCGACCGCTGACCAAGATCGTGTGGGGCAATGCTGCGCTCATATCGCCCGCCACTGCCGAGCGACTGAAAATCGAAAACGGCGATGTCGTCAATGTCGCCTCAAATGGCGCGGACGTCGATGCTCCGGCCTGGATCGCGCCCGGCCATCCGGACGAAACGATAACGCTTTCCTTTGGCTTCGGGCGAAAGGTCGGTTCCGTTGCCGCGCTGTCGGAAGGCTACGACGCCTTCCATTTGCGCCGTGGTTCGGAATGGTTCGCGACCGGCGCGGCCATCGCGCCCCGCAAGAACAGCATGCGCGTCATCACCACACAGCTTCACCAGGCGATGGAAGGTCGCGCCATCGTGCGCCACGCCGCGCTCGACGCATTCCGGCAGAACCCGGATTTCGTGCGCAAGGATGCGCCGCCGGCGCCGACGGAATCGCTTTATCCCGAATGGCGCTACGACCAGGAAGCCTGGGCGATGGCGATCGATCTTTCGGCCTGCACCGGCTGCATGGCCTGCGTTTCGGCCTGCCAGGCCGAGAACAACATCGCGCCGGTCGGGCCGGAGGAATGCGAGCGCGGCCACGAGATGCACTGGCTGCGAGTCGATCGCTACTATGCCGGCCCGGTCGACACGCCGGACGTCTTCTTCCAGCCGGTGCCGTGCATGCATTGCGAAAAGGCGCCCTGCGAGGTGGTGTGCCCGGTCAACGCCACCGTGCATACGCATGATGGGCTGAATGCGCAGGTCTACAACCGCTGCATCGGCACGCGCTATTGCTCGCAGAACTGCCCCTACAAGGTGCGGCGCTTCAACTTCCTCGACCACCAGTCGTTCGACAAGGACGAAGCTGGGCCGGAGCAGGGCGTGCACAATCCGAACGTCGGCGTGCGCTCGCGCGGCGTGATGGAGAAATGCACCTACTGCGTCCAGCGCATCAGCGCCAAGCGCATCCAGGCGCAGATCGAAAATCGCGACATCGCCGATGGCGAAGTGGTCACGGCCTGCCAACAGGCCTGCCCAACCCAGGCCATCACCTTCGGTGATCGCAACAGGAAAGACGCAAAGGTCGTTCGGGAGAAAAGCGCGCCGCAGAACTACGCGTTGCTGGAGGAGCTGAACACACGGCCGCGCACCTCCTATCTCGGCAAAATCTCCAATCCGAACGGCAGGCTTGCCAGGCCAAGCGAGGCGACCGATGGCTGAAGCCGGCGCGAACAGCTCGGCTGTCCTGCGCGGCCGCCACGACTTTCCCGAGATCAGTGGGCGCATCGGCTCGATCGTGCTCAACGGCCGCCTGCCGCGTCATTTCTGGACGGCGTTCTTCCTTTGCTTCCTGCTCGTCCTGCTGCTGCTCTACTCGATCACTTACCTGATCGCCGTCGGTGTCGGCGCCTATGGTATCGACATTCCGGTGGCCTGGGGCACGATGATCTCCAACTTCGTCTGGTGGATCGGCATCGGCCATGCCGGTACGTTGATCTCGGCGGTGCTCCTGCTGTTGCGCCAGCCATGGCGCGCCTCGATCAACCGCTTCGCCGAAGCCATGACGCTGTTCGCCGTCGCCATGGCGGGATTGTTTCCGATCCTGCATCTCGGCCGGCCGTGGTTCTTCTACTGGCTGCTGCCGCTGCCCAATGTGCATATGCACTGGCCGCAATGGCGCAGCCCGCTCGTCTGGGATTTCGCGGCGATCGCGACCTATGCGACCGTCTCGCTGCTCTTCTGGTATATGGGTCTGCTGCCGGATCTGGCGGTGCTGCGCGACCGCGCGAGAGCAAGGCCGGCGCAGCTCTTCTACGGCATATTGGCGCTTGGCTGGCGCGGCTCGGCCTATCATTGGTCGCGCTATCAGGTTGTCTATTTCCTGCTAGCCGCCCTGGCCACGCCGCTGGTCGTTTCGGTCCACTCGATCGTCTCGCTCGACTTCACCTTCGCCATCACGCCCGGCTACCACTCGACGATCTTCCCGCCCTATTTCGTCGCCGGCGCGCTGCTCTCAGGCTTCGCCATGGTGCTCACCATCGCCATTCCGCTGCGTTGGGCTTTTTCGGTCGAGGACCTGATCACGGTCAGGCATATGGACAATGCCGCCAAGCTGATGATCGCCGCCGGCATGGTCGTCGCCTATGGCTATGTCTCCGAAGCATTCTTCGCCTGGTATTCGGGCGAGCCCTACGAACGCGCCATGATGGCGCAGCGCGCGCTAGGTCCCTATGCGCCGCTGTTCTGGACGATGCTCGGCCTGAACTGTGGCGTGCTGCAGTTGCTGTGGGTCAGACGCATCCGCCGCAACATGCCGCTGCTGTTCGCGATCGCCATTGCCATCAACATCGGCATGTGGATCGAACGCTACATCATCGTCGTGACGGGGCCGAGCCGCGACTACCTGCCGTCTGCCTGGGGCGAGCAGTCGCTGACCTGGCTCGACTTCGGCATCCTCTTCGGCTCGATCGGCACCTTTTTCGCGCTGGTCTTCCTGTTCATCCGCATCCTGCCGGCGATCACCATCTTCGAGGTCGAGGAACTGGCTGAGGAGGAGGGCAAGCTCAGATGAGCCTCTACGGTCTCGTGGCTGCGTTTGCCGCACCCGAAGCGCTTGTCGAGGCAGCCCGCGGCATGCGCGAGCGCGGCTACCGGCGCATGGATGCGTTCTCGCCGTTTCCGCTGAAGGAATTGGATGAGATACTGGAAATCCGCGCCACGCGCCTGCCTTGGGCCGTGCTCGCCGGCGGGATCGCCGGTGCCGCTCTTGTCTATGCGCTGATCTGGTACTCCGTCGAGATCGACTATCCCATCAATGTCGGCGGCCGGCCGCTGCATTCCTGGCCGCCTTTCGTCGTCATCGCCTTCGAGGCCGGCATTCTCAGCGCAGCCTTCGCCGGCTTTCTGGGTGTGCTCGCGGCCAACGGCCTGCCCCGCTACTATCATCCGGTCTTCAACGCCGAGAGCTTCAGCTATGCCCGCGGCGGCAAGTTCTATCTGCTGATCGAAGCGGCCGATCCGAAATACCGCAAGGGCGTGACCCGGGGCCAGCTGACGCGGCTCGGTGCCGAGACGGTCGAGGAGGTCGAAGCGTGAGCCGTCTCGGCCTAACGCTTCTGCTCGGTGCGCTAGCGGTCGCCGGCTGCCGGCAGGACATGGAGGACCAGCCGCGCTACGATCCGCTGGAGGCGAGCAACCAGTTCGCCGACGGCATGTCGGCACGCACGCCGGTCACGGGCACTGTCACACGCGACGCCGATCTTTCGCCTGTCCCGGACAAAATCCCCTATCCGATCACGACCGAGCTGCTACAGCGCGGCCAGCAGCGTTTCGACATATTCTGTTCGCCCTGTCACAGCCGCACCGGCGACGGCCACGGCATGATCGTCCAGCGCGGCTTTCCGGCGCCGCCAAGCTACCATCAGGATGCGCTGCGCAAGGCCTCGGACCGCCACTTCTACGACGTCATCACCAACGGCTACGGCGCTATGTACTCTTATGCGGCGCGCGTGCCGCCGCAGGACCGCTGGGCGATCGTCGCCTATGTCCGCGCGCTGCAATATTCGCGCGCCGCTCCAGTCGCCGAACTTCCGCAAAGCCTGCGCGCGCGGCTTGAAGCGGAGGCATCGCCATGAGCCGCCTCGAGCAGGGTTTTGTGGCGGTCGGCGTCGCGGGACTTGTCCTGTGCGTTCTTGGCGCATCGCTCGATGCCAAAGCGATGCTGGGCGCCTGGGTCGCGGCAGCTATCTTCGCGATCAGCCTGCCGCTCGGCGCGCTGACCATATTGATGGTGCACGGGCTGACCGGCGGACGCTGGGGCGAGGCGGTCCGCCAGCCTTTGCGGGTCATGATCGCGATGCTGCCATTTGCGCTCATCTTGCTCCTGCCGGTGCTGATGAGACTCGACCTTATCTTCCCATGGGCCGGCGCGGATTCCGCGACGCTTTCTGAGAAGGTTCGAGAGAAGCTCACTTATCTCAACGTGCCGTTCTTCCTGCTGCGCTTCGCTGTCTGCGCGGCGATCTGGCTCGTTCTCACATGGGTGGTGCTCGGCTCGACTTCAGAGGATTCCGAGAAAGCTGGCAATGGGAGGAAATATGCTCTTGGCCTGATCCTCCACGCGCTTGCCGTCAGCGTCTTTGCCATCGACGGGATGCTTTCGATCGAGCCGGAATTCACCTCGACCATCTACGCGCTTTGTGAGGCCTCCGCCGAAGTCGTCGGAGCTTTCGCCCTGGCGATCCTTGTGCTGGCCGCAAGACGGGCAGTGGAGGTCATACCCGGTGGCGAGGAAGATGTCGCGCTTAGCGAGGACCTTGCCAACATGCAGCTGGGTTTCCTGCTGACCTGGATCTACCTCGTCTTCATGCAGTGGGTTGTCGTCTGGGGCGGCGACCTGCCCGACGAGATAGGGTGGTACATCATTCGCGCGACGAGGGGCTGGCAGTATCTGCTGTGGCTGCTGATTGCCTTGCAGGCGGCTGCGTTCTCAGGCTCGCTCAGCCGACGGCTCAAGCGCAGCCATGACGGCCTGGTCTGGCTGACGGGGGCAGCTCTTGCAGGCCATTTCGCCGATGTGTTCTGGCGTATACGGCCACCGCTCTTTTCCGGCGGTCTGCTAGCGCTCTGGCATGATGCGGTCGCCTGGACGGGACTGGGTGGGCTGTGGCTTGCGCTGTTCCTCTTCCTGCTCCGCCGGCCAGACAGGATCGTCTGGTGGAGGCGGGAGGTCGCCCATGGCTAAGGCGCACCGCCATTCCGAGACGCGCGATGTCCAGCCGCGGGTACTGCTCGCTTTCGGTGGCGGGCTGCTGCTGTTCATCGCTTTGGCCGCGATCGGCATGACGCTCGCCTTCAACACCACGCCGACATGGCTGCCGGTTCCGACGGAAACCAGTCCGGAAAGCCCCGATCTGCAGACCGCGCCAAGGCAGGACCTGGCAAGTCTTCGCGCCGAGGAGGATCGCCAGCTCAAAATGCTTGGCTGGGTCGACCGCAATGCCGGCATCGCCCGTATTCCGATCGACGACGCCATGTGGGCAATTGTCAGCAGCGGTTTGCCGGATTGGTCGCAGCAGCGATCCGCGACCACTGGAGCCGATAACTGCGCCCTGGTCACAGCGGCCGTTCCCCGCGCTCCGCAGGCCCAGAATTGCCGACGGCAAAGCGGGGCAGGGCGATGAGAAGCTTGTTAGCCGCCCTTTGTCTGTTCGTTGCCGGCGCGGCCCTTGCCGCCGAGCGACCGACATTCGATCCAAAGCTCGGCGCACAGCTGACGCTGGACCGCGAACTGATCGACGCCAGCGGCCGGAAGCTGACGCTGGGCGAAACGCTGGGCGGCCGTCCGGCGCTTGTCATCTTCGGCTACGACAAATGCCCGAACCTGTGCGGCGTCACCCAGCAGGCCGTTGCCTCCGACCTGAACAAGACATCGCTTCGGCCGGCAGACTACCGCGCGCTGTTCATCTCGATCGATCCCGAGGAGACCCCGGCCGACGCGGCCACGGCGCAAGATGACATCGCTTCCGCCGCCGGTCCGGCAGGCCTGCCCGCCTGGCGTTTCCTGACCAGCAGCGATGGCGCAGGCGCAGCGCTTGCCAGCGAGGCAGGCATCACCTTCGACCGGCGCAAAGGCATCGATCAGTTCGTCCATCCGATCGCGGTCATAGCACTTACGCCGTCTGGCCGGATTTCACAGGTGCTGCCGGCGCTGACCTTCACGCCGCGCGATCTCAAGCTCGCGCTGGTCGAAGCGTCGGAGAACAGGCTCGGGTCGATTGCCGATCACATCTTCCTGCTCTGCGCCGGCTTCGACAGTTCGAAAGGCCAATACACGCCAGCGATCTGGGCGGCGCTGAAAGTCGCGAGCCTGGCAACGCTGCTTGGCCTCGGCGCAACCGTGCTCTGGCAGAGCTGGGGGAGGGAAAGGTGAGCTTCGGCATTCCCTTCTTCCCCCAGGAGGCTTCCTCGGAAGCCGGCCAGGTCGATGCGCTGTTTTACACTTTGCTTGCTTTTTCCGTCGTTCTCGGACTGGCGCTGACCGGACTGGTCGTCGGCTACGCGGTGAAATACCGCGTCGGCTCAAAGGCGGATCGAACAGGCAAGCGTTCCCGCAGCCTGCCGCTGGAAATGAGCTGGACGATCGCCAGCCTGATCGTCGCTTTCATCTTCTTCGGCTGGGGCGCCACGCTTTTCGTTCGCCGCGACCATCCGCCGGCGGACGCGCTCGAGATCACCGGACTCGGCAAGCAATGGATGTGGGAGTTCAGGCAGCCAGGCGGCCAGCGCGAGATCAACGAATTGCATGTTCCCGTCGGCAAACCTGTCGTGGTGTCGCTCGCCTCACAGGACGTCATCCACTCCTTCTACGTGCCGGCGTTCCGTGTCAAGCAGGATGCGGTGCCGGGCCGCACGACGCATATCTGGTTCATCGCCACCGAGCCAGGCCGCTACCACCTGTTTTGCGCCCAATATTGCGGCACGCAGCATTCCGAAATGGGCGGCTGGGTGACCGTGATGGCGCCCGAGCAATATGCCGCGTGGCTGAACAGCCAGGGCGAAGGCGAGACGCTTGCCGCGAGCGGCGAGAAACTGTTTCGCGCGCTGGGCTGCTCGGGCTGCCATGGCGCGAGCAGCAAGGTGCGGGCGCCGTCGCTTGACGGCATCTTCGGCCGGCCGGTGGCGCTCGACAACCAGCAGACGGTGATCGCAGACGAGCGTTATCTGCGCGACTCCATCCTCAATCCGAAGAAGGAAATCGCGGCGGGCTATGAACCGGTCATGCCGAGCTTCGACGGCCTGATCGACGAAGGCGAACTGCAGATGCTGCTCGCTTATCTGAAGTCGCTTTCGCCGCAACCAACGGCTGGAGCCATGCCATGACCAACGTGGCGATGCAGGGCACGTATTTGGGGGAGGGGAGCGGGCCTCGCGCGTGGCTGCTGACCACCGACCACAAGCGCGTTGCATGGCTCTACCTGATCTCGCTGACTACCTTCTTCTTCCTCGGCGGCGCCATGGCGGTGCTGATGCGCATCGAGCTTGCGACACCGGCCGGCGACCTCGTCTCCGACGATGTCTACAACCGGCTGTTCTCGCTGCACGGCATCATCATGGTCTGGTTCTTCCTGGTGCCGTCGATCCCGGCGACATTGGGCAATTTCCTTTTGCCGTTGATGATCGGCGCGCGCGACCTCGCGTTCCCGCGGCTGAACCTCGCCAGCTGGTATGTCTTCATCTTCGGCAGCTTGTTCGCGCTGTTTGCGGTGGTGGCGGGCGGCGTCGACACCGGCTGGACGTTCTACACGCCGCTGTCGACGCTCTATGCCAATGGCTGGGTTTCGACCGCGGCGTTCGGCGTCTTCATCGTCGGCTTCTCGACGATCATGACCGGCATCAACTTCATCGTCAGCGTGCACACGCTGCGCGCGCCCGGGCTCACCTGGTTCCGCCTGCCGATCTTCGTCTGGACGCTCTACGCCACCAGCCTGGTGATGGTGCTGGCGACCCCGGTGCTCGCCGCCTCGCTGATCCTGATCGTGCTGGAGCGTGTGTTCGGCATCGGCATCTTCAATCCCGATCTCGGCGGCGATCCGCTGCTCTTCCAGCATCTCTTTTGGTTCTACTCGCACCCGGCGGTCTACATCATGATCCTGCCAGGCATGGGCGTGGTGTCGGAGGTGCTGCCCTGTTTCAGCCGCCGGCCGCTGTTCGGCTACAAGGCCGTGGCGATGTCGTCGATGGCGATCGCCGTCTTCGGCTTCCTGGTCTGGGGCCACCACATGTTCGTCAGCGGGCAATCTTCCTATGCCGGCGTGGTATTCTCGTTCCTGTCCTTCTGCGTCGCGATCCCGTCGGCGATCAAGGTCTTCAACTGGAGCCTGACGCTGCGCAAGGGCGAGATCAGCTTCGAGACGCCGATGCTTTACGCGCTGTTCTTCCTTGCGCTGTTCACCTTCGGCGGGCTGGCGGGGCTATTCCTAGCGTCGCTCGCGGTCGACGTGCATGTCCACGACACCTACTTCGTCATCGCGCATTTCCACTACATCATGGTCGGCGGAATGGTGACCGCCTATATGGCCGGCCTGCATTTCTGGTGGCCGAAGTTGACCGGCCGGATGTATTCGGAAACGGCGGGGCGGATCGCGGCGACCGTCACCTTCGTCGGCTTCAACCTGACCTTCTTCCCGCAATATGTGCTGGGCTTCGACGGCATGCCCCGGCGCTATCATACCTATCCGCCGGAGTTCCAGTTCTGGAACGTGCTGTCCTCGGCTGGCGCGGTGGTGCTGGCGATCGGCTATTTGATGCCGTTGTTCTATCTCGGCTGGTCGCTGTTTCGCGGCGCTCGCGCGACCGACAATCCGTGGAACGCCACCGGGCTCGAATGGCAGACAGGCTCGCCGCCGCCGCCGCATAATTTCGAGACGATGCCGGTTGTGACCCGACCGGCCTATGCCTACGACATGAAGGGGCTTGAGCACGAACGCTTCAGTCCGCATCTGGAGGCAGGCGGATGAGCGGGACCGAGAGCGTCGCCTTCGACACCCCCCAGCGCGAACGGCGCGCCGACAATTTTGCCATGTGGGTGTTCATCGGCTCCGAGGCGATGCTGTTCGGCGCCATCTTCCTGGTGTTTCTTGTCGCGCATATCGATTTCGGTCCGGCTTTCGCCGCGGCGTCGAAACACCTTTCGCTGCCGCTCGGCACTCTCAACACCGCCGTGCTGATCACCAGCAGCTTCACCATGGCGCTGGCCCATATGCTTGCGCTTCACAGACGCTGGCGCGCTACGGTTTGGGCGCTGGCCGCGACATCTGCGCTGGGTATTTGCTTCCTGGCCGTGAAAGGCATCGAATATGGCAAGGAAATCGGGGAAGGCCTGGCGCCGCTCCTTGGCCTGCCGTTTCGCTATGCCGGGCCGGATCCGACCCACGCCGAATTCTTCTTCGGCCTCTATTTCGCGATGACCTCGCTGCACGCGCTGCACCTGATCGGCGGCATCGTCGTCATCGCCGGCATGGTCGCGCTCTGGCGGACCGCCAGCCCTGCCAACCGGCTGCGCCGGGTCGTGGCCGTCGGCCTCTACTGGCACTTCGTCGACATCATCTGGGTGTTCATGTTCCCCGTTCTTTACCTGATCAACCGATGAGCGAACTGCGCAAACTCACCTTCGGCTATCTAGGGCTGCTCGCGCTGCTGGCACTGACGGTCGGCTCGTCCCTTTTCGACCTTGGCGGTTTCAATGTCGCCCTCAACCTGGCGATCGCCGCCGCGAAGGCGGTCCTGATCGCCATGTTGTTCATGCATTTGACAGGCATGTTGCCGCGGCTCGCCGTTGCGGCCGCCGGGCTTTGGCTCGTCATCCTCTTCGGGCTGACGCTGATCGGACGATAAGAGAGCGATATCAATCGCCCTCTGGCACGCCGACATAGTTTTTCGTCTTGAAGAGCCCGGCCAGATGAGCGGCATTGGATGCCGCCATCTTGATCATGCCGACGACTTTTTCAGGCGCGCCGGGAAGATCGACGAAGTTGACGTCACCCATCGCTTCTCCAACCCAGTACACGCCGCCATTGGCGGGAACGGTGAAACCGACGTCGTTGAGCGCCTGATAGCACTCAGCATGGCAGTGATGCGCGCCATCCTCATTGCCGACGATCGCCACCAGCGCCACCTTTCCGGCAGCCGGCATGCGTCCGCTGTCGTCGGTCTCGGACAGGAAAGCGTCCATCCGCTCCATCACGCGCTTGGCCACGCTCGACGGCTGCCCCATCCAGATCGGCAACCCAAGGATGAAGATGTCGGCGGCCAGGATCTTTTCCCGCAGCTTCGGCCAGTCGTCGCCTTCGCCCATATCGGAAAGCACGCCGGGCTTGATGTTGTGGGCAAGAGCGCGGCCGGTTTCGCATGCGATGTCATGCGCGGCCAGCGCCTTCGCCAACTCCGCCAGCATTCTGTCGGTGGAGGATTCTTCCCCGTCCGTCGGCATTTTAAGCGTGCAATTGAGCGCGAACGCTGTGAGCGACATCATATCCTCCTGCCGGCTTCGGGCGACCGTCTCGCCCTGACGATCCGAGCCTTGGATGGTGGCGCTTTCGTAGGAGGGAAGGTCGGTCGGGTCATCAAGTGTCCAACCGCGTGTGCTCCGATATGTTCCTGCGGTTGTCCCGCACCTTTTCGATCTCTTCCGGTTCCTTTTTCGTCGATACCCGCGACAGCCTCGCTCGCCGTTCGACTTGATGTGATCAACTCGTCCCAGTTTGGCTTGAAGAGCCTGCGTGTCGCGGTGCTCGGCGCGCTGTATCAATAGGGTCATTGCCCAAGTCGCAAGGGTGGCGATACCGTGCCAGTCCAAGGTCTTCGGTTCGAAGACGAGCCACGCCGCCGGCTTTGTTGCCGGTCCGCTCAAGTCAGGCCGCCCGCAATGTCAGCCTCAATCCTGATACCTGGTGCCACCCGCGCCGCTCTGCTTGTTTGCGTCCCGCAGCAGGCGGACAATGGCATCCACGGGGGACGGGTCGGTTGCGGGTTGGGCTTTCCAGCGCCACAGATGGCGAAACAAAATCCTCAAGCTTGGCATCGCAACAGCCTCCTGCGCTATCAACCTGGAACCGGGAGCGATGTTCCTTTCGCGGCTAGCGGAAGACCGCGGCGACGAGAAATGCGACGGCGGCCACGACAACCAGCGCCACTACGACCAGAACCGGGCCGCTTCTGCGCGGCTGCAGGTCGGGCGCGTTCTCCGGCTGTCGCATCGCGTTGGCAAAACTCGCCTGGTTGGTGAAGTTCGATTTGCGCGCCTCGGCCGGCTGAGCGGAAGTCGCGACATCGCCGGCCTCGGCATCTGTCTCCTGCGGCGCCGCCGCCGGGTCGAATCCGGGCGTCTTGTCCTGGGTCCTGCCGGCCTGGATTTCGCCGCGTGCTTCGGCGGATGTACGTTGGTTGGGTGACATTTTGCGCCTCCTTTGTTCCCAAACCTGCTTCCGGCCCCGCTGTTCCAACCGGGCGTCAAGGCAGGAGGGGGGATCAAGCAAGCGCCTTCGACTTCATTGCCTGCGCGACGTCAGGCGCACGGTTGCCGAGATCGGTTCTTGAACTCGGGCGGAACTTTCGGGTCAAGGGAGCCTTGTATGCTCGATAGCAGGACAACGAGGCCGGAATGCAAGTTCTCGACACAGCGATACATGCCGATCCCAAAGGCGCGACAGTCGAGTTTCTTGGCGAGGGCGGGGAAACGATCGCTGTCACCATGATTGTGTCCGACCCGTTGCTTGGCGACGCCGCGCTTATCGATCGCGCCAGAGAGATGATGCTTCAGTGCGCGGCATTCAGCTACCCGGCAGAACGAGACGAACCGGACGGCAAGGTTGACGCAGGCCGGCCTGGCGTCGAGCGGCAAAGCGATATGGGCCAAGGTCCGTACACATTCGAATATCGCGACGGCGGCAGTGTGAGGCGGGTCGAAGGCGTTGAATTGCCCGACCTCGAAGCTGCTCGCCATGAAGCGGTGCGCTCGGCGATCGATCTGCTCGACGATGCGGCTGAACCGCGTCAGGACGGCTGGGCGGTTCGGGTTTGTGGCGGCGGCGGTGATGTCCTCTTGTCCGTCGATTTCGAAAAAGCAAGGCAGGAAAGGGCAACCACCGCGATGTGAGGGAAGGCGGCGTCTGTGAAAGGTATGATGATGCATCCCTTCATGTCACTGCATAGGCTTGCAAATTCACGGGGCGATGGGCTCAGACCGGAGTTTCTTCGTCTCTTCGAGGCGCGCGCCGCCTTGTCGAGCCCTGACGTGATAGAACTCCGTCTCGGCAAGGAGCAGGCTGGTCCAAATCCCATCGGCAGTGCCGCAACCGCGGCGCAGCAACACATCCCGCGCTTTCCTGGCGGGCACGCTGAGAACAATCGCGAGCCCGAGCCAAGGAGGGCACGGTAGGCTAACGGAGGCCGAGATGCGGACACCCTTGGCACTGATCATCCAAGATGAATATCTGATCGCTCCGGACGAGGCGCTTCTTTGAATTGTCCGATTGGCAACTGCATGATGTCGTCTGCAGCTGTGATGCCGGCGCCACGATGCAGGCGAGTTGGGCCGCCGCGCAAGTTCGCAGGATCGTAAAGGCAATCGGGTTCTCGCCTGGCTCAGGAGCCGTTTGGTGCATGGAAAAGCCGTGTCGTCCGGCGAGCACGGGGTCGCCGGACGACACGGCTGTGATCAGTGCAGGCTCCGCGCGAGCGCTATTCCAAGCGGGGTGGCGCCGATCCGGAAATACGGCAACGATCCGGACATGCTCGATCGCGAGGCTGTAAAACTGAAACGCGACACGGCGGCCGGTGAGGCTGGCCGTACCTCAGCCACCTTGGTCGATAGCGTGCGGCGACGGCTGCTGGGCGCCGCCGCTGGGGCGTCCGCTGTTCTGGTCAGCCCAAAGCCAAAGGGCGATCAGCACGATCAGCAGAGCCGCGACAAGTGTACCGATACGACGCATTGCTGGTCGCCGTGCCTTCAGCCGCCGGGCTTGTTGGTGGCCGGATCCGAGCCGACGCCAACCGCGGGATCCGGTGTCACCGGGCCGCGCTCGGCTTCCGAGCCTTCCGATTCGATCTCCTGGACGGCCTGATCCCAATGCTCCTGCTCACGCCCATCGGGGCGGCCTTCGCGTTCCCAGATCTCGTGGGCGCGTTGCCTGATGCGTTCTTCCCGGTCCATGCTTTCCTCCTGTCGCGCCTGACATTGGCGCTTGTCTGCGCCCAATCGAGCGCTGAGAGGTTTGTTCCATTGGATTCGAATGGATTGAGTGCGTTGCAAAGCCTCGGAGAACGTCGCCTTTGGAATCCCGCCCATGCCGGTGGCCGCTGGCACGGTCGGGCGTGAGGGCGAAAACAGTCTACTTGTTCGTGCGAATTTTCTGACGCGGGTTGATTCCGCCCGTTGAGGTGGTGTCGTTCTCGACATCTCCCTCGACCGTGTTCTCGCCATGCTCCAACTCATCACCTTCCTTGATGGTGCCCTTGGAGGTTCCAATGCCGGGATCGTTCTCCATATCGGCGTCGCTCGGTCTTTTCGATTTCGGGTGCTGGTTTCCGCTCATGGCCGTTCCTCGATTAGCGCGTTTCACCGTTTCACGGAAACGGTGAAACGCACTACCTCTTTGATTTACGCAATTCCGGACGGAAAACCGCTCACGCTTTTCCTGGAATTGCTCTGGCCTCCCAAACTGGAAGGGATGCCGAATGTTCCGGCGTCAGACGCCGAATGGATAGGTTTCCGGCACGCCTTCGGCAGCGTGCTCGGGTCCGAGCGGCGTGACCGCGTTGGTTTCATCGAACCACACAAAGGCATCGAACTGCCGCGCCAGCGAGGCGTCGGCATAGTGGCTGTGCAGTTCGGTTTCCGGCCGGTAGATCACCCCGATGAATCGTTCCAGCCGGCGCTCGGTCAGGCGGTCGCGCAGGTCCGGGTCGTGCCCGAGGTCAAGCAGGAACCGGTGAATGCCGGCGTCGTGGCAGAGCCGCTCGTAGCTGTCTTCGCGAGAGGGCCGCACCGATTTGATTTCCATGTCTCCGTCCCAGTCGGTCGCTGCCGCGACGGTGCCTGCATGCGTGCCCAGGCCGATGAGTGCCACGGCATCGCCAAACTTCTGCCGGCAGAGCTGGCCGATATTCACTTCGTCGCGCGAGATGCCCATTTCGGTGTAGCGCGCGTCGCCGATGTGGGAATTGTGCGCCCAAACGACAGCCTTCGCGTTGGGGGCCCGCGCATCGAGGATATGCTCCAGCGTTTCGAACATATGGGTATCGCGCAAATTCCAGGATTGCGCGCCGCCATAATACATGGTGCGGTAATAATGCTCGGCGGAGGCGACGAGACGGGCATTCTGCGCGGCGTCGAAGAGGTCGTCGCCGTCTTGTCCGGTATCGTCAAGCTGCCTCGCCAGCATCTCGCGGCATTGTTCGAGAACCGCTTCCTCGCATTCGCGGTAACCCCTGGTCAGCGCGGCGCGGCCATAGGTCGACGGCTCGGTCTGCCAAGGCGTCAGGCAGCCATAGCGCTCGCGCGCAACCTTTGCCGCTTCCGGGTCTACGCGGTCGAGATACTCCAGGACGGCGGCGATCGAGGCGCGCATGTTGTAGATGTCGAGGCCATAGAAGCCTGCTTGCGGCTGGAGTGCCTTGACCATGTCATTGTGCTCGCGCAACCACTCCACGAATGCCGCGACGTCGGTGTTGCGCCACATCCAGGTCGGAAAGCGCAGGAAGGGTCGCTCGGCGCCAGCGGAAGTGCTCTTACCGCGAACATAGCGGTCGATCGCAGCCGCATCGGGCCAATCGGCCTCCACCGCCACGATGGTGAAGCCGTGTCTCTCGATCAGCCTTTTGGTGATTGCCGCGCGCGCCCGGTAGAATTCGGATGTGCCGTGGCTGGCTTCGCCGAGCAAGACGATCCGCCGGTCCGCGAAGCGGTCGAACGGTTCGGCAAAGCCGGGATCGTTGAAGTCGGGCAGCGGCTCGGCGGCCGCGGCGATCATTTCCGGGAGGCTGCGCTGGCGCGCCAGTGGAATCGCGCGGACAGTCGCCGGGCGGCTTTCCTCCCGCCAGCCCTGTTCGCCGATGAGCGGGACGAACCGCACCCCGCCGAAATCCTCCTCGTTGTAGGTCGAGGCGCCCGTGCGGGTTACCTTGAGCAGGCGCTGCTCGTCGGGATCGTCGCCCACCGGGATGACCAGCCTGCCGCCGACGTCGAGCTGTTGCTGCAAGGCCAGCGGCGCGCCCGGCCCGCTCGCCGCGACCACGATGGCATCGAAGGGCGCCGCTTCCGGCCAGCCTCTGGTGCCGTCGCCGGTCCGAACTTCGATGTTGCCGTAGCCTAGTCTTTGAAAGCGGTGCCGTGCGGTTTCGGCCAGCGCTGTGTGGCGTTCGATCGTGTAGACATGGTCGACGATCCGGCTCATGACGGCGGCTGCGTAGCCCGATCCTGTGCCCACCTCGAGCACCTGGTCGCCCGGGCCGATTTCCGCCATCTCCAGCATGAAGGCAACGATGTAAGGCTGCGATATCGTCTGGCCTTCCGCGATCGGCAGCGGTCCATCCTCATAGGCGAATTCCTCGTAGCCGGGATCCACGAAGACTTCGCGGGGGACCTCGCGCATCGCCGCCAGGATTTCCCGATCATGGATGCCGCGGCGGCCGAGATGAACATCGACCATCCGACGGCGCTCGCGGGAAAGATCAAGCATCGGAATTCCCTCCTATTCTCCTGCCTCCATCATCGTCTTGGCTGGCTCCCGGGCGACGTTTTCCTCGATCTCACCGCGACCCGGAGTCTGGGGCAGCGCCTTGCGGAAGTTCTTGGCGTAGTCGGGTGGCATTTTTGGCGGCATCATCGGCTCATAGGCGTCGACCAGCGCCTCGATGATCACCGGGCCGCTGGTGGCGAAAGCTTGGTCCAGCACGCGCTCGACCTCCTCCGCCCGCTCGATGCTGAAACCTTTTCCGCCCATCGCCTCGGCGGCCTTGGCGAAATCGATCGGCTGCAATTCGCAGCCGAATTGCAGGTTGCCGAGAAACATCATCTGCTCCCAGGCGATCTGGTTCAGCATGTTGTTCTTGATGACCAGGATTTTCAGCGGGATGCCGTAGCGCACCGCCGTGGAAAACTCGCCGAGCTGCATGGCAAGCCCGCCGTCGCCGACGATCGCCGCGATCGGGCGGCCGGGAAAGGCGATGCCGGCGGCGATCGCATAGCTGAGACCGCAGGACATGGAGGCGAGCGCGCCCGAGACGCCGAAGGCCTGGCCAGCGCGGAGATCGACATGGCGGGCGGCAAGCTCGGTGTTCTGGCCGGAATCAGTCGCCAGTACCGTATTCTCGGCGAGGCGTTCGCCGAATGCCCGTGCGACGTGCTGAGGCTTGAGCGGATGCGCCGAGCCATCTTTGGATTGACGCATCATCTCGCGCCATCTTTGCATCGAGCTTTGCGCCGTCGCCAGGAATTCCTTACTCGCCCTCTGCTTCAGCCGCTTGTTGAGGGCGCGCAATGTCTCGGCCGCGTCGCCGACCAGGCCGGCCTCGACGGGGAAGCGCAGGCCGATACGCTGCGCGTCGCAATCGATCTGGATGCCACGCGCTGTGCCCGGCTGCGGATAATATTCGATGTAAGGGAAGGTCGAGCCGACGATGAGGACGGCGTCGCACGCCTCCATCGCCTCCTGTGATGGCAAGGTGCCCAGAATGCCGATGCCGCCGGTGGTGTAGGGATGGTCGTCCGGCAGCACCGCCTTGCCGAGCAGCGCCTTGACGATCGGCGCCTGCATCAGCCGCGCCGTTTCCTCGAGCTCCACCGCCGCGCCGATGGCTCCGCGCCCCGCTAGGATCGCCACGCGCCCTGCATCATTGAGGACGGCCGCGGCTTTGTCCAACTCCGCATCTTGCGCGAGACAGTGAGGTGCGAACATGTCCTGCGGCGTGTGCGCCGGGCGGTTGCGCTTGGATCGCTTGGCCGCGTCGGCGGGCTGTTCCTGGATATCGCTGGCGATCGAAAGATGGGCGACGCCCTTGCGGGCAAGCGCTGTGCGGCAGGCGAGGCTTGCTACGTTCTCCATATGCGCGGCGTCCGAGACCTGGACGTTGTAGACGCTGACGTCGTTGAAAACTCGAGTAAGATCGACATCCTGCTGCGTGAAAGTCTCGATCAGGTCATGGAACTGCATGCCGGTGATTGCCAGCACCGGCGCCTGGTCGAGCTTGGCGTCGTAGAGGCCGGTGAGAAGATGGGTGCCGCCGGGTCCGGATGTTGCCAGGCACACGCCGAGCCTGCCTGTCCATTTGGCGTAGGCGCAAGCCATGAACGCGGCCGATTCCTCGTGTCGCACCTGGACGAAGGATATCCTGTCCTGGCTTTTGCGCAGCGCCTCCATGACGCCGTTGATGCCGTCGCCGGGGAGCCCGAACACGACTTCGACGTTCCAGGCAATCAAGGTGTCGACGAGAATTTCCGCTGCATTGGGCATGGCGAGGCTCCGCTGTTGGCTTCCGAACCAGCAAGGCTGCGGTTGGTTCCCTCGCCGGATCGAGGCGGCTCATGGCCAAAAGGAACAAACCCGATTGCGCAGGGTTGGGCGGCCGCTGCAGTGTGGTGTCCCTGCCGCTGCAGTGTGGTGTCCCTAATGTGTTGCCCCTGAGTAGGCTTCCATGGTTCGACGATGCGCTGTTCGAACGGGTAGCGAAGTCCTTCGAAGATCCCGACTGGGCGGACGTGACGCTGCATTCTTATCGCGTGCGGCTGGGGCGAGGCCGAGCCCGATTCACACTATGGCGAGCTCGCGCGCAAGCAGTTGAGGCGGAGGTCATCTCGGTGCCGATGCTGACGTTGCACGGCGATGACGACCGCGTCATTTTGCGGCCAGTTGTGAACGTGAACTCTTGCCGGGTGTCGGTCATTTTCCGACCCGGGAGCGCCGGAGCAGGTTCCTGCTTGCCTTTGGCAGGGAATATCCAGGGACAATTGGTAGCGAGCGGGGCTAGCGGCGGCTGGCGCGCGTTCTGGCTGCCGGCACGATTGCAGATCGCAGCACCTGGTCGATGTCATGAGGTTCTATTCCGAGGTCGCGTAATCCCGGCAGCTGGGTGTCCGCAACGGTGTCGATCTGCATGAGGTCGACCTGATTGCGTGTCAGCGGTGCGCCGGGGATGAACTCGCCGAAAGTGGCAAGAATGCGCCATAAGACAAATGGAACCGGCACCAATCGTGTCTTGATGCCAAGCAATTGAGCGACTTCCAGCACCAGGGTTCGATAAGTGTAGACACGCGGTCCACCGAACTCGAACAGACGGGCGTCGGCGCCTCCGGAGGCGATCCGCGCGATGGCTTCGGCAACGTCTTCAACGGATGCTGGCTGGAGGCGGGTATCGCCATTGCCGAACAGCGGATATGCGGGAAGGATGGGCAACAATCTCGTGATCGTTGTCAAAAACCTGTCGTCTGTTGCGGTCATCACCGCAGGGCGGACGATAGTCGCGCCCGGAAATCCGACGTTGACGGCCTCCTCACCTTGCCCTCGCGCCCTGATGTAACTGGACTGCGAACGTGAGTCGGAGCCGATGCCGGATATCTGTATGTATCGTTCGGCGCCACCTTCCCGCGCCGCGTCCGCTAATTGGGCAGCGGCCTCGACGTGGATGCGTTCGAAAGTAACGTCTCCATGTTCGGAATAGAGGCTGACTGCGTTGACTACCGTTGCTGCATCCGAAACGGCCGCTGCAACTTGGCTTCGATCGAGGATATCGGCTTTGACTGCGCTAAAGGACTTGCCATGAGCCCACCCCGGTCGCGCATGCGCGGGATGGCGGGAGGCTGAACGAACGATAAGCCCGTGATCCAAGAGATGCCTGACGATCCTTCGCCCAAGAAAGCCGGATCCTCCGAACACGGTGACGCACCCCGACCGCGGTCGAGTGTTTGATGACGAAGTTTGTGCGATGGCCATACCCGTCAACGGTCTTGCAAAGGTTCTTCGTCCAGCAGGCGTCCGTCAAGGCAATCTGTGGCTAACTGCGGGTGGCACGCGTTCTGGCTGCCTTCTTCGCCGCTTGCTTCCTGCCTTGAGCGCCTTTGGTCTCCACAGCTTTCCGCGCGGCCGCCGAGCGCCCGGCTGCGCCTTTCGTCGCGGCCGCTTTCTTGGCAGAGGCCGATCGCTCTTCAGCGGTCCGTTGCGAAGCCGCTTCCCTGGTTTGTCGCGACAGCGCCTTGCGAGACGCACTGCTTTTCGGTTCGTGCTGGAGGACCTCAGACACGGCCTTAGAAACCTTCGGCCGGGGCTTGGGTTTGCGTTCACCTTGGCCGACTTCGTGGGCATATTCAGCGCTTTTTCGCGTGCTCTCCTTGACCTTACCCTTCTTTGGCGGGGGTAGGTCGACCCCGGCGCGGCGCGCTTCGGAAAGGCCGATGGCGATCGCTTGTTTTGTGGAACGCGCGCCGTGCTTGCCACTGCGAATCTCATCAATCTCCTCACGCACGAACTCGCCCGCTTGCGTGCTTGGCGACTTGCCTTGGCGCTTATCCCGTCGCGCCCTTTCGATGGTTTTCTTGTCGGGCATCGCTTTCTCCCTTCTCGGATAGGGGACCCAACTGATTCGCGCCCCAAAAGGCGGGAACGCGTCAGAGACGCAATTGATCCTTGATCCAATGATCTTGATCCAAAAGTTCCGACGGCGCCTGGGGCAGCGTTTGGTCCTTCGCCACTTGGGGCCACCCCGATCGCGCTACGGGCAACCGCGCTCGCACACCCGGCCCGGAGAACGAAACAATAGTTTCAGTCGGACGTTCCAACTGAAGCAGGGTGCGCGGGGCGCGCTTTTATCCGGGAGATTACGATGAGCGCAAATGGCCTCGACGTTTTCGACAAAACCGTTCAGATCACCAATATCTGGTTGAACGAGATCATGGACGATCTCGGCCCGGATCGACAACTCGCATGGCATGCGCTTGGTGTGGTTCTGCGCGCCTTACGCGACAGGCTGCCCGCGGAACTGGGTGCCAAGCTTGGCGCGGAGCTGCCGCTTATGATCCGTGGTGCATATTACGACCAATACCAGCCGTCCAATGTGCCGAACCGACATCGCTCTGTCGAAGAGTTCTTCGACACCATAAACGAAGGCCTGAAGTCCGGACGACCGGTAAACGCCGGCGACGCGGCCAGAACAGTATTCAAGGCACTTGCCCATCACATCGATCTAGGCCAGTCGGCGAAAGTGCGCGATGGCCTGCCCAAGGATGTCAAGGCGTTATGGCCCGAAAGCATCGGGGCGTAGGCGGCGTGACAGGATTGCAGCAGCGCCGGCCCACACTCCGCGAACTCTAATGGGCGGTTTGTGAATGTTCTCCGCCTGGCATTGATATGCCACCCAAAGCCTCCCCAGCTTCCGCCGCTTCTCCATTTTTCGCGAGGTCGCCAAGGGAGATGATGCCGACAAGCCGTTTGTCGCGGTTGAGAACGGGAAGCCGGCGCACCTGCAAGTCGCCCATGTTCGCAAGGACATGCTCGATATCCTCGTCATCGAAGCAGTATTTGATGTCCCCAACGCTCATGACGTCGCGCACCTTGGCATCCGGCCCATTGCCCAACGCTACGCCGCGGACCACGATATCACGGTCGGTGATCATGCCAACCAGCCGATCGTTGTCGCCGACGGGCATCACGCCGGTATCGAGGCTGCCCATCATCTGGGCTACATCTCGAATCGAGTGTTCAGGATTTGCGATTTTGACGTCCCTCGTCATGCAGTCGCCGACTTTCATGGCAATCTCCTATCGGTTTGCAAAAGACCCCCGCCGGATCGCTGTGACGACGGAACGAACTGTTCAACGATAACGTTCCACCAATTCACCCGCGGATCCGCTTTTCGCGGCGTTCCGCATCGGGAAGTCGACCCGCGCGCATCGCACCCATCCAGCCGCAGACGTTGGTCGCGCGCGTCCAGATCGACCCGCCGGAACCAGAAAGCAGCCTGATTGCTTCGTGTGAACTTACGGGTGCGGCGCGATTAGGCCATGCGTTTGCGATAGATCAAAGCCTGTTCGCGGTTTGCCGGGTAGTGGTGGCGGCCGGTTTCGCAACGACCGGAATGAACCGGTGCAGGCATCGACGCGTTGTGCTTCAGCCGGGGCTTGCTTGTCAAAGCGGAGCGCAAGGCAGCAAGTGCCAAGGGTGTATTGAGCTGTCGGGACAAGGCATAGCCAACGGCTTTGCCGGAACCTGGAAATCGTCGGCCGAATACGCGCTTACGAAGATGAATGAGATGGCTTGGTGCTCCAAAGCGTCGGCGACCGGTGCGGCGGCATCTCTTTCCGCCACCAGCTATTCGTCTTCGGCCACCAACAGCCGGCGGGCACCAACACCCGGGCCTCGTGCTGCTTGAGTGGACGGGTTGAGAAACGGTTCCATCTTGTCGGCCAGCGGGCAGTTAATTGCGCGCTTTAATTCCGGGCGAAGAACGCTTGCTGGCGCTGTCGGCGATCCAGTCCGCAAGGCTGCGCGCAAAGCTTCGCGGCACGATCATGACGCAGCTGGTCTCGCTCGTGCGCAGGACAAGCACCGGTACGTGATGCAAGGCCGTTTGAATTGCGCGGCCCGGCGCTGCGCCTGGCGCGCGCCAGTCGACTGCGATGCAGCCGGAGAGGATTTCCAGGATGCGCGCGCCGCTCAAGCTGAAGCGCACGCGTCCCTCGCCGAGGGGAACCGAACAGCCCAGTTCGGGATCGATCGCGGGCTGCGGCGGTTTTGCATCCGTCTCCATCATCAGCCAGAGACGGCGGGGGGAGACCCGAACGATGAGCGTGTCGGCATGGCGGACCGTCTCGCCAACCGAGACCGGCAGGGCAGTGCCCAGCATTTGGGAAACGTTCAGCTCAAACCGGGCCAGCATCCCGTCCCAGCCCTCGACCTGAACGATCGGGCAGTCGGACCTTGACAGAGTGAAATCTTTCGATACCAGAGCCTCAGCCATGCAGCCGCTCTCCTTTCGGATCCAGGAAGACGGGCGAGACGATGCGGGCGCGAACGGTTTCAGCCTTCATCGGATAGGTGGCGAGGACTTCGCTTCCCTCCACCGCGACATCGCCTGCCAGCAGGGCGAGGCCGACATAGCGGTCGAGCTCCGGGCTGAAAGTGACCGATGTTATGCGGCCGCGTCCATGCCCCGCGACGGTATCGCCGGGCATGAACAATATCGCACCGCCACGAAGGCGCTTGCCCTCTTCGGTGCATTCCAAGCCAACCAGGCGCTGACGGTCGGAAGCTTGAAATGCCGGACGCCGTCGCAAGACATCACCGACAAAACCTGCGCGTTTTCCGACCATGCGGCCAAGACCGAGATCGTCGAGTGTGGTGCGGCCATCGATTTCGGGTCCGGCGACATGGCCCTTTTCGACCCGCAGCGCGCCCAGCGCCTCGACCCCGTAGGGTCTCAGGTCGAAGGGCGCGCCCGCCTCAAGCAAATGGCGCCAGACCGTCTCGCCGGCAGTTGCGCCGACATAGATCTCGTAGGCGCGTTCACCCGAATAGCTGAGGCGCATGATCCGCAACGCCCGGCCGCCGAACTCACCTTCGGCAAGTCCCATATGCGGCAGCGCATCGTTTGAGACGTCGAGTTGCGGAAAGGCGGCGGCAAGGATATCGCGGCTCCTCGGTCCGGCGACCGACATCGCCGCCCATTCGTCGCTGACCGAGGTGACGGCGACGCGCAGATCCGGCCAGGCGGTGTCGAGCAGGAATTCCAGCCGCGACAGGACATCCGCCGCCTTGGCGGTCGAGGTGGTCATGAAGAACCGGCTTTCCGACAGCCGTGTGGTAGTGCCATCATCGAAGACGATGCCATCATCGCGCAACATGACTCCGTAGCGGGCGCGGCCGACCGGCAGCTTGGCAAAGCCGTTGGCATAGACACGGTCGAGGAAAATGGCCGCATCCGGCCCTTGCACGTCGATCTTGCCGAGGGTTGAAATGTCCATCAGCCCCGCGGCCCCGCGCAACATGCGCATCTCGGCGACATAGGCTTCGTTCACGTCGCGGCCGGCGGCGCGGTAGAAATACGGACGCACCCACAGCCCCACCGCGAGCATGTCGGCGCCATTCGCCACATGCCAGTCATGCATCGGCGTAAGGCGAAACGGCTTGAAATGGTGGCCGACGGCGCGGCCGGCGAGCGCGCCGATGGCGACGGGCGCGTAGGGTGGTCGAAAGGTCGTGGTCCCGGTTTGCGGGATCGTCTCGTGGCGCAGCGCCGCCATGGCCGAAAGTGCTGCAAAATTGCTGGTTTTGCCTTGATCGGTGCCCATGCCGAGCGTGGTGTAGCGCTTCAGGTGCTCGACCGATTCATAGCCCTCGCGATGCGCCAATTCGATGTCGTTGGTGGTCACATCCATCTGGAAATCGACAAAAACCTTTCCGCGGCCGACAAAGGGGATTGCGCGGAACGCGTCGGGAGCGGCTTCGCCGAGATCGAGCCTCGCGGGAGCCGGTGCGGCTGCCGATTTTCCGCAGAAAGCTGCGGCTTGGATACCGGCATGGTGTCCGCCGTCGATGGCGTCGGCGGTCGAGAAGCGGCCCATCATCGAGCCGGCACCAAAATGGCCCGCCGGAAGGCCGCCGGGAACGAAGCCATCCATGTCGTCGCGATAGACGGGTTTGACGCCGAGATGCGAGGTGAGATGCACCGTCGGTGACCAGCCGCCGGACACGCAGACAAGGTCGCACATGATTTCCGAATTGCCGTCCGGCCCGGCAAGCTTCGCGGCCTTGACCGCATGGCCGCCACGCAGGCCGGCGATTTGGGCCCCGGATCGGATCGTCATGTTCAGGCGCCTGGCTTCCGCGGCCAGAGCGGCGGTCGGGTCGCCGCGCTGATCCGCGACCGTCACCTCCGCACCGGCGGCAGCAAGATCGAAGGCGGTCCGATAGGCGCCGTCATTGGTGGTGGCAACCAGGATCCGTTGGCCGGACAGAACGGCGAAGCGGTTGAGGTAGGCCCGGGCGGCCGATGCCAGCATGACACCAGGCCGGTCATTGTTGGAGAACACCAGCGGTCGCTCGATGGCACCCGCCGCAAGGACGATGGAGCGGGCGCGAAGCATGGTGAAGACCTGCCGCGCAGCGCCTTCCTCGGCCGGATCGTCGTTTCGTTCGATCAGACCTAGCGTGTTGCCGTCATAGGTGCCGAATGCCATCGTCTTGCGCAGCATAGCGACGTTGGGCAGGCCCATGAGTTCGGCCTCGGTCGCCTTCAGCCAGGCTGCCGCCTCGCCATCGGGGCGCTCCGACAGCAACTGGCCGCCGAGCAGAAAATCCTGCTCGATGAGGGCGACCCTGGCGCCCGCGGCCGCCGCCGCGCGCGCCGCCGAGAGGCCGGCCGGGCCGCCGCCGACGACGGCGACGTCGGCGAATGCATGCCGCGTCTCATAGCGGCCGGGATCGGGCTCGGCGCCGGCTCGGCCCAGGCCTGCCGCCCGGCGGATGAAATGCTCATAGAACATCCAAGCGCGCCGCGACGGCCCCATGAAGGTCTTGTAGTAGAAGCCGGCGGAAAGGAACGGCGCAAACAGCCCGTTGATGCTCTGCAGGTCGAAGCCGAGCGAGGGCCACCGGTTCTGGCTTTCGGCGATCATGGCTTGCGCCAGTTCGAGCGTAGTTGCCGGCATGTTGGGTTCGCGTCGTCCACCAGCCCCGAGCGTGACCAGCGCGTTCGGTTCTTCGGGTCCGGCCGAAAAGATGCCGCGCGGCCGGTGATACTTGAAACTGCGTCCGGTGAGTGTGACGCCGTTGGCCAGCAGGGCCGAAGCCAGCGTGTCGCCTTGATAGCCATACAGCTTGCGGCCATCGAAGCTGAAGTCGATCGGTAGCGCACGATCGATACGGCCACCGGCCGGCAAACGTCTGTCGCTCGAGTTCATGCTTCTATGTCCTGGCGAAGCCGACGGAGAGGATGGAATGGTTGCGGGTGTCGCGTTCGACGACCAGCCATTGCCGGCAGCCGGTCATATGTTGCCAGAACTCGCTATGTGGCCCGGGCGGGTTTTTGCGCACATAAACATAACGGTACCACGCCTCCGGGTCCGGATCGTCATGACTCGGACGCATAACCGAAGCGTCGCCGCCATAGCGGAACTCGTCATGATCGCGCGGGCCGCAGCACGGACATTCGATGCGAAGCATTCGTCTTGCTCCTATTGCAGCCAGGCCGCGGGGCCGGCTCCAGCCTCGTCGAGCGTGTGGCCGGTACGGAAACGGTCGAGCCCATAGGCGGCGATCAATGGATGCGGCTTGCAGGTCGCCAGCGTGTGCGCAAAACACCAGCCAGAAGCCGGTGTCGCCTTGAAGCCGCCATAGCACCACCCACCGTTGAGATAGAGCCCATCGATCGGCGTCGGGCAGATGATCGGGCTGGCGTCGGGCGTCATGTCCATGACACCGCCCCAATGGCGCAGCAGCCTGACGCGCGAGATGCAGGGCATCAGCGCGACCGCGGCCTCGGCCACCTCGCGCACGACGCCGAGATTGCCGCGCTGGGCGTAGGAATTGTAGCCGTCGAGATTGCCGCCGAAGACAAGCCCACCCTTGTCGGACTGGCTGACATAGAAATGATCGGCGCCGTAGGCGACGACATGGTCGACCAGCGGCTTCAGCGGTTCGGTGACGAAAGCCTGGAGCACGTGGCTTTCGATCGGCAGTTCCAGGCCGGCCTTCTGTCCGAGCACTGAGGTGTGGCCGGCGACTGCCAACCCGACCTTGCCGGCGCCGATGCGGCCCTTGCTCGTCTCCACGCCGACGATCCTGTCGCCATCGCGGACGAAGCCGGTCACCTCGCAGTTCTGGATGATGTCGACGCCATGGCCGTCGGCGGCGCGCGCATAACCCCAGGCGACGGCATCGTGGCGGGCGGTGCCGGCGCGGCCCTGCAGGATCGCGCCGTGGATCGGAAACCGCGCTGTGTCGGAAAAATCGAGATAGGGCACGAGCCGCCGCACCTCCTCGCGGTCGAGAATGTCGGCATCGATGCCGTTCAGCCGCATGATGTTGGCGCGATGGCTGAACGTGTCGAGCTGATCCGCCGAATGGGCGGTGACGATCTGGCCGCGCTGCGAAAACATGACGTTGAAATTCAGCGCCTGCGACAGGCCTTCCCATAGCTTGACCGAGAATTCGTAGAATTGGGTGTTGCCGTCGAGCAGATAATTGGAACGGATCACCGTGGTGTTGCGGCCGACATTGCCGCCGCCGATATAGCCCTTCTCCAGCACGGCGACATTGCGGATGCCGTGGTTCTCGGCGAGATAGAAGGCGGTGGCCAGCCCATGTCCGCCACCGCCCACGATGATCACATCGTAAGCCGGCTTCGGCTCTGCCGCGCGCCACGCGCGCTGCCAGTTCTTCTGGCCGGACAGGCCGTTACGGAAAATCGAGAACGCCGAATAGCGCGACATGTTCATGGTCTAGCGGACGATCGAGCCGGCCGGGGTGCGGGTCAGCACTTCAGCGCCCGCGTCGGTCAGCAGCACGGTGTTTGAGATGAAATGGTCGCCGCGGCCGGTGCCCATCAGCCAGGAAAGGATATGGAAGCTCATCCCCGTCTCGATCTCGAGATCGGAATCGTGCCTCAGGCCGGTCACCGAGTTGCCGCCGGTCCAGGATGGCGGCTGGCCGATGCCGACCAGGTAGCCGCAATGGTGGCGGCGATAATGCGAGAGACCTGCTTCGTCTGCGGCGCCCTGCCAGGCACCGTAGACGTCGCGCGCCCTGACGCCAGGCTTGAGCGCCTTGACGACGGCATCGAATGCCTTGGCTGTGACCTCGGCCATCGCCGCGTCTTCATCCTTGATGCTGCCGATGCGGATCAGCCGGCCGAGCGGCGCGTGATAGCGCGAGATGCAGCCGGACAGTTCGACGAAGACCGGCTCGCCGGCGCGGTAGATGCCGTCGCCCCAGGTCGTATGCTCTTCGCCAAGCCTGGCGGCGGGACGGATGAACGGGCCGAAGCCCGGCGCGTGGCCGCCGGCGCGGATCATCGCCGCCACGCATTGGGCAGCGACCTCCTGCTCGGCAGCCCCGTCGGAAATCGCCGCGATCGCTGCACCGGCAGCGGCATCCGTAACCTTTGCAGCGCGGCGCATCAGCGCCTGCTCCTCGGCACTCTTCACCAGCCGCATCCTGTCGACCAGCCCGGAGACATCGCTCCATTTGGCGTTGGCCTGCGCCTCGAGCTTTAGGGCGAGGCCGTGGCTGAGGCCCGACGTCCAGTGCTCGAGACCGATGCGCTTGCCCGTCAGGCCAAGCTCGGCAAGGACACGCGCGGCAAGGTCGGCAGCTGTCTCGCTGTCGGAATGGCCGCGGAAATCCGCCGCCTTCACTTGGTTCTCGATCGTCACCTTTTCCATCGACCGGGTGACTAGAACCGGTCGACCGCCGAGCGGGATGATCAGGAAGTGTGGCGCGAAGTAGCCCCAATGGTCGAGGCCCGTGAGGTAGAAGATGTTTTCCGGCGCAGAGAAGATAGCTGCATCAAGCCCGCGCTCTGCCAGCGCAGTGCACACCTTCGACAAGCGGCCGGCGATTTCTGCTTCGGAAAAGGGATTGCGGTCCATTGGGTATCCTTGAAGTTACCGGCTGTCGGGTGGTGGTCAGTCAATGACGATGAGATCGCGGGCCACGTCGCAAAGCCGTTCGCCGCCGGCTTCGGTAACGACGAAGGATTCGGAAATGGCGACGCCGAAATCGTCGAGCCATACGCCGGCCATGAAGTGGAAGCACATGCCAGGCTGCAGCTCGGTCTTGTCGCCAGGCCTGAGGCTTGCGGTGCGTTCGCCCCAATCCGGCGGATAGGCGAGGCCGACGGGATAGCCGACGCGGCTTTCCTTCTTCAGTCCGTTTCTGCGCAGCACCCCCTGCCATGCGGCCTCGACCTGTTCACAGGTGTTGCCGGGCCGTGCCAGATCGAGACCGGCATCGACGCCTTCGACGATCACCTTGGCCATGTCGGAGAGGGCGGTCGGCGGCTTGCCGAAATGCACGGTCCTGGTCAGCGCCGCGTGGTAGCGCCGCCGCACGCCGGCGATCTCGACGATGGCCAGCCCGCTGTCGGGGAGCGGCGCGTCCGACCAGGTCAGGTGCGGTGTGCTCGTGCCTTCGCCGACCGGCATCAGCGGACAGATCGCGGCGTAGTCGCCGCCGGCGCCCGGCACGCCCATGATCTGCGCATGATAGATTTCGGCAATCACGTGGTTCTGCGGCACGCCCGGGCGCATCTTTTCGATGGCGCGGTTCATGGCATTGCTGCAGATCGCGCCGGCCTGGCGGATCAACGCCAGTTCGGTGTCCGATTTCACCAGCCGGGCCCAGTTGACCAGGTCGTGGTTGTTGGCGAGGTTCGCTTCGGGCAGGCCGCCGACGAGATGGGCATGGCAGCGCGCCGTGTAATAGTGCGCATCCATTTCCACGCCGATCCGCGCCCGTCCCCAACCGCGTGTCCGGATCAGACCGGCGAGCTCGTCATAGGGATGCTCGACGGGCTGCTGCACCAGACGCTCCGAGAACGAAACGATGTTTTCTTCGGGCAGGCCGGTGGTCATGCAGGCGCTTCTGGCATCCTGCGCCCTGCCGAACCAGATCGGCCGATCTTCCTCCAGATGGACGAGCACGCACTGCGGCACGTAGAAGGACCACCCATCATAGCCGGTCAGCCAGCACATATTTGCCGGGTCCTGACAGATGATGAGATCGAAGCCAGCCTTTTCCATGCGCCGCTTCACGCCTGCCAGGCGCCGTGCATATTCTGCCGTTGTGAAGCTGGCTGAGCCGCTCAAACCCGTTTCCCCTGACCGCCGCGTCAATTCGAGAAAAATAGCATAATTGTGCACAACTATCGGCTATTCGACCGTACACCCGATCCAAATGCGCGGACTTTTCAGGATTCGTACAGCGTGTCTTGCGATATGTCTAGATCAGTTGTATACGTCTTACATGCTCGCTGCGACGGAGGAGAAACGTCATCCGAGCCAAGGCAATCGTCAAAAAGAAAAGGGGAATGCATGCTCATGTCACAGATATCTCGCCGCACGGTTGTGAAGGTGGTCGCCGGCTTTGCGCTCGCCGCGACCGCATTCACGGCGTTGCCGGCCCATGCGGAGACGACCCTCGAGCGGGCCAAGAAGGACGGCTACATCCGTGTCGGCTTCGCCAACGAGGCGCCGTTTGGTTTTGCGACGCCCGACGGCAAATTGACCGGTGAAGCGCCTGAGGTCGCCAAGGCGGTGCTTGCCAAGATGGGTATTGCGCAGGTCGACGGCGTGCTGACCGAATTCGGCTCGCTCATCCCAGGTCTGAAGGCCGGGCGCTTCGACATCATCGCCGCCGGCATGTTCATCAATCCGAAGCGGTGTGCCGAGATCAATTTCTCCGAACCGTCCTACGGTATCGGCCAGGCCATGTTGGTGACCAAGGGCAATCCGAAGGGCATAAAGGATTATTCGAGCATCAAGGATAATCCGGACCTCAAGCTCGCCGTGATGGCGGGCGCGGTCGAGGGCGGATACGCCAAGGATGCAGGTGTCGCGGCGGGGCAGATCGTCGCCTTGCCCGACCAGTCCAGTCTCGTCGCCGCCGTCCAGGCAGGGCGCGCCGACGCCGCCGCGCTTACCGCATTGTCGATCGCCGATATGGCCAAGAAGGCCGATGGCGTCGAATCGACCAAGCCCTTCGGCGAGGTTGCCGGCAAGTCGGTGAAGGGGCATGGCGGCTTCGGCTTCCGCAAGGAAGACACCGATCTGCAGGAAGCGTTCAATGCCGAACTGAAGAAATTCATCGGCTCGCCGGAACACATTGCGCTGGTCGAACCGCTCGGCTTCGGCAAGGACTATCTGCCCAATAAGACAACCGCGCAGCTCTGCAAGGGCGAATAAGTTCCCAACTGCTGGGCGGTGTGAGAGCGCCGCCCCCTTTTTTCCTCGGAGAAGCAGATGGGTATCCGCACGCTCGTTGGCATGCTGGTCGTCTCGCTGGCCCTGATCGCCGTGCTGGCCACGCAGGCAACATACAGCCTGTTCCTGCCGGGACTGCTGCAGGGCGCCGCCTTGACGATCGAGATCGCAGTCCTAGGCAGCCTACTGGCGGTCGTCATGGGCGTGCTCGCCGCGTTGGCACGCATGTATGGTCCGGCGCCGCTCAGATGGCTGGCGACGGTCTATGTCGAGATCTTTCGTGGCACCTCGGCGCTGGTGCAGTTGTTCTGGCTGTTTTTCGTGCTGCCGCAATTCGGCGTCACGCTCGACGCATTTCTCGTCGCCGTTCTGGCGCTTGGCCTGAACGTTGGGGCCTACGGATCCGAATGCGTGCGCGGCGCCATCCAGTCGGTCGCGCGCGGCCAGTGGGAAGCGGGAACGGCGCTCAACATGAGCCGTGCGCAGATGCTGCGCCGGATCATCCTGCCGCAAGCCTTCATCGCCATGATCCCGCCCTGGGGCAATCTGTTCATCGAACTGCTGAAGTCGACCGCGCTGGTGTCGCTGATCACGCTGTCCGACCTCGCCTTCAAGGCGCAGCAGATGAACCAGAACACGTTCAAGACCATTCCGATCTTCACGCTGGTGCTGCTGATGTATCTCGCCATGTCGCTCACCGTCTCCATCGGCATGCGGCTTCTCGAAAGGCGAGCCTCGCTCGGCTTGGCACGAGGAAAGGCAGCATGATCTGGGATTGGAGTTTTGCCCTCGAGATCCTGCCGGTGCTGGCCCGCGCCGCCGTCATCTCCATAGAGGCGACGCTGCTTGGTTTCGCCATCGCGGCCTCGCTCGGCCTGATCCTGGCGGTGATCCGCATCGCCGTGCCGTGGACAGGCTGGACGATCTCGGTGCTGGTCGAACTGATCCGCTCGACGCCACTGCTCATCCAGATCTTCTTTGTTTATTTCGTCTTTCCGAAATTCGGCCTTGTGCTCGACGCGTTCACGGCCGGTGTTCTGGCGATCGGTATCCACTATGCCGCCTACTGCTCGGAGGTCTATCGAGCGGGCTTCGACAATATCCATCGAGGCCAATGGGAAGCCTCGATCGCGCTCAATCTCTCGTCCTGGACGACCTTTCGCGACATCATCATTCCGCAGGCCATCCCGCCGATCGTGCCGGCACTCGGCAACTATCTCGTCGCGCTGTTCAAGGAGACGCCGCTGCTTTCGGCCATCGCCGTGCTGGAACTCATGCAGACAGCCAAGATCATCGGCTCCGAGACATTCCGCTACACCGAACCTATCACACTGGTCGGCCTGTTCTTCCTCGCGATGAGCCTGGTTTCGGCCGCGCTTATTCGTGCCCTTGAACGCCTGCTCAACCGGAGGAACGCGCGATGACGGAACAACCGATGGTCCGCTTCGACAATGTTTCCAAACGCTACGGCGCGTTGACTGTTCTCGACGGCCTGAACCTCGAAATCGCGCGCGGCGAGAAGGTTTCCGTCATCGGTCCGTCCGGTTCCGGCAAGACCACCGTGCTGCGCATGCTGATGACGCTGGAGACGATCAATGACGGCGTCATCTGGGTCGAGGGCGAGCCGCTGACGCATATGCAGCAGAATGGAAAGCTGGTGCCTGCCAACCTTGCTCACATCCGCCGCATCCGGGCGAAGATCGGCATGGTCTTCCAGTCCTTCAATCTGTTTCCGCACATGACGGCGATGGCCAACTGCATCGAGGCGCCGATAACCGTGCTTGGCATGAAGCGGGCCGATGCCGAGGCGAGGGCGGCCGAGCTTCTCGACATGGTCGGGTTGTCACAGAAGAAGGACCACTATCCTTCCCAGCTCTCCGGCGGCCAGCAACAGCGCGTCGCCATCGCCAGGGCGCTGGCGATGCGGCCCAAGATCATGCTGTTCGACGAGGTGACCTCCGCGCTCGACCCGGAACTTGTCGGCGAAGTGCTGCAAGTGATAAGGCAAATCGGCCGCGAGCATGATTTGACGATGCTTATGGTCACGCACCAGATGGGCTTCGCCAAGGAATTTTCCGATCGCGTCTGCTTCTTCTACCAGGGCAAGATATGCGAGCAGGGACCGCCAGGCGAATTGTTCGGTGCCCCTAAGAACGAGCGGACGCGCCAGTTCCTGCACGCTGTCCTGGAGGCTGGATGACGCTGGAGACGGATGCCTCGGCCACCACCGCGATCGTAGACGCGCCACGACCGCTTTCGGCGCGGGAACGGTTCGAGCGTATCTACCGGATCCTGCGTGATCGCATCTGCCTGCTCGACTACCCGCCGGGAAGCCGGCTCTCCGAGGAAGAACTCGCGCAGGAATTCGAGATCAGCCGCACGCCGGTCCGCCGCGTGCTGGCGCGCCTCGAATCCGAGGGTCTGGTTCAATCCGTCCACGGCGTCGGCACCATAGTCACCGATGTCGATATCGAGGAATTGCAGCAGGTCTATCACCTGCGTCTGGAACTGGCGCTTTTGGTCGGCAAGCTTTCGCCGATCCCGCGGACGGCCGCCGACCTGGACCGAATCCGGGCACTGATTGCACGCTGTGATTCCGATATGCTCAATCCGGATCAGCGGGCTTTCCTGCAACTGAACATGGATTTCTTCTCTGAACTGACCGCCATGACAGGGAACCAGCCGCTGCGCGAGATCAGCGAGAGACTGTATTTCCAGGTGGCGCGTGTCGTCCTGAAGATGATGCCGCAACTAGGTTTGGTGGAGGAGTTCACGGCCTTCCGGCGCGAAATGGAGGAGGTCCTGGCCGCGGCGGAGATCGGCGACTGGGAGTCGATCGGACACATCAGGCGTGCGCATATCTCAATGAGCTTTCGACGCATGATGCGGCATGGGGGTCATGCCAAGGACACGAACAGCGATCGCTTGGTACGGCAAGAAAAATAGTCCGAGCACTCGCCTGCTCAGGCAATTAACGATTCTTCCTTTGCCGAAGTTCGAAACGAACCAACTGGCGCCTTGATGAACCTTTTGACTTTCGCCAATTTGAAGTTTGCCAGGTTTTTTCCTAGCCATCCCAATCCCTACCCCTGACGTGCTTCCCTGTTTTGTCCGCGTCGTCCACGTTATCCGACCCGAAGCGGACAACAGCAGGCGCTTTGGTCGCAGGAGCTTGGAAGTCGCAATTCTTGGTGCCTGCGCCGGCTTCTACATTCATTGGATCTGAAATCCGCGAGCCGAGGGGTCACGGTCGTCGACGGAGATGGTGTTGTGGCCGATGACCCGTGCTGACACTCAGTTTGATGCCCTTGAACGAGCCGATGTCGGGTTCCGTCCTCGATGCGGCCCTCGATATGAACGTGGGATTTTGGGGGCAGGCAGGCTTAGCCGTCGAAAAAACGGCAAGCCAAGAAGTCCAATATGACGTTTGAATCGACCCACCAATTGGAAACGATATAAGCTCGACAATTCCTATTTCCATACCACAAACTGCTTTGTGTTGTGAGTGTTACGAGCAAATCCTTGTATGCAATATCAACGGTGTCATCGTCCTTGACAGGTATCGTGGAAACGATATTGTTTTGATGCATCGGCGCGACCAACGGCGCATTTTTGCCGTGATCGGCCGGCGGAGGAACACTGATGAGGGGCCTCAACGGCAAGATTGCCGCAGTGACGGGCGCAGGTTCCGGCATAGGGCAGGCGGCGGCCAAGCGTCTTGCGGAAGAGGGGTGCAAGGTTGCCATACTCGACTGGAACGAGGAGAGCGCAAAGGCAACCGCGCAGCAGATCGCGCAGGCGGGCGGCGAAGCGCTGCCGCTGAAAGCCGACGTGAGCAACGAATCCCAGGTCGAGGCCGCTTTCAGGACGATCGTCGCCAGGTTTGGCCACCTCGACATTCTGGTTTCCAATGCCGGTATATTCTCCGGCGAACGCGACGGCAAAGTCGACGGGCTTTCCAAAGCGGTGTGGGACGAGATCGTTGGCGTCAACCTTACTGGCATGTATCTCAGCTGCAAACACGGCGTCGCCGCGATCAAGGCGACGGCCGGAAAGGGTGCGGTGGTGCTGACCGGATCGCCTACCGGCATGTCGGGCTGCACGCCGGCCAATGTCGCCTACGGCTCCAGCAAGGGCGGAGTGCATGGCCTGTCGCGCGTCATGGCTGTCGATCATGCGCCGGAAGGCATCCGGGTGAATGTGGTTGTTCCCGGTTTCACGTTGACCCCGATCGTACGGGAACTTGTTGCCGACCCTAAAGTCTATGAATGGCAGATACAGAACATCCCATTGAAGCGTGGCGCCGAGCCCGAAGAGATCGCAGGCGCTGTGGCGTTCCTGGCTTCCGACGACGCGTCCTATATGACCGGGTCCTTCATGTTCGTCGATGGCGGCCTGACCGCCATCTGACCCGGCTCCATCAAAAGAAGACGTGCAGACCGACAACGATCAAAAGGGAGGAGCAATTCACATGGCAATCACAAGGTTCAAGACGACATTGCCGCTCGGCGCGCTGGCGCTGGCGTTCAGCGTGTCAGGCGCATTCGCTGAAGACATCACCATCGGCTTCGTCGCTCACGCGCAGGGCGACCCGTTCGTGCAGCAAATCCAGGATGGCGCGCAGGCCGCCGCCAACGATCTCGGCGTCAAGCTGGTGACAGCGCAACAGGCCGGCGGCGCACCGGAAGGGCAGCTGAAGCTGGTGCAGAATTTCGCCAATTCAGGCGCCCAGGGGATAGCGACGTCGGTGCCTGGCGAATCCATGGCCAAGGGTCTTAACGACACCATCTCGAGCGGCGTGCCGATCGTGCAGTT
The DNA here is from genome assembly GCF_006439385.1 of Mesorhizobium sp. B3-1-7. Classification (NCBI taxonomy): domain Bacteria; kingdom Pseudomonadati; phylum Pseudomonadota; class Alphaproteobacteria; order Hyphomicrobiales; family Phyllobacteriaceae; genus Mesorhizobium; species Mesorhizobium sp. B3-1-7. The sequence goes on from NZ_VFTL01000019.1 coordinate 67,814, forward strand.
CAACCTGCTGTCGAAGGCGGTGAACGCACCCTATGTCGGTGAAAAATCGGTCGAGAGCGGTCGCGTTCTCGGCCGCATGGTGCTGGACAAGATCGGCGGCGAAAGCGCCAAGGGAACGGTCATCATCGGCAACTGCTTCCCCGGTTTCCCGGTTCTGGAAAATCGCGCCAAGGGTGTCGAGGAATCGCTCGCCAAAGCCTCCGGCATCAAGGTGCTGGGACCTTTCGATGTCAAAGTTTCGGCGGTCGACAACTACAATCATTGGGAACAGCTCTATAGCGCAAATCCTGACGCGGTGGCCTTGATCGGCCTTTGCGCGCCGGACGTGACCAGCCTCGGCAAGCTCAACGCCGCCAATGGCGACAAGTTCGTGGCCGGTGGCTACGATCTGACGGAACTCAACCTCAAGGCCGTCAAGGAAGGCCACGCTTACGTGACCATCGGCCAAAGCGCCTTCGTGCAGGGCTATCTGCCGGTCGCGCTGCTGGTCAATGCGATCAAGGGCGGCAAGAAACTGGATCCAGGCTTCTACAATGCCGGTTCGCAGATCGTGACCGCCGACAAGGTCGACATGGGCAACGGGCTGACGCCGATCTCTTTCGATGAGGCACAGAAGCTGGCGGCCGATCCGAAAGCGACCGCGGCCTATTACAAGGCCTGGACGCAGACGCTCACGGCCGACATGCTGTCGGCGAGGCCGAAGCCAATTTCCGCGGAATCCGAATAAGCACCGCACCGTTTGAATGAAAGCGGGGTGGCGGAAGCCGCCCCCGATTCTGTCTGGGTCCCTTGCAAAGCACAGATGTCCGACCGGCCCATCATATCCGTGCACAACCTCGCCAAGCATTATGGCGGCGTCATTGCGCTCGACGATATGAGCCTGGCGGTGGAACGCGGCACCATCCACGCCGTGGTCGGTGAGAACGGCGCCGGCAAGTCGACCCTCATGAAGGTGCTGGCTGGTGTCGTCAGACCGGACAGCGGAACCATAGAACTTGACGGCACCATTGTCGCCATCGACGGACCGAACGCCGCACGCCAGCACGGCATTGGCATGGTGTACCAGGAGCTCAGCCTCTTTCCGGAGCGCTCGGTTCTGGCCAATTTGTTCGTCAACCGCGAGCCGGTGCGCCGCGGCCTCATCTCCAACACGGTTATGGAGGAACGATGCCGGCCGCTTCTTGACGAATTGGGGCTTCATGTCGACGTGAGGGCACCGGTCAACCGTCTGAGCATAGGTGAACGGCAGCTTGTCGAACTGTGCCGGGTGCTCCTTGAAAATCCCCGCCTGCTCATCCTGGACGAGCCGAATTCGGCCTTGAACCAGCGCGAGACCGAGAAGCTGTTTGCGGTGCTGAAACGCATCCGCGAGCGCGGCATCACCATGATTTACGTTTCGCACCGGCTGGAAGAGGTTTTTTCAATCTGCGACCGCATCACCATAACCCGCAACGGTCGCGATGTGCTGACCGGGGATCGTTCAGCGCTTACCATTCCAGAAGTCATCGAAGGCATGATCGGACGCCAACGCGAGGCGCTGTTTCCGCCCGCTCTGCCAGCCAGAGCCGGAACTGCGAAAGAGATCGCCGTCAGCGGGCTCGGCGGCGGCAGGCTGCGTCAGATCGATTTCACGGCTCGGTCGGGCGAGGTCGTGGGTTTTGCCGGGCTCGAGGGATCCGGCATTTCAGACCTGCTCGATATCCTGTTTGGATTGCGCAGGGCGCGCAGGGGGGAGGTCCGCTTTCCCGACGGCCGTGGACTGCCAAAAAATCCGACGGATGCGGCCCGCCGCAATGTCTGCCTGGTGCCGGCAGACCGCCGCCGCAACGGTCTGATGCTCGACAAGTCGATCCTGTTCAACATTTCCAACATCGTGGTGGGCGCGCGAGACGACGGCCCGTCATGGTTCTCGCCAAAAGTCGCCCTGGGCCGCGCTGGCCGCCAGATCGAGGCTTTGCGCATCAAAGGCCGACCGCACGCGCTGACGAATTCGCTGTCGGGCGGCAACCAGCAGAAGGTCGTGATCGGGAAGTGGCTGGAGATAGGTCCGCAAGTCTTTCTGCTGGACGATCCGACGCGCGGCGTCGACGTCGGCGCCAAGCGAGAAATATACGGCCTCATCCGTCAGATGTCCGCCGATGGCGGCATCGTGCTGTTCAGCTCGACCGAATTGCCTGAACTCATCGGTCTCTGCGACCGCATCGTGGTTGTCTATCAGGGGCGGTTGGCAGCCATTGTTTCCTCGGGCGCCATGGACAGCCGTTCCATCCTCCATCTTGTCAACACGGGCGAGATGCCGGGGAGGATTCGAAATCCGCAGCAAGAGACGAACAGGGCATGACCGAAGCCGACCGCACAGAAACAATCGCTCCACGGCTCCAGGACGGTCCGAAGTGGCGCTTTCGTATGCCGGAGGAGATCGGCGTGATCGTCGCCCTTGCCGTCATGATGGCGGTGATCGGCGTTGCCCGGCCGCGTTTCCTCAATCCGATCAACCTGTTTTCGCTGCTCGGCAACACGACGTTTCTTGGCATGCTGGCGATCGGCATGGTGTTTCTGCTGGCGATCCGGGAGATCGACCTCTCGGTCGGCTGGATGTTCAATTTCTCGGCGGTGATTGCAGCGCTTCTGATGGTCGCGGGGTTCGACCCGTGGCTTGCGGCGCTGGCCGGCATCGTGTTCGGGGCCTGTCTCGGGCTCGTCAACGGTCTGATTGCAGTTACGCTGCGTCTGCCGTCGATCATCGTGACGCTTGGCACCTATTCGATGTTCCAGGGGCTGTCGCTGGTGGTCAACCACGGCAGGGCGATCGTACCGTCCGACCAGAGCAGCAGCTTCTTCTGGGTGATTTCCTATAAACTGTTCGGAGTTCTGCCTGTGGCGGCGCTGGTGTTCGTGCTGCTGGCGATTGCAATGCACATTGTGCTTCACCGCACGCGTTTCGGCTACCGTGTGCAAGCGGTCGGCAGCAATCCGGAAGCCGCCACGCACGCCGGCATACCGACGGCCCGGGTGCGCCTTCAGACCTTGGTGCTGATGGGCGCGATATGCGGGCTATCGGGCACAATGTATCTCGGTTTTCGCGGCGCCATCGATCCGAATGAGGGCAGCGACTTCGTCCTGGTTGTCATTGCCGCCGTCATCATCGGCGGCACGCCGCTGTCTGGCGGGCACGGCACGATCATCGGCGCGGTGATCGGCATGATGATCATCCAGGTCATCTCGAGCGGGTTGATCTTCTTTGGCATCGATGCGACGTGGAGCACATTCGTGACCGGAGCGGTGACCGTGCTTGCCGTCTCACTCGACCGATTGATCAAATATCATCGAACGCGACGTGCGGAGCTGCGGCGAGAATCCTTGCACGGTTGAGGGTGCCCAGGCACACGCGATTTTCAATTGGCGTTTCGAGGCTGGCGTCGCTCGGGCAGTTCCTTGGCTGAGTGCCCCATGAACGAATTAATCGCTGACCGGCCGGCAAGAGCCACCGAGAATGAGGTGCGTCGGAAAAGAAATCCGTTGCGCTGGCCGATCGGCTTGGCCGCCCAGCCGTTCAAGAAGAAGCAGTGCTGCCGTACGTCCTATCTCCTCGACCGGGCGGTCGATAAGCGTGATGGGGCCGGGATAAAGCATGGCCACATCGGAGCGGTCGCATCCGATAAGGGAAATATCGTTCGGCACCGAAACGCCTTGCTGTTGGAGGGCACGCAACACGCCGACCAGGATACGATTGCCTGCCGCTATGATGGCTGTCGGGCGTTCGCGCATCTGGAGCAGGGCAGTGGCTTCGCGGAAACCGAAATCAGCCGACAGGCTTTGCGAACGGATCAGATGCTCAGGCACGGCCAGCCCGCTTTTCTGGAACGCCTCGACGAATCCGCGGACGCGCTCGCGTCCTGGCCTTATGTCCTTGCCCGCCGTGATGATGGCGATGCGGCGATGACCGAGCTCGATCAAATAGCCGGTCGCCTGCCTCAAGCCCGTCGCGTGCTCGGTCAGCACCGCGTCGATCTCCAGCGGTATGTCGCGGTCGAGAAGCACGGAAGGCACGCGCAATTCCTTGAGCCGCTTGATGGTGCGCGGATCCTGTTCGTTGTTGATCGTCAGTATCATGCCGTCCGCGCGGCCGTGCTGGAGCATGTCGATGGCCGCGGCTTCGTCCGATGCCCGTCCGTTGGTGCTCATGAGGTAAAGGGAGAAGCCGCGCTCGCGCATCTGCGAGTCGACCGCCTTGAAACAGCTCGCATGCCACGGATTGGCGATATCATCGATGACGAAGCCCACCGTCATCGTGTTGCGGCGGCGCATGTTCTGCGCGCGTGAATCCGGTTGGAAACCAAGGGAATGGATCGCGGCACGTACCTTGCCGAGGGTTCCCGGCCGCACGGTATCAGGAGCATTCAGGCTGCGTGAAACGGTTCCGACAGAAACGCCGGAGACACGCGCCACGTCCCGAATTGTCGCCGGCTTGTCGATCCCTTTTCTCACCGAGCCCCCGTCAATACCGGTCGAACCAGACAACCATTTAACTGCCCAGTCTTGTTATAGAACTGCATAGTAGCGCGACGGCGACTTTGACGACAAGCGGGAAGGTCGTGCTTTGCGCTTGACCTCCGAAAGCCAAGCCCTTATTTTTGGAAACGTTTCGAAAAACGAGCGTTTCAATGTCAAGCTCCCTCAAAATAGAACGCATAGAATGCATTCCGCTCTGCATGCCGCTGCCACGTACCTTCAGGGGCAGCAACTATTTCATGACACACCGCTGCACAATCATCACGCGCGTCTACACCTCCGAGGGAATCATCGGCGAGGTCTACAACGGCGATGAGTTCGAAACCCAGGCGGAAGTTGTCAAGATCATCCTGGATGAGATCCAGCCGCTGTTGGTCGGCAAGGATGCCTTCAATATCGAAGGATGCTGGGAAGCGATGCGCAAGCCGAGCTACAATATCCTGCGCGACCGCAAACTCGCCATGTGCGCGCAGGCCTGCGTCGACAGTGCGTTGTGGGACGCTGTCGGCAAGGCGCTCGACACCCCTCTCTACAAGCTGTGGGGCGGCTATCGCGATGCGTTGCCGGTCATTTGCATCGCCGGATACTATGAGGAAAACAAGACTCTGGCGGATTTCGGCCGCGAGATGGAGCAGATACGCGCCGACGGATACGGCGGCTGCAAGTTCAAGGTGGGCGGACGGACGCCGAAGGAAGACGCCGAGCGCGTGCGCACGGCGCGCCAAGCCGCGGGCGAGGATTTCGCGCTTCTTGTGGACGCAAACCAAGGCTGGAGCCTGCGCGACGCGGTTGCGTTTTCGCGTTACGTGTCCGACCTCAACATCCGCTGGTTCGAGGAACCGGTCCGCTGGTACAACGACCGGCTCGACCTCGCTGCGGCGCGTAGCCAGACCGGTATTGCGATTGCGGCTGGGCAAAGCGAGATCAGCCGCGCCGGTTGCCGAGACCTGATGATGGCCGGCGCGATCGACGTATGCAATTTCGATGCGAGCTGGGGTGGCGGGCCGACCGAATGGCGCCGGGTCGCGGCCTTGGCGTCATGCTTTACGGTGGAGATGGGGCATCACGAGGAGCCGCAGATTTCCGCGCACCTTCTGGCCTCCATATCCAACGGGACGTATTTGGAAACGTTTCATCCGGATCGCGATCCAATGTTCTATGCACTTGTGGCGAACCGGTCGAAATTCGACAACGGCGTCTACAAAGTGCCGCAGGGCGCCGGTTTCGGGCTTGTCCTCGACCAGAAGACGATCGGCAAATATAGACTCTGAGCCCGTTCAGCTCCTGTCGATGACTGAAATGCAGTCGACGTCACCGATCTTGCTGGTAACTCAAGGCCATAGCATACGACCGTACGTGACAGCCGTCAGGCCGCTGCTTTTTCCTTGCGCCGCTTCTGTTCAAGCTGCGTGATGTCGGTGGCGAGCATCTCGACGTGCTCATAGTTGCCCACCCTCAGCGGCTCTGTCAGCATGCCCGCGGCGACGACATAGACAAGGTCGGCTGCTTCATAGACTTCCAATACTTCCGTGCAGAAGATGATGACCGTATTGCCTGCATCGGCATAGTCGCGCAGCAGCCTGTAGATCTCGGCCTTGCTGTGAATATCGACGCCGCGCGTCGGCTCCTCCAGAAGCAACAGTTTTGGGGCACAGTGCAGCGCCTGGGCGATCGCGACTTTCTGCTGGTTGCCGCCCGACAGGGAACGGATGCCTTGCGTCGTCGTGCGGGTCTTGACCAGGAAACGACGCACTGCGTCCCTCGCCATGTCGCGCATCTTGCGCTTCTTCAGCGTGAGGCCGAACCCAGCGATTTCCGGATAGCCCAGCCGCACGAGCAAGTTCTCGCCGACGGAAAAATTGCTGTACAGGCTAAGCTGGCGCGTCGCCGGCACATAGGCGGTGCGATGCCGCAAGGCCGAGGCCGATGCCTCGCCCTCGATCTGCATCGTCCCCGTGCATCGCTCCAGCCCTGCAAACGAGCGGATCAGTTCGCGCGAGCCGGATCCTTCGACGCCCATCAGTGCGATGATCTCGCCGGCCCTGCCTTGCATCGATATGGCTCGGAATGCCTTGGGATGGGTCCAGTCGCGGACCGAAAAAAGCGTTTCGACCGTCGGGGAGCCGCTCGGGCGGCGGGCGGCAACGGCGTCGACAATGGCTGCGTCTGTCACCAACTGCCGCGCGATCGCGTCTTCCGTAAGCGCGTCGCCAGAAAGTATCGCCCTAACCTTGCCGTCACGCACGATCGCCACTCGGGTGCAATGCTCGACGAGATCGCCCAGACGGTGCGTGACGAGAAGCACGATCCTTCCGGTGCCGGCTAGCGCGCGCATCTCCCCGAAAAGCTGGTCCGACTCGTCTGCTGTCAAGGCGGAATTCGGCTCGTCGAAAAGGAAAACACGTGAATCGCGCGCTACCGCGCGGGCGATCTCGGTGCGTTGCTGGGTGGCCAGGGAACAATCGGCCAGTTGTCGGTCCTTCAGCCGACCGATGCCGAGCGCATCCATCACCTTGGCGTCGGCCGAACCGAGGCGCGGACGCGCGGAATTGGTGCCTTCGCGGCCAACCATGACGTTCTCCGCCACGGTCAGGTTGGGAAAGAGCTGCGGTTCCTGGTGCACGACGGCGACGGCATGCCAGTCAACCGAAGGGGACCATGGCCGGCCATCGAAGGTCAGCTTGCCTGCATCAGGCTTCTCCTCGCCGGCGATGATGCGCACCAGCGTGCTCTTTCCCGCGCCGTTCGGCCCGGCGATGCCAAGCACCTCGCCGGGCAAGATATCGAGATCGATGCCGTCGAGCGCGATCGTGCTGCCGTAGCGCTTGGTAATCCCGCGGATGCTGATGCCTTCTGCGTTCATGCTGCGCGGCTCTTGCGCAACTTGGTCAGGAAAAGGTCGAGCGCGACCGCGCCGATCGTCACCGCGCCGAGGAATATCTGTTGCACATGCGGACCGGGAGAGAGCAGGGCGAGCCCGATCTGAAGCTCCGCCAGCAACAACGCGCCGCCCAGGGTGCCGATGATCGTGCCCTTGCCGCCGCTGAGGCTCGCCCCGCCGATGATGACGGCCGCGAAAACCGGAAATGTCTGCGACAGGCCGATATCGGGCTGGCTGGTCTGGATGAAGGAGAAGTCGAGGACGCCCGCGATAGCCGCAAGGATCGAGCACAGAATGAAGGCGAGGATCTTGTAGCGCCTGACCGGCAGGCGGGCGAGTTTACCCGCCTCGGGATTGCCGCCGATCGCCATCAGCCGGAAGCCGAACAGCGAGCGGTGCAAAAGGAAGCCAACGACAATTGCGATGCCGAGCATCCAGAAGATTTCCACCGACAGGCTGTATTTGCCGACGTTTTGGGTGAGCCCGATGAAGAAGTTCAGTTCGCCCTGGTCGACATTGCCTCCCGGCGGCGGATAATTCGGGTTGAATGTGCCGGTGTTGCTGATCCAGAGCGACAGCCCGTAGAGCAGATTGTAGCTGCCCAATGTGACGATGAAGGACGGGATTTTCAAACCCGTCACCATGAACCCGTTGAACAGTCCGACCAGGATGCCGACGCCGATTGCGATCGGGATTGCCAGGTAGACCGAAACACCCCACAGGATCCACACGACCGCCAGCGTGTTTGCCGCCAGCCCATACATCGCGCCGAACGACAGGTCGATTTCGCCGACGACGATGACCAGGGTCAGTCCCATCGCCATGATGGCGACGGAACTCATGGCTCTCAGCACCGAGACGGCGAGATTGGGATTGGCGAAGTTCGGATTGATAAAGACGAAGACGAGCGCGACCACGATAACGGCGGCAAACAGGCCGCCAATACGCAACGCCGCATCGATGGTCGCCTTTCCCGCAGCGGAAAATCCTTGGCGCCGCTCGGCTGGCTGCGTGGTTTCGCCTGAATGCATCCGTACCTCAAAGATTTTGTTGCCGCAGCGGCTGCGATATGACCGTGAGCCAGAATCGGACGGGCCGCAAGACGCGGGCCCGTCCTGTCGGTGCGGTCGCTATTTTTGCGACATCGTGGTGTCGAGTTCCTTGCGCGCCTGCTCCACGCCGTCCTTCATCACCGCCTTGAGCGTCTGCGTGTTGGGCAGGATGACGCCATTCTTCAGGAATTGCGCGCAGGCCGGCGCACCGAAAGCGGCCTGATCGGGCCAGCGCTGGTCGAGTTGGGCGACCTGGATGCCTTTCTCGATCGCGTCGAGCTGCCCTTTGGACGAATTCCAGCCAATCGTGAAGACCTTTCCTGTCAGGCCAAGGCTCTCGATCGCTCGGTCGGCATGTTCGGCGCCGATGTCGACGTTCTCAATGAACTGAACGTCCGGATTGGCTGTCAGAAACGAGCGGAAGACATCGAATGTCTTGCCCGGCTCATAGCTGGTGTTGAGGCCATTGGATGCCGACGTCACGAATTTGGCGTCGGGGATCGCGGCTTTGATGCCGTCCTCAAAACCTTTCATGCGGCCCTGCGCCCAGAATTGCGTCGGGTCGCCGCCGGAAACCGCGAAGACCTTGATGTCGGACTTGTTGTTGTCCTTGATCCACTTCAGCACGGTTTCGGCTGCGGTATGGCCTTCCTTGTCCGGAATCTGGGTGAAGTTGGTGAATTCATGCCCGCGCGACGTAACGCCGGCTGTAAAGACCGGAATGCCTTGATCCATCAGCTTGTTGGTGATGGCCGTCATCGCGTCCGAACTGACGGGCTCGATGCCGATGCAGTCGATCTCGCCAGTTGCAAGCTTGGCCTCGATCTGGCTGACCTGCTGATTCGGGTCATTCTGCACCGGCGCGATCGCCGAACACTCCATCGGATAGATGTCCTTGCCCATCTTGCAGCCCATGTCGAAGCCCGCTTTGTACTGCGGCGAGAACAACGGAATGCCCGAGGCCTGGTAGGAGAAGACGTAATTGATCGACTCGCCTTTCTTGATCTTCTCGGCGATGCGGTCGGCGAGCTTGAAAGTGCCCCAATCCCGCTTCACTTCGAACGGGGCTCCTTCGACCTTTTCGCCTGTTGACGGGATCTGGCTTTCGCTGGCGTTCTGTGCGAACGCGGTCGCTGCGACTGCCAGAGTGGCGCAGCTTGCCGCTGCAAGCAACATATGACGATATGAAATACCCACTTCTTCCTCCCTGTTCTTGATCTCTTGGCGACGAGGCTGCTTTCGCGTCGCTACACCAACCCCAAGACCTTCTCGCTGCGGTAGCCCTCCACAACGTCTTCAATGACTTCGATGCCGAGCCCGGGACCCGTCGGCGGATAGACCCAGCCATCGACGTGTTCAAAGGGTTTGGTGACGAGATCGTGCTGCATCGGATTGCGCAGCGGTTTGAACTCGAACAGCTTGCACGATGGCGAGTTGAACGAAATGGCGAGGCTGGCCGCCGTCACAATGGCCGATGACCAGGCATGGGCATTGGCCTGGCGGCGGTAGAATTCGCAGCGCTCGGTCACCTTCTTGAAGCCGGTGATGCCTTCGGCCCGGCCGGGATCGACGCCGATCACATCCACCGTTCCGGTCGCGATGACCCGCTCGAACTGTTCCAGCGTCCATTCGCGTTCGCCATAAGCGATACGGGTTGTCGTCTTGGAGCGAAGGTTGGCATAGCCCTCGGGATCCCAGGCGCCGAGCGGTTCCTCGATCCAGGCGAGATTGTATTCCTCCATCGCCTTGGCGCGGCGCACCGCATCGGTGACATCCCATTTGATGTTGATGCCGTTGTCGATCATCAGCATCTTGTCGCCGAGCACCTCGCGCATCGCCTTGACGTATGCCACATCGCGCTTGTGGTCATAGCCGAGGTTGGCGTTGCCGCGCTTGCCGAAGCCCGTCTTCAGCCCCTGCAGTCCCGTCGATACCCATTCGGCCGTCTCTTCGGCCATCTCTTCGATGGATTCGTAATGCGCATGGCATGAGGCGATCGCCGGCAGCCGCTCGTGGACGCAGCCCCCCAGCAGGTCGAGCACGCTGCGGCCCAGCGCCTTGCCCTTCAGATCCCACAATGCGATGTCGATCGCGGCCGTGGCGTAGGAGGCGATGCCGCCATGATAGCCGTACCACCAGGCCTGCTGCTTGTTCTGCCGCCACAGCGCCTCGGTCTGCACCGGATCCTTGCCGATCAGGTTGGGCGCCATGCCTTCGATGATCGCCTTGGCGGCAAAATTCGCTTCGGGGAATTGGGTAATCGATTCACCCCAGCCGACCTGACCGTCATCGGCGGTAATCTTGGCGAGGCACAAATGCCGCAGCGCGTTGAAGTCGTTGGGTTCCGGGTAGCTGACCGGAATGGCTTCGATCCTGGCGATCTTCATGGTGGGCCGGTCCTTATCCGATCGCGCCGCGGAACAGCGGCATGCCTTCGACGCCGAGGCTTACTTCTATGAGGTTTCCGGTCATCGCGGCGCCGCTCGTATCGAACGGCCCCATGTCGCAGCAGAACAGCTTGCCGCCCTTGCCAAAGCAACAATTGAGGATGGTGCCGCCGGTTTCCAGGAACTCGACGTGCCTGCCGTCCCTGGAGAAATGGTCGACGCCACCGGCCGCCACGGCGGTGATCCAGAAATCGCCTTTCTCATCGATCTTCAACCCATCAGGAATGTGTCCCTCCGGCATTTTGCACAACAGCGATTTGCTGCCGTCGGGTTTGCGGCGAATGACGTTCAACGTGTAAGATTCGACCCAGACGATCGAACCGTCCTTCTCGACAACAATGCCGTTCGGATAGACGTGATCGAGCTCCTCGAGGATCCTGGCGACGCCGTTCTTTTCGATGACCACGATCCGGCCCGGATGCGGCTTGTCGGCCTGGTTCCAATCGCCTGAATCAGTGAAGTAAAGCCTGCCGTCCGGACCGAAGCTCAGGTCGTTCGGGCCGTCGAACTTCTTGCCGTCGGCTTCCGTCACGAGAATTTCGACTTTCCCGTTGGGCAAGGTCTTCTGGATGGATGGCGGTCTGTGCACCGGCGCGACCCACGAACCGACATTCGGGGTCTGCGTCGAATAGACTGCGCCGTCGCTGCCCAGCATGCAGGCGTTCGGGCCGCCGCCGACAAAGGCATATTGCCCTTGCTTGCCGGTCTTCGGGTCCCAGACTCCGATCTCGCTGGCGTAGGTGTTGGCGTAGATGACGCGCCCGTCGTCAAGTTCGTAGGGACCTTCGGGATGCCCGAGCCCCTTGGCCCGGATGACCTGCGGTTTCTTCACGATTCTCCTCCCTTCACCAGGTGACCATTCCGCCGGTGAAATTCACCGCCTGGCCGGTCATGTATGACGCCGCATCCGACAACAGGAACCAAATGAGGCCTGCGCACTCGTCAGCCGTCGCCGCGCGGCCCAGCGGCACGGCGCGGGTGCGAGCGCTCTCCAGTTCCGCGATCTCGGCTTGGCGCAGCTTCGACACGCCTGCCAGCACGTGATCTTGCATCGGCGTGTCGACAATGCCCGGGCAGATTGCATTGACCCTTACAGGTCGCGATGCCAGCGCATAGGCAAAGGAGCGGGTAATGGAGGTAATAGTCGTCTTGGAAGCCGCATAGGCGGCGACCTCGACGGTTGCAGCCAGTTTCGCGGAACTCGAAGACAGGTTGACGATCGCGCCGCCCGGTTTAAGGCGCGGGCCGATCTGCTGGCAGAGGAAAAAAATCGACTCGGCGTTGACGGTCTGAATCCGCCGCCAGTCTTCAAGGCTAACGTCGAAGATCGACTTGATCAAAATAATACCGTGCGAGTTCACCATGTAGTCGAAACCATCGGCAGCCTCGGCAAGACGGGCGCGGGCATCGGCATCAGACAGGTCGATCGTCAATGTTTTGCATCCGGCGGATTTGACATCGGCGAGCTTTTCTTCGTCGATATCGACAGCAATGACGTCAATGCCTTGTCGCATAAGCCGCAATGCGGCGGCCTTGCCGATGCCGCTGCCGGCTCCGGTCACGACGCCGCGACGATTTCGCGCTGGCGAACCCATTCAGACGTCCTACCTCCCAGCGGCCAACCCGCGGCAGCTTCAAACCACGTCAGGAAGAAGGTGCCGTGCGATATCCCTCGAACTATATTGAAACGTTATCAAGACATGCAAGCAATTTCTGTCCGGCTCTCAAACGCGGGCTCGACGGATCACGTTCGCTTGAGCATATCCCTTTCGGCGATTTCGCCTTGAGCCGACGAAAATAGCCGCAAAATGCAGTATTCAGTCGCGGCTTCGCCAATATTCTGAGACTTTGACGCGCATGCCGGTCGAGAGCGGCGCGCCCCCTTTTCTTCCAAATCGTGCGGCAGGGGACGCTTGCAAAGAGGCTAAGTGGTGACTATGAATTGAAACGATATTTTCCCAAAGGGGCCCGATCGCCGTGGAGAATTGAGGATCATGTCATCGGCCAGAATCGCGGTTATCGAAGGAGACGGCATCGGCAAGGAAGTCGTACCCGAGGGACGTAAGGTCCTTGAAGCAGCGGCGCATGTTTTCGGGCTGGATTTGCGTTTCGAGGCGTTCGACTGGGGTTGCGACCATCACGCCCGCTTCGGGCGGATGATGCCGGAAGCCGGCCTCGACAAGATCGCCGGGCATGATGCGATCTTCCTCGGCGCCATCGGTTGGCCAACCGTGTCCGACGTGGAATCGCTGTGGACGTTGCTGATGCCGATCCGACGCAACTTCCAGCAGTATGTCAATCTGCGGCCCGTGCGGCTGTTCGGCGGCGTGCCGTCGCCGCTGGCACAGCCCGGCGTGATCGACTTCTACATCGTGCGGGAAAACAATGAGGGCGAATACTCCGAGATCGGCGGCCGGATGTTTCCCGGCATGGATCAGGAGATGGTCATCCAAAACACGGTGCTGACCCGCTTCGGCTGCGATCGCGTGATGCGCTTTGCCTTCGACCTCGCCATGAAGCGCAAACGCAGGCTGACCTCCGCAACCAAATCCAACGGCATCATTCACACAATGCCATTTTGGGACGAGAGATTCCGTGCCGTCGCCAAGGATTACCCCGCGGTCGCGACCGAGCAATTTCACATCGACATTCTGGCCGCGCATTTCGTCGGGCGCCCATCGCGCTTCGACGTGGTGGTGGCAAGCAATCTGTTCGGCGATATCCTGTCGGATCTCGGCCCGGCGGTGACCGGAACGATCGGCATTGCACCTTCCGGCAACCTCAATCCGGAGCGCAGGTTTCCATCCATGTTCGAGCCCGTGCACGGCTCAGCGCCTGACATCGCCGGCAGGAACATCGCCAATCCGATTGGCCAGATCTGGTCGGGCGCGATGATGCTGGACCACCTAGGGGCGACCGAGGCCGCTGCTGCCATCGTCTCGGCGATCGAGCGGGTGCTTCTGTCAGGCGAGAACCTGACGCGCGACATGGGTGGCACGGCCTCGACCAGCGCGCTGGGCCAGGCCATAGCCGATGCCGTTTCAGCCCACCCCGCGGAGACGCGTCGCCATGGCTGAACTGCCCTTCGTCGATACGCATTTCCATCTGCACGACATGAAGCACCGGCAGCTTCGCTATGGCTGGCTTGAACCCGACGCGGTTCATGGCTTTCTGGCTGACACCGATCCACTGAAATCGCAGCATTATCTCGTCAAGGACTACATCGCCGAAATCCGCTTTTCCAACGTGCCCAAGGCGGTGCACGTTCAAGCGGCGGTCAATACGCCCGATCCGGTGGTCGAAACTGCCTGGCTGCAGGCTTTTGCCGACCAGACGGGCTATCCGCACGGCATCATCGCGGAATGCCATCTCGCCCGACCCGACGCGGCGAGCGTGCTCGACCAGCATCTGAAGTATCCGAATGTGCGCGGCATTCGCAATTTTGGCGACGGGCGCTACCTTGTCGATGCCGCCTGGCGGCGCGGCTTCGCCGAGCTCGGCTCCCGCAATCTGGTTTCCTGCATCGACACGCGGGTCGAACTGGCCGACGACATTCTGGACCTCGCCCGGGCCTTTCCGGACACGCAGATCTGTATCGACCATTGCGCGATTCCGATGGGCCGCGATCAGGCGAGCTTCCGGCGTTGGCGCGGCGCAATGGACGTGATGGCGAAGTCATCCAATGTCACCATGAAGATCTCAGGGCTGGGCATGGGCGATCCGCAGTGGACGGTCGAAACCATCCGCCCTTACGTGCTGGGCAGCATCGAGGCGTTCGGCGCGGACAGGGTGGTCTTTGGCACGAACTGGCCGGTCGACCGCATGTTTAGCTCATATCCGGATGTCATAAACGCCTATGCCGAGATCATTTCCGGCTTTCCGAAAATCGAGCAAGCAGCGATGTTTTCCGGTAATGCAGAGCGGCTGTTCAGGATTTGATGGCACGATGAGCCAAACCGCCCATACAATAGAAGCGGTGCACCACATCGGCATGACGGTGGCCAGCCTTGAAACCGCGCTCCGCTTCTGGGAGGCATTTCTGGGCAAGCCCGCGCGCTGGACCACCGTGCTCGACAGGCCTTATCTCAGCCGCGTCGTCGGTTATCCGAACGTCGCCATCAACGCGGCGTTCATCGACCTGCCTGGCGGTGGTGTGATCGAATTGCTCGATTATCGGGTTGCCGGCCGGACGGCGAATGCGGACGCGACCGCCAACCCCGGCAACGTGCATCTTTGCCTGAAAGTCGCCGATGCGCGCTCCACCTGGCAGCGCGCTGTCGATTGCGGCGCGAAGCCGATCTCGCCGGATGGTCCGGTGGCGATCGACGGCGGCCCCAACATCGGCGCTGAGGCGGCTTATCTGCGCATTCACGACGGCATTACGCTGGAACTTTTCCAGGCACCGAGGAAGGATCGATCCGCATGATCAAGCGCATCAGTTTCCTGCGCCGCAAGGAAGGCATGAGCCAGGAAGATTTCTTCGCTCACTGGACAGGGCCGCATGCCGATATCGTGCGCCAGATGCCGGGCCTGCGCGGGCTTCGCTTCGGCCGCGTGCAAAGCTGGACGCCGGCGGAGGATGCCTGGGACGGCGTCGGCGAGATTTGGTTCGACAGCGTCGAGGACGCGCTGAAAGCCTTCGCCACCGAACCATTCAAGAGCCTCCTCGTCGAAGATCGGAAGAAATTCACCCGCGAAATACAGGCATGTTTCGTCACCGAGCAGACGGCGGTGCAACCACCGGCAATTGGCTGAAGGACGGCTCCATGGCTTTCAACATCGGTTCCGGGCTTGAAGGCAAAAGCGTCGTTGTCACCGGCGGCAGCGGCGGCATAGGCCGCGAGGTCTGCCTGGCCTTCGCTGCCGCCGGATCACGCGTCGCGGTCGTCGATCTCGATCAGGGCAAGGTCGATGCGGTCGCTGCCGAAATGGAAGCCGGTCCGCATCTTCCGATCGCATGTGACCTGAAGCCGATCGCACATCACAAGACGCTGATAGAAAAGGTCGTGACCGTGTTCGGCGGCATCGACGTCCTGGTCTGCACGGCTGCGGTCCTGATCCGCCGGCCCAGCGTTTTCGACGTGAGCGAGGCGGACTGGGACCTCCAGCATGACGTCAACCTGAAAGCATCCTTCTTCCTGAATCAGGCGGTGGCGCGGGTCATGAAGGACCAGGGAAGGGGCGGCCGCATTATCAATTTCACCTCGCAAGGCTGGCAGAGTGGCGGTTTCGGCGGCTCCGTGGCGTATGCCGCCACCAAAGGCGGCGTCGTGTCGATGACGCGCGGACTGGCGCGGTCGCTCGCCAAGGACAAGATAACCGTAAATGCGGTATCCCCGGGCGCGGCCGACACGGCCATGATGCGCTCCGGAATGGATCAGGCGGCGCTCGACGCGCAAGTCGCCCAGATACCGCTTGGCTACATGGCCGCGCCGTCGGAGCTGGCAGGCACGGTGCTGTTCCTGGCCTCAGACCATGCCGGCTACATTACTGGCGCTACCATCAACGTCAGCGGCGGCTGGCTGATGTACTGACCGGCGACCGCAAGAAGGCCAGGCCCAGATCAGAGGAGGATGAACCGTGTCAGGATCGCTTTCGGGAAAAGTCGCGGTCGTCACGGGCGCGGGGCGCGGCATCGGCGATGCCATCGCGGGCCGACTGATTGCCGACGGCGCAAAAGTCTTTGCGCTGGACAAAATGCTTCCAGACGAGCCGCGCAGGGGCGTCACTTACATCGAGACGGATGTGACCGATCCGGCCAGTGTGGGCGCTGCGTTCAAGGCCGTCGACGACAATGCGGGTCAAGTCGACATCCTCGTCAGCAACGCCGGCATCCAGCGTGTCGGCCTGGTCGGCAAGATATCGTTCGCCGACTTCTCTTCGGTGATCGCCACCCATTTGCACGGCCTCTTCCTGTGCGCCTCGGAAGTCGTACCGCGCATGGTCGAGCGCGGCGCCGGCGGGGCGATCGTCAGCATCGCATCCACCGCTGCTTTCGTCGGCCTGCCGGGGCGGGGGCCTTACTGCGCCGCCAAAGCAGGTATTCTCGGACTGACGCGCGCGCTGTCGCTTGAAGTCGCGACCGCGGGCATAAGGGTCAATGCGGTGGCCCCCGGCTTCACGCGCACCAAGTTCATAGAGCAGGGTTTGAAGGATGGCTCCTTGCAGGAAGACTGGATGGTGGCCCGTGTACCGATGAAGCGGTTGGCGCGGACCGAGGAGATCGCCGAGGCCGTCCGGTTTCTTGCCGGCGACGAGTCGTCCTACATGACGGGCCAAACGGTCGTGGTTGACGGTGGCTGGATCGTACAAGGTATTCCCGAGGCGCCGACCTGGCTGCAAACGCCAGCCTCATGATGCCGGCAAAGCTAAATCTTGCGGAATATTGCATCGGCCGCGCGGCTACGGCGAGTCCGGGCAAGACCGCGCTTCTTGTCGTGAGCGACGCCGACAGGCCGCAGGATGCCGAGCGTTGGACCTATGCGGCGCTCGATCTTGCCGTGCGCCGGGTGGCGGCAGGTCTTCTGGCGGAAGGTCTTTCGCCCCGCGATCGTATCGTGCTGCGGTTGCCGAACACGAGCGACTATGCCCTGCTGTTTCTTGGCGCGATGGCGGCCGGCCTGGTGCCGGTTCCCATCTCGGCACAACTCACCGGCAGCGAAACGGCGTTCCTTGTCGGCGATTCCGGCGCTGCGGCGATGGTCGAGACATCGTCGCTGGCCTCCGCAACCGCTCCTTCCGCATGCAAGGTTCTGGATGACGCGGCCTTGATACGACTGAAAAATACAGCGGAGCCGGCTGGCTTTGCCGATACCGACGCCGAAGCACCGGCGTACATGATCTATACGTCGGGAACGTCCAGTCGGCCCAAAGGCGTCGTCCACGCGCACCGCACGGTTCTCGGGCGAAAATCAATGCACGTCGACTGGCAAGGCCTTTCGGCATCCGATGTCATGCTGCATGCCGGCGCCTTCAACTGGAGCTATACGCTCGGTGTCGGGCTCCTCGACCCTTGGGCATGCGGCGCCATGGCAGTGCTCTACAACGGTCCAAACGACATCGCGGTCTGGCCGAAGCTTATCGATGCCGTGGGCGCGACGCTGTTTGCGGCAGTGCCTTCGCTGTATCGCCAGATGCTGAAATATTGCAGCTTGCAGCCAGGATGTCTGCCGACGCTTCGCCACGCGCTTGCCGCCGGCGAAGCGCTGAGCCCGGCGGTCCTCCACGGCTGGTACGCCGCCACAGGCAAGCAACTGTATGAGGCTTTCGGGATGAGCGAATGCTCGACCTTCGTGTCCAATCATCCGGGCATGCCTGTCAGGCCCGGCAGTCCCGGCAAGCCGCAAGCCGGACGACCGATCGCGGTGTTGCCGCTGGACGGCGGCGTGGAGCCCGTTGCTGCCGGCGAGACAGGTTTGCTTGCCATTCACCGCAGCGATCCCGGTCTGATGCTCGGCTATTGGCAGCGGCCCGAAGAGCAGCAGGCTGTGTTTCGCGGTGATTGGTTTGTCGGCGGCGATCTCGCCGCGTTCGATGACGACGGTTATCTCTGGCATCGCGGGCGTGCCGACGACATCATGAATGCAGGGGGCTATCGCGTGTCGCCGCTGGAGGTCGAGGCCGCGCTGGCTGGATGCGCGGGGGTTGCCGAGATTGCGGCGGCTGAGCACCATGTGCGGAGCGACGTTACCGTGATTGCCGTCTTTGTCGTGCGTGACGGGGACAGCAGAACCACAGCCGATGACATCATGGCGATCGCCGAGCGGCGCCTTGCCGCCTATAAACGGCCGAAACAGGTGTTCTTCGTCCCGAGCTTGCCTCGCAATGCCAATGGGAAGCTCTTGAGGCGCCAGCTTTCATTGGTGGTGGCTGGCGGTTGATCTTCCTGGCATAAGCCAAACATCAGCTTTCGGCTTTGGAACTGGTGGCTGCAAAGCGGTCGAGCACCGCCTTCGTATCCGCGTCGAATGGACGTCCTGCATGGCGCACGCGGCCGGGCGTCTTCGAAAATCCTGCGACGACGTTTTGCATTGCAACGCCGTCAACCTGCGTGATCATGTTGCGGGCGCGATAATGCTCGTCGGCAAAAATATCCTTCATGTCGAGCACCTTGGCGATGGCTGCGTCGACACGGCGGAACTCGCGGATCACTTCTTGCGAGGGTCGCGACGCCACCCAGTCGGCGACGTAGACCTCGAGCGCTTCGCGATTGCGGCTCCGGCCCTGGAATGTCGAGAAGCGGTCGTCGCTGCCCAGACCAACCAGCGCCAGCACCCGTTTGGCGATCGAGTCGGCCGAACTGGAAATCGCGACCCAGACGCCATCGGCGCATCGGTAAGTGCCGCGCGGCACCGTGTAGGGAATACCCGAGCCAAGCCGCGGCTGCAGATAGCCCATATGCGCATAAGCCGACGGTAGTGGACCCATGATCTGGAACATCGAGGTCAGAAGGTTGACGTCGATCGTTTGTCCCTCGCCCGTGCGCTCGGCGTGGCGGAGCGCGGCCAGCGTGGCGAAGGCGCCGACCAGGGCCGTCACCTCGTCGGTCAGCGCCACCGGCGGCAGCAGCGGCTGGCCGCCTGCCTCACCCAGCAGATTGGAAAATCCGCTCATCGCCTCGGCGATCGTCGCAAAGCCCGGGTGCAAGGCATAAGGCCCGTCCTGGCCGAAGCCGGTCACGCGCAGCACCACCATCTTCGGATTGCGCCGCTGCAATTCGTCCGGGCCGAAACCGAGCGCTTCGAGCTTGCCCGGGCGCATGTTCTCTATCAGCACGTCGGCGCCTTCGAGCAGCGACCAAAGATTGCGCTGTCCGCTCTCGGTTTTGAGATCGAGCGAGACGACCTGCTTGTTGCGGTTCACCAGCTTCCAGAAATACGAATCAGTCTCGTCCGGGCCGGTCCAGCCCATGCGACGGGTCGGATCGCCGTTGGGGCCTTCGACCTTGATCACTTCGGCGCCGTAGTCGGCCAGGTATCGCCCGGCACCCGGTCCGGCGACGACGGTGGCCAGTTCCACGACGCGTATGCCATCAAGAGGCCCGGGCGTCTCGCGCGCCGGTTCGGGATCAGCCTTGTCCGTCATGCGATCGCTCTCCGCCGCCGACACTTCCATGCAAATGCGTTTTGACCCATGCGTTGCGCATCAGGTTTCGGCCGCCGCCGAAGCCGTCCGAGCGCGACCCGCCGGCCGGCCGGCGCGCATCGGCAAAAGCACGGCGCGGGTGAATGTGCAGACCTTTGCCCGGTCCTGGTTGAAGCCATCGGTGCGAACGGTGAGAATGCCTTCGCCGGGGCGGGAGGCGGATGGCCGCGTCTCAAGTATCTCGGTCTGGCCGTAGAGCGTGTCGCCATGGAACAGCGGCTTGAGATGCCGAAGTTCGCTGACGCCGAGATTGGCGATGGCGCGGCCGGAAATGTCGGGCACGCTCATCCCCAGCAGCAGCGAATAGATGTAGGTGCCGACAACGATGTTGCGGCCCTCGGCCATCTCCGTCTCCGCGAAGCGCCGGTCGATATGCAGTGGGCTGGCGGCCATCGTCAAAAGACAGAACAGATGGTTGTCCGCCTCCGTGATGGTCTTGCCCGGCCAATGTTCGAAAACATCGCCGGTCCGGTAGTCGTCGAGATACCCACCGAACCTTTCGTCGCGCGCGGAGTGAATTTTCGCCATTTCAGCCCTCGAGCACCAAAGTCGGCGCGCCGGTCCGGACGTCGTCGCCGACCTTGATCAGGATTTCCGCAACGGTGCCGGCGAACGGGGACGGGATTTCTACCTGGGTCTTGTCGGTCTCCACCACGAACAGGGTCTGGCCTTCGTTGACCTTGGCACCGACCTGGACCTGAATTTCGTTGATCACCACCTCGTCGACCGCGTCGCCGACTTTGGGCATTTTGAGCGTGGAACGCATTATCTGATCTCCATCAAAACATTGCCAAAAGGAGGATTTTCGCCGATCGAAACTTTGCCCCGGAGACGGAAGACGGCGTGCAAACCGCGACCGCCGGCCGTAATTCCCAGCAAAATCGGAATGGCTTTCCTCCCTATCACAACGCCTTGCCCGTGCTGCTATCGAAAAGGTGGACCCGCTCGCCGTCGACGACGAGTTCGAGGCTGGTTTCGCGTGCCGGCACGCGGCTGGCTCCGACGCGCAGCACGAGAAGCCGGGCGTCGATACGAACCAACTCCGCCGGATCGACAACCGCGCCGCGGGCGTAGTCGTCGGCTGTCCGGATGATGACCGAGGTGCTTGCGGGCGATACCGCGATGAACGATTCCGGCTCCAGTTGTTCGACCAACTCGACCTTGGCCGGAATGCCGGCACCGCTGCCGGCAGGCTGCCAGGACAAATGCTCGGGCCTGATGCCAAGTATGACGGTGTCGCCGGCCGCAAGCCCAGGTTCTTTCACCTTTGGTCGCACGCCGACCTGCCGATCGCCGATAGATACAACGAGAGCATCGGCTCGCGTCTCGATGACCTTTGCTTCGAGGAAGTTCATGGCAGGGCTGCCGATGAAGCCGGCGACGAATATGTTGGCCGGTGCGTGGTACAGCGTGTGCGGCGTGTCGTATTGTTGCAGTGTTCCGCGCGAGAATACAGCGACGCGGCTGCCGAGCGTCATCGCCTCGACCTGGTCGTGGGTAACGTGGATCGTCGTGACGCCAAGCCTTGTATGCAGACGCGACAGCTCGGCCCGCAATTGCACGCGCAGCTTGGCGTCGAGGTTGGAGAGCGGCTCGTCAAGCAGGAACGCTTCCGGATTGCGGACGATGGCGCGGCCCATGGCGACGCGCTGACGCTGGCCGCCTGAGAGCTCGCGCGGCTTGCGGTCGAGCAAGTCCGACAGGTCGAGGATGCGGGCGGCTTCGGCAACCCGTTTGTCGATCTCCGACTTCGGCGTCTTGCGCAGTTCCAGCGCGAAAGCGATGTTCTCGCGCACGGTCATCTGGGGGTAAAGCGCATAGTTCTGGAAAACCATCGCGATGTCGCGATCGCGTGGCGACACGTCGTTCATGGTCTTGCCATTGATGCTGATCTCTCCCGACGTGACCGATTCAAGCCCGGCGATCATTCTCAGCAATGTGGATTTTCCGCAGCCGGAAGGTCCGACGAAGACAACAAATTCGCCGTCGCGTATTTCCAGGTTGACATCCTTCAGGGCCTGCACCGGGCCGTAGAGCTTACCAACCTTGCGAAGACCGATCGACCCCATCCAGAAACTCTTCGTCGCCTCAAAATTGGTGCCGCGATCCCGGTTGGACCGCGCGCCGATGATGCCGAACCGGTACCTGAAACAAAGGCCGAAAAATACCCTTGGACCCGTGAACGGAAGTCGAGACTAGGCAATCGCGAAAACTATGTCAATCGTTTGACTAATGGCAATCAATCGGTTGACCGAGCAAAAATGCGTCGTTATGGTGGCGGCAAATTCCCGGCTCGGCCGGGCCCTTGGGAGGGGATGGAATGCCTAGTCATTCTACTGTTGTCGACGTCAGCGTAGCCACCATTCAGGCTCAGCTGCCGGCGCCGGTGATTTTCGGCGACTGGGTCATGAAGATGCGTGAATTCGCCACGGTGCGAATACGCACGTCGTCGGGGCACGAGGGGTGGGCGTTCACGCTGACGCGCGACGGCGCCGTCGCCGAGCAGATCCGCAAGAGCATCGCTCCGGTCTATGCCAGCACCGACATCGCCGACCGCGAAGCGACCTTCCGGACCGCGAAGGGACGCACCTACGGTTCGCATAGCGCCGGCGTTGGCCTGCGGGCGCTTTCGATCGTCGACCTCGCCGCCTGGGACGCGGCCGCGAAGATCGCCGACAAGTCGATCGCCGAGTTCCTCGGCGGCAAGGTGAAGCCGATGCCTGCAACCTGCATCATCGGCTATCCGCCCGCGATCATGCCGCCGGACAAGACCGGCGCGCAGGCGGCTGATTTCTATGCCAAAGGATGGCGACGCTTCAAAGCCCCGATGGCGGCTACCTGGGAGCTGTCGGCCGCGCGGCTGCGCGCGATACGCAAGGCGGCGCCCGATGCCTGGCTCGGCACCGATCTTGTCTGGATGTTCAAGACCGTCGACGAGGCAGCCGCCTACGCCGACAGCATCGCCGACATCGACATGGGCTGCATCGAAGACATTTTCCCGCCCGGCAATGCCGGCATGCTCGCGGCGCTCCGCAAGCGCGTTCCCATGCCGATCTGGCAGGGCGATGAACAAGGCGGCTCCTACTACCCGGAAGCCCTGATCATGGCTGGGTCCGTCGATCGCGTCCGCGTCGACCTGACCTGCATGGGGGGTATCACCGGCGGCCGCGCCGTCATCGACGAGTGCCTCGCGGCGGGCGTCGATTTCGGCCCGCACATGTTCCCGCATACCCACAGTCAGGTGTTCAGCGCCTGGGGCTTCGACGACAAGCCGATCGAATGGGGCGTGCCGTGGACAGGGGTGCACCCTTATGACGATGCCCTCGCGCAGCCGCAGATCATGGCAGGCGGACTGATGAAGCCGCTGCCGCAGGGGCCAGGCTTCGGCAAGATGATCGACAAGGCGTGGTGCCTGAGCCAGCCGCACCAGGATCCAGACAACATCCTGCAGTAGGAACGCACCGGTACAGGCGAGAGCTGTCATGGCGGACGATGAGATCACAGTACCCGCGAACTATACGGCAGGTCTTTTCGACATTTCCGGCCGTGTCGCCGTCGTCACCGGCGCCGGCAGCGGGCTTGGCGCGGCGATCGCGATCGGTTATGCGCAACTCGGCGTCACTGTCGTGCTCGCCGATATCAACGCCGCGGGAATGGCGGCGACGCTCGCGACGATCACCGAGCAGGGCGGCAAAGCCGTCGCTGCCGAACTCGACGTCACCAAGCGGGATCGCTGCTTCGACCTCGCCAGGAAAGTCAAAGCGGACCATGGCAGCGTCGATATTCTGGTGAACAGCGCCGGCTCCGCCTTCCGCAGTCCGGCCGAGGAGTTTCCGGAGGACAAGTTCAACTTCATCCTCGATCTCAACCTCAAGGGAACCTACTTCTGCTGCCAGGCTTTCGGCAATGCGATGCTGGCGCAGGGCAGGGGCAGCATCATCAACCTCGCCTCGATCGGCTCGTTCAACGCTTATCCCTGGGCCAGCGCCTATCTGGCCTCCAAAGGCGGCGTGCTGCAGATGACCAAGGCACTGGCGCTGGAGTGGCGAGACCGCGGCGTGCGTGTCAACGGCATCGGTCCGACGCTGATGGAATCGCCGCTCACCAAGGCCGCGGCTTCCCGCTCGTCGATCACGGCGGATTTCATCAAGGCGCGCATGCTGCGGCCCCGGCTCGGGCTGCCGCGCGAGTTGATCGGAACGGCCGTGTTTCTGGCGAGCGATGCGTCCGAACTCGTCACCGGACACATCGTCATGTGCGACGACGGATATCTAACGGCATGAACACCGAACGCATGGGCCGACCACCGGCCGGAGGCTGACTTGGCAAGGATCACCAAAGCTCATCATACCGGATTCACCGTGCGCTCGCTCGAACGCTCGATCGCCTTCTATCGCGACATATTGGGCTTCGAGCTGGCCTTCCAATGGAACCCGCAGGCCGAATACATCGGCGAGCTTGTCGGCTATCCGAGCGTGGATCTACACGGCGCCATTCTTCGGCTGCCGGGCACGGATGTATGCCTCGAGCTGCTCGAATACCGCAATATCGAACAGGTCCGGGTCGACATGCGCAACGGCAACATCGGCAATGGCCACATTGCGTTCAACGTCGACGACCTGATGAGCCTTTACGAGGAGCTGGTGGCCAAAGGCGTGAAATCGGTCTCCGCCCCGGTCACGCCGACGATCGGTCCGAACAAGGGCGGCAAGGCGGTTTATCTCATCGATCCAGACGGTTTCCGCGTCGAACTGATCCAATCGGCGCAAGCCTTCGGGAGCTACAAGCCGGAGTGATCCCGATCAAATAAAAACGTTTCCAAATTTCGTTGCCTGCGCTAGCTTCGCAAGCCTGCACCAACCATCCGACCTGCGTATTGGGAGAATTTCGCCTTGGCTAAGATATGGGTTCGGCAAGCGGTCCTCAGGGCCCTCGATGATGCGATGACGGAAGATCCGACCGTCATCATGATGGGGGAAGACATTGCGGCCGCGGGCGGCCCGTTCAAGGTGACGGAGGGTCTGCTCGCCGTGCACGGTCCGCAGCGTGTCATCGACACGCCGATCTCGGAAATGGCCTTCATGGGCGCCGCAGTCGGTGCCGCTGTCTGCGGGCTCAAGCCGATCGTCGAGATGATGTTCATCGAATTCATCGGCGTGGCTCTCGACCAATTGACGACGCAGGCGGCGACGATGCGCTATCTTTCGCGCGGCAAACTGACGACGCCGCTGGTGGTGCGCGCTTCGGCCGGCGCCGGGCAGGGTTTTGGCTGCCAGCATTCGCAGATGCTCGACCACTGGTTCCGCGGTACCCCGGGCCTCAAGGTGTGCGTCACCAGCAACGCCCGCACGACCTACGGCTTGCTGCGCTCGGCGATCGAGGATCCGGATCCGGTGGTCGTGCTCGAACCACGCATTCTCTACGCTGAACGCGAGGAATACGAATTCGACAGCAGCTACCGCATCCCGCTCGGCAGGGCCGAGATCGTCAAGGCGGGCAAGGATGCGACGCTGCTCGCCTGCGGGGCGATGGTGCGGGTGGCCAAGGAAGCCGCCGAAAACAGCAGCGCCGACATCGAGGTGATCGATATGCTGACGCTGTGGCCGTGGGACCGCGATACGATCATGGAATCGGTTTCAAGAACCGGTCGTCTGGTGACGCTCGAAGAGGCCACCGCCGGCAACGGCTGGGGCGCCGAAGTGGTGTCTTCCGTCGCTGTCGAGGCCTTCGGTTCGCTGAAGGCGCCGCCGCACCGCATCACCTTGCCCGATGCGCCGGTGCCCTACAGCGGCAAGCTGGAAGCGCGCTTTCTGCCCAGCGCGGCCTACGTCGCCGAGCAGGTGTCCGCCCTGGTGTCGACCAACAAAACGCCAATGCCCTGGTGGAGGAACGCAGCATGACGCTCTCCAATTCCAACTCGCCGCTGGCGCGCCGGGAAGCCCTCGACGACAGGCTGGAGCAGCTTCGTCGGATGATCGAGATCCGCTTCGTCGAGGAACGTATTCAGAAGCTGTTCGCGGAAGGTCACGTGCGCGGCAGCACGCATCTGGCGAGCGGCCAGGAAGGCGTGTCGGTCGGCATCGCACGCTCGATCGACCCCGACGACATCGTCACCTGCACTTATCGCGGCCACGGCCATGCGTTGGCATTGGGCCTAACGCCGGCGGGCGTCATCGGCGAGATCTGCGGCCGCGTCATCGGCTGTGCCGGCGGCGTTGGCGGATCGATGCACCTTGTCGAGCCGGCGATCGGACTGCTGCCCACGGCGGCCATCATCGGCGCCGGCCTGCCGATCGCCTGCGGCGCCGCGCTGGCGGCGCGCGCGCGCGGCACGGACCGCGTCGCGGTCGCCATTTTCGGCGACGGCTCGGCCAATATCGGGGCCTTCCATGAATCGCTGAACTTCGCCGCGATCCAGAAGCTGCCCGTGGTCTTCGTCTGCGAAAACAATCTGTACGGCGAATATACGCGCATTCAGCTGTCGACGCCGGTCGAGGACATCGCGATACGCGCCGCCAGCTACAACATGCCAGGGGTCATCGTCGACGGGCAGGACGCCGACAAGGTGGCGGAAGCGATGGCGACAGCCGTTGCGCGTGCACGCCGCGGGGAAGGACCTTCGCTGGTCGAGATGAAGACATACCGCTATTCCGGCCATTCCCGCTCGGACCCGGCGACCTACCGGCCGGCCGGCGAACTCGACGCATGGCTGAAGCGCGACCCGATCGACATCTTCGCCGAACGCCTGACCGCCGAGAAGCTGCTGGCGGCGCGCGGGCTCGATTCGCTCAAGACCGAAGTGCGCGAGGCGGTAGAAACGGCAACGGCGGAGGTGCTGGACTCGCCGGCGCCGGAACTCGGTGAGATCATGGCGCATGTCGGCGCTTACTCTGCAGGCGGCGATCAGCGCCATTTGTTTTGGTCGAATTGACCTGGCCGTTTTGGTGACGCAGGTCGCTGCAAAGCAGCCTGCGTCGGAAGGAATTTCTGACCGCACGCTGCCGGAGACGATATCCGGCGGCGATTTTATCGACTGCTGGCGCCCTTTGTCGGCGCAGGCCGGAGCAAAATGGGCACGCGTTCCGACATAGGCTTCGACGGCCCGCTTTTCGACGATCTCGCGATCGGCGACCGCTTCGACAGCGCGCCGACGATGCGGCTGACGGAAGGTCTGGCCGCCGTCCACCACGCAATCGTCGGCGGACGCCTGCGGTTGGCCTTCGATGCCGGGCTGTCCGAGGCCGTGACGGGGCAGGCATCGCCGTTTGCCGCGCCGGCTTTCGTGTGGGATATCGCCATAGGGCAATCGACGCTTGTCACCCAACGCGCCGTCGCGAACCTGTTCTATCGTGGTTTGGTGTTCCGCCGCGCGCCGGCGATCGGCGACAGCCTGACGACGTCCACGACCGTCATTGGCTTGCGTCCGGCATCGGCAAAACCTGGCCGCCCACCGCGCGGACTTGTTGCCATGCGCATCGCGACGGTCGATCAGGAGCAGCGTCCGATCCTCGATTTCTGCCGTTGCGCCATGCTGCCCGCGCGCTCGGCCGATGCTGTGGCGGCGCAAGGCCAGACGGAGCTGCCGAAATCCGATTTCACCCAGACGCAACTGCTGGAAGCGGTATCAGGCTGGAATCTTGACGCTTTTCGCGATGCCACGCACGGTCCGCATTTTGATGACCTCGAAGCGGGTTCCGTGCACGATCTTGCCGGAGGCGACGTCGTCAGCAGCGCTCCGGAACTGGCCAGGCTGACCATGAATCTGGCGGTCATCCATCACGACCGTATCGCGGCAGGCGGACAGCGTCTGGTCTATGGCGGCCACACGATCGGCATCGCCGCCGCACAAATCACGCGCGTCTTCCCCGGCCTGGTGACCATCCTTGCCTGGCATGACTGCGACCATCTCGGCCCGGTGCATGAGGGCGATACGCTGCATTCGCAGGTCATCGTCGAACGCTGCCAGCCGCTGCCTGGCGGCGGCGGACTGGCGCATCTTCGCTGCAAGGTCCGGTCGACCGACGGTGCCAGTGAGACGTCGGACGTGCTCGACTGGCGGTTGGTAGGGCTGTTTGCATGACGCGAGCCATCCTGAGCGGCATGTCCGTGGTCGAAGGCTCGGCCTTCGTCGCGGCGCCGCTTGGAGGAATGACGCTGGCGCAGCTTGGCGCCGATGTCATCCGCTATGACCAAATCGGCGGCGGACTGGACTATCGCCGATGGCCGGTGACGGATAGCGGACAAAGCCTGTTCTGGGCCGGCATGAACAAGGGCAAGCGCTCGATCCAGATCGACCTGCGTTCCGAGGAAGGGCAGGAGATCGTCGCCGCGCTGATAACCAGGCCCGGCACTGATCAAGGCCTCTATCTTACGAATTTCGCGGCGCGCGGAGCATTGTCCTACGAGGCATTGAAGGCACGGCGGGCCGATCTCATCATGGTCGCCTTGAGCGGCAATCCCGACGGGTCGAGCGAGGTGGACTATACGGTCAATGTCGCCACGGGGTTCCCCGACATCACAGGTTTGCCTGGGTCTTGCGGCCCCACCAATAGCGTGCTGCCGGCCTGGGATATCGCGATGGGCGAACTCGCCGCCGTTGGTCTGCTTGCCGCCGACAGACACCGCAGCCGCACAGGCGAGGGTTCGCTGGTAAAGCTCGCTTTGTCCGACGTCGCTTTTGCCACCGTCGGAAATCTGGGGCGTATCGCCCAGGCCGAACGCGGCGGCAGCGCGGCGAAGGACGGCAATTTCCTGTTTGGCGCGTTCGGGCGCGACTTTGCCACAAACGATGGTCGGAGAGTTATGGTCGTTGCGTTGACGGAACGGCAGTGGAAGTCGCTGGTCCAGGCCACAGGTATCGATGCCAAGGCTCTGGCCGCGGCGACCGGCGCCGATCTTGACAGCGAGGGAGGACGCTACGCTGCCCGCCATGCCATCGCGGACGCGATAGCGCCGTGGTTCGCGGCGCGTCGTTTCGACGAGGCGACGAAGGACCTGTCAGCCGCGGGGGTCTCCTGGGGGCCATACCAGAGTTTCCAGCAACTCGTCGCCGAAGACCCACGCTGCTCGCCGGCCAATCCGCTGTTCTCACCAGTCGATACGCCAGGCATCGGGACGGTGCTGACGCCCGCGTCGCCGCTCTACTTTTCGGTGGCGGATCGGCTGCCGGCCATGCGTGCGCCGGTGCTCGGGGAACATACCGACGAGATCCTAGCAGGTCTGGGCATCAGTGATGGCGAGATCGGCCGCCTGCACGACCGCGGCGTCGTCGCAGGAGCCGAGCGCCGCCTTTAGGACTTTATCTTTGGCGGCGGCCCAACGGATTCGCGCATCACCAGTTGCGGCGCAATGTCGATCACGACGTCCTGCGGCTCGCGGCCATGGATCATGGCGTCAAGTTCGACCACGGCGCGGGCGCCCATCTCGCTCAGCGGCGTGACGATGGCAGTCAGCGGCGGCGCGGTGAAGATGGCGTCTTCGCCGTCCAGAGAGACAACCGAAAGGTCACGCGGCACCTGGATGCCGCGTACGCGCGCCGCTGCCAGCGCACCGATGCCGACCAGCATGTTGAAGGCGAAGATGCCGGTCGGCGGCGCCGGCTCGCTCATGATGTGGTGCAGGGCGTCGTAGCCGCCGCGCCGCGACACCGGCGCATTGGCGACGATCGCAGGCCCGAGGCCGGCAGCCTTGCAGGTTTCGATGAAGCCAATATGGCGGCGTCGCGAGGTATCGAGTTCCGGCATCGAACCGATGAAGCCGAGCCTCGTGTGTCCAGCCTCTATGAGCGTGCGCGCCGCCAGCCGGCCCGAGGCATGGTCGTCCACGGTGACGCTTCTGCCGATCGTGGAACGCCGGTTGACGAAGACGTGCGGCACCGGATTGTTCGCGATCGCCTCGATCATTTCGCGGCTCTCGGCCGTCACCGCGATGATCAGGCCATCGATGCGCCGCTCGCTGACCAGTCTCAGATAGGCCGCCGTCGACCGCTGCTCGTCCGCAACCTCGGCGATCAGCATGACATAGCCGGCTTTTTCAGCCTGCCGCATCGCACCGCGCACGGTCTCTGCGTAGACCGGGTTGGTCAGGTCGGGCAGCAGTATGCCAAGAGCGCCCGTGCGCTGGGTGCGCAGATTGCGCGCCAGCGCATGCGGCCGGTAGTTGACGCGCCCTGCCTCGTCCAGGATAGCCTGACGGGTCTGCGCGCGCACGCTGATGCCGCCATTGTTCAGCACTTTGGACACCGTCGAAACGTCAACGCCGACTGCGCGCGCTATATCTTTCAGCGTGGCACGTGCAGACGGAGGCGCAGCTGGTGTCGATGTTTTCACGAGACCTTCCCGTACCTCTCTAGCAGAGCTGCGTCCGGCTCGTAACGATAGCAGCGGGAGGTCAGGCCGCCATCGACCGCGAGAGACTGGCCGGTGACGAAGGAGGCTTCCGACGAGATAAGCCATGACACCGCCGCCGCTATCTCCTCCGGTTCGCCTATGCGTTCCAGCGGATGCTGGATGGACATTTCCCGTTCGGCGCGGGTGCTGTCCGGGCTATCGCGGATAACCCGCTGCACGAGCGATGTGCGCACCGCGCCGGGCGCCACTGCATTGGCTCGAATGCCCACCGGTCCGTATTCGACCGCGATGTAGCGGGTCAGCGCGTCAATGCCGGCCTTGGCGACGTCATAAGCCGCCCACATGTTGAAGGCGGAGCGGCCATGCACCGACGAGACGTTGACGATCGACCCGGCGACGCGGTGTCTCACCCATGTCTGGATCGCTTCCGAAGAGCCCCAGAAATGCGACATCAAATTGACCGCAAAGACTCGCTCGACATCGGCGTCTTTCGGTTCATGCAGATTACCCATCAGAGCGATACCGACATTGTTGACCCAGCCTCGCAGGGGCGCGAGCTTTTCGGCGGCCTCTCGCGCTTTCTTCAGCACGGCACGGTCGGAGGCGTCGCCGCAAAGGCAGCCATGTCCCTTGCCCAGCTTCTTGCCCAGGTCAGATGCCGTTTCAGGGTTGATTTCAAGGCCGACGACGTTCCATCCATCGGCCGCCAGACGAACGGCTATGGCATGGCCGATGCCGTCGCCGGCTCCCGTTACGACAACGCTTCCGAGACTCATCGAGACCTCCCATTGGATCCGGGCGGGCGGCTCGGCTTGTCGACGCGCCATGGGTTTGTTGGTCGGCTTCAAGGGTCGTGCAGGACACACAACTAGAAGCTGCCCCCAACGCCTGTCAAGCGCATGGTTCCGGACCGTGCTCGGTTGCACTACAGCTCTCAATTATCACGCCGAATATGTTTGAGCAATCGATTGACTGTTGGGTTGTTCGGATGCACTGTTGCGTCAAGCCGGATGAATGAAACCGGCGGTGAAGAGAAAACCGGGGAGAGAGAATCATGGATGGAAAACTGGACAACAGGCATCTCGCCAAGGCCAAATCCGGCCATGCCGACGCGGCCGGCCTCACGCGTCGGGATCTGATGCAGCGCGCCGCGATGCTCGGCATCGCCGGCGCCTTCGCCAATTTCGGCTTCCCGGCGCTCGCCGCCGATTTCGACTGGAAGAAGCATGCCGGCACCAAGCTCAGCATCCTGATGACGGGCGACGAGAACGACCACCGGGCGTTGGGCGACATGTTGGACAAATTCAAGGAAGACACCGGCATGGAACTGGAGATCACGTCTCCGGCGCTGGGCGCGCTGATCGAAAAGACGCTGCAGAACCTGAAGGCCGACCATTCTTCGTTCGAGCTCATCGAATATCTCGGCTTCCTGACCACCCAGCAGGTCGGCGCCGGCTATTACGAGCAGCTCAATTCCTACATCGACGATCCGTCGAAGACCCCTCCGGACTGGGACGTCGCCGACTTCCTGCCGCCGGCCATGTCCAATGTCGGTATTTTCGACATGGCATCCGGGACCGTCGGCAAGGGCAAGGACATCTATGGCATTCCGGGCCTGCATTCCGGCTCGGTCATCTACTTCTACCGCAAGGATCTGTTCGAGGCAGCGGGCCTGAAGCCAGCCACGAACTGGGACGAGTTCAAAGACGCGGCGATAAAGCTCAACAAGGACGATGTCGCCGGCTGTTCCTTCATCGGCGCCAATGATTTCTCGCTCGCCGCCGTCGACTGGTACACGCGCTTCATCACCACGGGCGGCAAGCTGATGAGCGGCAGCCCGAAGGAAAAGAACTTCAAACCGAACGTGAATTCGCCCGAAGGCATCGGCGCGCTGCAAATGCTGATCGATCTTCTGCCCTACGCGCCGAAAAACGTGACGAAATACGGCTTTGCCGAGAACGTCGACGGCTTTTCCACCGGCAAGATCGCGCAGATGATCTTTTGGTCGACCATCGCCGGTCCGATCCTCAACGGCGACAATTCGATGGTGTCGGACAAGACGGGCACCGGTCCAGTGCCGGCCAAACCGGGCGAGACGGCGCGGGCAATTCAGGGCGGCTGGGGCATGGGCATTCCGAAGAACATCGATCCGGCCAAGAAGGATGCTGCCTGGCTCGCGTTGACCTGGATGACCAGCAAGGCGTTCAACAAGTTCGAGGTCGAGAAGTACCAGATCGACGCCAGCCGCACCTCGGCGTTCACCGATCCCGACCTTGTTGCCAAGCTACCCTATCTGCCGGACGCGCTGAAAGCGGCGTCGACGGCGGAGATCATTCCAACCTCGCTGATCCCGGAATTCTTCCAGTTGAACGACATCATGAATGTCGAGTTCAACGCCGCGCTGATCGGCACGCAGGATGCCAAGACCGCCTGCGAAAAGGTACAGACGCAGTGGGAGGCCATGCTGCGCAAGGCCGGCCATCTCGCCTGATCGGCTCACGATCGTCGGTTTGGAAGTGAGTGATGAGCATTGCTGCGCCGGCGTCGGCGAAATTCGTGTTCGGCACGCGCGACAGGCCGGGGAGGTCGGTATGGCTGCTCCTCGGTCCGTGCATCGCCTATCTCGTCATCTTCAGCATCTATCCGCTGTTCCACAGCCTGCGCCTGTCGCTGACCGACCTCACCGCGGCGACAGGCACCGGCAATTTCGTCGGTCTCGACAATTATCGCGCATTGCTGGTCGATCCGCAGTTCTGGAACGCGGCCTGGAACAGCGCCGTCATGGTGTCCTTGTCGGTGGCGATCCAGGTGGTTCTCGGCGTTGCGCTCGCCATGTTCTTCAACCTCCAGCTGCGCGGGTCGTGGATTGTGCGCGGCATCCTGCTCTTGCCGATGCTGATGACGCCAATCGTCGTCGGTGTCATGTGGCGGGCACTGCTCAATCCCGACTGGGGACTTGTCGATTGGGCCATCAAAGCGGTCGGACTGACGCCGCCCGACTGGCTGGGTACGGTCAGCATGTCGATGGTTACCGTCATCATGGTCGACTGCTGGCAATGGACGCCGTTCGTGTTCATGATCGTCTTCGCCCGACTGCAAGCCCTGCCGCAGGAGGTGTTCGAAGCGGCGCAGGTCGATGGCGCTGGCCCGGTCGTTACCTTCCGCCGCATCACCTTGCCGATGTTGAGGCCGGCGATCGTCTTTGCCGCCGTCTTCCGCGCGGTGGACGCCTTCCGCTCCTTCGATCTGATCTACGGGCTGAGCTATGGCGGTCCAGCGCGCAGCACCACGACGCTGAGTTTCTTTTCGTTCCAGAACGGGTTCCAGTTCCAGAACTACGGCTATGCGGCTGCGGTCGCCTATATGATGCTCATCATCCTAGCCGTCGGCACTACGGTCCTGTTGCAATACGTTCAGCTGCGGCCAGGGAATTCACGATGAAGTTCCGGCCCGGCAGGATCATCGCCTATCTGTTTCTGATCGTGCTTGCGATCGTCGGCGCAGCACCCTTCCTTTATCTCGTCGTGCTGTCGACCAAGAAGCGCATCGAGATCCTGGCGCAGGTGCCGCCGAAGCTGACGTTCACCTGGGTGCAGGCGGCCAAAAACTACAACGAGGTGCTGTTCAGCCAGGGCATGCTGAGCTTTACGTTGAACTCGCTGATCGTGGTCAGCATCGCCACGGCGATCGCGCTTGTCATCGGCACGCCCGCTGCATACGCGTTTTCGCGGCTGCGCTTCAAGAACAGCGAGCGCCTTGCCAGCACCATTCTATCTATGCGTTTCATGCCGCCAATCGCGGTTGCGATCCCACTTTTCCTGATGGTCAAGGCCGCGGGCCTGCAGGACAGCTATCCCGGGCTGATCCTGCCCTACGTCGCCTTCTCGCTGCCGCTTGTGGTTTGGATCATGATCGGCTTCTTCGACGAGATCCCAGGCGAGATCGACGAGGCGGCCCTGATCGACGGCTGCACGCGCGTCAGCGCGCTCTGGTACGTCATGCTGCCGATCGTCAGGCCCGGCCTCGTCACGGCGGCGCTGTTCGGCGCGCTGTTCATCTGGAACGAGTTCCTCGTCGCGCTGTATGTCATCGATTCGCGCGCGTTCCAGACCATCTCGCTCGGCGCCGCGACGCTGGTCAGCGCACAGCGTCCGATCGACTGGAACATCGCCGCAACGGTGGGTGTCGTCACGGTCATTCCGATCCTCATCTTCTCGCTCTTCGTCCAGCGCTACATTGTGCGCGGAATAACCGCCGGAGCTGTCAAATGAACTACGATCTCAAGCCGGAACTCGTGACTTCGGATCTCGGCTGGCCGGAGGGGCCGACCGTGATGCCGGACGGCAGCGTCGTCTTCGTTGAGAGCTACCGCAGCCAGCTGACCCTCGTCGGCGAGGACGGCAAGGCCAGGCAATTCGCCTACGTGACCGGCGCGCCGAATTCATGCGTGCTGGGTTCCGACGGCGCGCTCTACGTTTGCCAGAACGGCGGCACGGTCGGCCCGTGGCGCGCAGCGGAGATGACCTTGCCGTCGATCCAGCGGGTGCGGCCAGGCGGCAAGCCGGAAATCCTGGTGAGCGAAGTCGACGGCGTCAAGATGAATGGGCCGAACGATCTGGTCTTCGGGCCGGATGGCACGCTGGTCTGGACCGATCCGGGGACCTATAATCCGGCCAATCCCGATCCGAGCTACATCTATGCACTGTCGCCGGACGGCAGGGCCAGCGTGAAGGTCGCGTTTCCCGCGCCAACGTTTCCGAACGGGGTCGTCGTCGAGGCCGACGGCTCGATCGTGTGGGATGAATCCTACACCGGCCATGTTTGCCGGCTGAAAACCGACGGAACGATTGAGGATCTCGGCAGGATGCCAGGCAAGAATCCCATTCTCGATGGCATGGCGATCGCCAAGGACGGCTCCCTGCTCGTTACCGACCTCGTTGGCGAAGGGTTTCACGTTTTGGCGCGCGATGGCACGCCGAAGGGCTTCGTGCGCACCGGCGGCTGTCCGACCAATCTTGCCTTCGATGGCGAAACGCTTTGGGTAACGGACGCCAGCGTGCTGGCTAGCAGCGCAGAGCCCAATTATGCGGGGCGATTGTGGCGGCTTACATTTCCTGGCGGCGGCGCTCCTACCTACAAGGGCTCGATCGGGATGGAGGCCAAGGCATGAGTGCGCGAGAAGCCTTTCCGGGCCTCTCCTACAAGGGAAAGGTTGCGTTTGTCACCGGCGGCGGCTCCGGGATCGGCCGCGAGACGGCGCTGACGCTCGCCGATCTGGGCGCCGATGTCGCGGTCCTCGATTGGACCGCCGGCGCGGCCGATGCCACGGCCGAGGCTGTGCGGAAGATTGGGCGCAAGGCCGTTGCCTTCAATGGAGATACAGGCGACGAGAAAACGGTTGTGGATGCCTTCGCGGCGACGCGCCAACAGCTCGGCGAGATCGACGTTGCGGTTGCCTGTGCCGGGATACTGGGCGCCGGCGGTCCGGTGTTCGAAACCTCGGTCGAGGATTTCGAGCAGGTAATGGCCGTCAATGTGCGTGGCTCGTTCCTGGTCACGCGCGAGGCCGCCAGCGGCATGCGACAGCGCAAGCGAGGCGCGATCGTGCTGCTGTCCAGCCTGGACGGCCTGCAGGCAGAGCACGGCATGTTTTCGTATTGCACATCCAAGGGCGCGCTCCTCAATTTGGCCCGCGCCGCCGCGCTCGATCTGGCGCGCGACGGTGTAACGGTAAATTGCGTGTGCCCGAGCGTGACGCACACGCCGCTGCTTGCGGGCCGCCTAGCAACACTGCCGAACGGCGACGAGATACTTGCCTCCTATGCAGCGCGCCATCCGCTCGGCCGGGTGTTGACGCCGCGCGATATCGCCTCCGCGATCGCTTTTGTCGCGTCGCCGATCGCCAATGGCATCACCGGGGCTGCGATCCCGGTCGACGCCGGTATCGGCGCGACCTGGGACAACTACCGCGATCCGCCGTGGATCGCTGCTGGCTGAAACGGGCGTCGGGCAATGCGGGACATTGATGCCTTTGGCCCACGAAAAGGCCAGCAAAATCAATACCCGTGACACATCCTCCGGGCCTACCATTATCTTTGATTCAATTGATGGAAGACCTCGGCCAAAAACGTTTTGGGCTCATTGTGGGCCGGCGTAAAGACATTGCTGGACCTGATGCCGATGCGCGCTTTCGCCGACACGGCCGATGTGGCGGCGGCGGTTCTGTATCTGGCGTCACCGGCTGCCAAGATCGTCACCGGCCATGTCCTGGCGGTTGACGGTGGCTATCTTGCCCGTTGAGTTCCCGATCACAAACTGTCGATGCTGATCGTTAGCGCGGGCGATTCGAGCTGTGGCACGTTGGCCCCTGCGGGTCCGGGCCCAGCAACATGCGAACAGCTCTGCCATTCTTGAGGGCGCGCCGGGTCAAGAGCGCATCGGCAATTCAATTGGTCTTCAGCGGACCCGCCCGGTTTTCGGCGATCCACCGCGCGGCCAGCACCAGCGCCCCCATGCTGAAATCCTTGCCGTGCTTGGCAACCATCTCTTCCGACAATTTGGCAAGGCGTTCGAAAAAGGCGTCCTTGCTCTTTTCCTCTGCAGTGAGCTCGGTTTGCATTCCATCCTCCTGTTGTCGGGCTTCGCCCTGGCTATTTGAAAAGCATTGCCGGGAAGGTGACGATCGCAGCAGTTCCATCCACCATGCCCACAGCCAAGTGCTGTCCATCGCCGGACCAGGCCAGCGCTGTGATCGCGCTGCCTGAAAATTTCACGACGAGCTCGTCACGCGAGCCGATCTGGGCGACTGTGATGCGGCCGTTGGCGTAGCCGGCGGCGATAAGGCTTCTCACCGGATGCGCCGCCATTGTTTCAACTGGAACAGGTGCCGCACGACCCGTTTCCAGCGCGCCGGAAGCCGCATGCTCAAATGGCGGGACAGCCATTGACCAGCCAGCAATACGGAATGCGCCGGACGCAAACAGCGTGTTCTCTTGCGTGCTCCAGCACACGGTCCGGACCGGCGAAGGAAATCCGCCGACTACGCCCGATCGGCCATCTGACAGGCGCACAAGGCCAAAGCCTCCTGTCTCAAGTCCGCAGGCCAGCCATGAGCCGTCGTAGCTCCAGCGGATGGAAGCCGGGCGTGAGGGAGTGGAAAATTCGTTGATGAGCCCGGGACCGCCGTCGACCGCCCAGATCGACAGCCCGTTGCCGGAATCGAACGCGAGCCGGTTCGCGTCCGGCGAGAACGCGATGGCGTGCGTCGATGAGGACGCTGCCTGGCGCAGCCTTACCACTTCATCGTTGGCGCGCGCCAGGAACACATCATGTCCATCGCTGAAGGCCGTCATGGCCTTCGGGGCACCATGGGCGATAGCGAGGATCGGTCCGTCGATCTTGATCGGCGTTGGCGCAATCGCGCCGTCGGGTGCAAAATGCGTGGCTTCACCCGCACTCGTGCCGACGAGGAAGCCAGAACTGCAATAAGCGACGATCGGGACATCGCCGTCCCCAAGCGATGCGGAAGCGATCAAAGGTGCGAGCGGCTTCTCGCGGGGCCGGATCGTCGTCTGTCCGAGATCGCCGCTGACCCGGATCCTTGCCTCCGGCGGTTCCTGATCCGCCACCTTGCCGATTGCGACGGATCCGTCCACGGATGTGAATGCGATGGCGGAGCCATCGGCGCTGAAGCACACATCGGCAACCGCGGCCGGGCGCCGCCAGCTTCGTGCCAGCAGGTCGAACAGCGCCAGGTTCTGCGTTGTTTGCTGGTTCACGGCTTGTCTCCCCTAATGGCGCTCGTTGCTTCGGCAAGCGCGCGGTCGACATCCGCGACCTTGCCTTCGATTGCCAAGATGCGTTCCTCGCTTTCGATGCATGCCTGCCTCATGGCCTCGGCACTCGCTTCAGCGTCAGGCAAATCCCGCACCAGTTCAGCGCCGCCGCCATGCTTCCCGATTTCGAGCTCCAGGCGCAGCACCTCGATCTGGATGCCGGAGAGCTTTTGATTGAGCCGCTGCGCTTCGGCGGTGAGCGCCGAGACTTCGGCGACGAGAGCCAATCGTTGAGCGACCAGCACGGCCAGCCCAGCGTCGCGTCTTGTGCCGCCGCTCATCACTTTTTCTCGGCTGGTTTTTCGAAAGCGGACAGCAATCCCGGCAGGCCGTCTACCTGTTTCTGGAACTGCTTTTCGGCGGTTTCGATATGGCTCTTGAGTTGATCCCATATGTCGACGCGGATCATGGACGTGGTGTCGCCGGTAAGATGCTCGATCTCGGCGATGCGAAACTGGCGCGATAGCGATACCCCGGAAAACACGAAGTCGCGCAACAGGATCGCGTGGCTTTCAACGAACAGATGGATCATCGGATGCGTCTCCGTGGTGACGCCGCTGGCGGCAAGCTCGGCCCGGATGAAATCCTGGAAATGGCCTTGCAGACGGTGCTGGCTCTCACCCATGAATCGCATGACGAAAACGAGGTCACTCGGCATCAGCCTGACGAGTTCGGCGGTCACGTCGTCCGGTTGGCTTGGCCGGGGAAGGCCGGGGCTGTCATTGTTGCCTGGCATTGTCTTTCTCGGCATTGCCTCCCGCTCGAGATGGTCATCAAATCGAGATCGGTATCAAATAGTGTATGAAATAATCGAAATGAATAGGTGCGGACTATTTTATTCGTACCGCCTTTTCTAAGATTATATATTGCAGTGCACAAAATAGCACAAATATTACATATGTAATGTACAGATGTAAAATATCGTTACAATCATCTGGATGTTCGCCGGAGACAGCCACGACGGTCTCCGCCCAGGCGCTGCTCATAGGCCCGATTTTCAAACTGGCACAGCGCTTGCTTTAACTATTTGCACAAGAAGCCCATCGCGTTCCGACGCGGTGCCAAAAGAACGAAGGACCGGAGGAAGCCGCAGCACACGCGCTTCGATACGCCCATCGCAAGATGCGACTGGGGTGTCGCAGCGCCCCGCAGTCCACCTCGAGAACCTTTGCCGCGATCCACTTGAATGGCTGGACCCCGTGTCGCGCCTGACGGCGCAACCCTTGTCATGCCGTTCGCAAACTCACCGGCGGCGTTGTGTGCCGTCTCATGCCTGGATCGAGAGATCCATGGCTCAACCTAGTGGAGGCTTATGACGATGTCGTCGTTGACACTTAACAAGATTACCTCGCAGCGCGGTATTTCCGTGGGCGAGGCGACCAAGAAGATTTCCGACCTCGGTTGGAACCCCACCTATGTCCAGGAAGCGATGACGTTTCCGACCGACTACAAGATCGCCAAGGCGCCGCGCGATCCGATGAAGCAGGTGCTGCGCTCCTATTTCCCCATGCAGGAGGAAAAGGACAATCGCGTCTACGGCGCGCTCGACGCCGCTCTTCGCGGCGACATGTTCCGCAATGTCGAGCCGCGCTGGGTGGAGTGGATGAAGCTCTTCCTCGCCATCATTCCCTTCCCGGAAATTTCCGCCGCCCGTTCGATGGCGATGGTGGCGCGGCTGGCGCCGGGCGAGGATCTCAGGACCGGCTTCACCATGCAGATGGTCGACGAGTTCCGCCACTCGACCATCCAGATGAATCTGAAGAAATGGTACATGGAAAACTACATCGACCCGGCAGGGTTCGATATCACCGAGGAAGCCTTCGGCAAGTGCTACGCGACCACGATCGGCCGCCAGTTCGGTGAAGGCTTTATCACCGGCGACACGATGACGGCCGCCTGCATGTACCTGACCGTCGTCGCCGAGACGGCGTTCACCAACACGCTCTTCGTCGCCATGCCTTCGGAAGCCGCGCGCAACGGCGACTATGCGCTGCCGACCGTGTTCCTCTCGGTGCAGTCCGACGAGAGCCGCCACATCGGCAACGGTCACTCGCTGCTGATGGCCGCGCTGAAGGAGCCGGAGAACCACCTGCTGCTCGAGCGCGACATGCGCTACGCCTTCTGGCAGAACCACGCCATCGTCGACGCCGCGATCGGCACCTTCATCGAATACGGCACCACCAACCGCGACAAGAACAAGGAGTCCTACGCGGAAATGTGGCACCGCTGGATCTACGAGGACTACTACCGCACCTACATGCTGCCGCTCGAGAAATACGGCATCAAGATCCATCACGACGACGTCCAGGCCGCCTGGGAGCGCATCACCAAGAAGAACTACGTCCACAAGGTCGGCCAGTTCTTCGCCGTCGGCTGGCCGGTCAACTTCTGGCGCATCGAGGCGCAGACCGACAAGGACTTCGAGTGGTTCGAGCACAAATACCCAGGCTGGTACGCAGAGTTCGGCGACTTCTGGAAATGGTACGCCAAGCTCAGCCACAAGGGCGAGAAGGTGCTCTTGTTCAACAGCGATGTCGGCTACGTCTATCCGCACCGCTGCTGGTCCTGCCTGGTGCCTTGCCTGATCCGCGAGGACATGGTGGTCGACGAGATCGACGGGCAGCTGCACACCTTCGCCCACGAACTCGACCGCTGGACCGCTGTCGAAGCCTTCGCCGATGAGTATCAGGGCCGTCCGACGCCCGCGATGGGCCGCTTCAGCGGCAAGCGCGAGTGGGAGACGCTCTATGACGGCTGGGATCTCGCCGATGCGATCAAGGATCTCAACTTTGTCCGTTCCGACGGCAAGACACTGATCCCGCAGCCGCACCTGCGCTTCGGCGCCGACGAGCAGTGGACGCTCGACGACGTGCGCGGCAACATCCTCGGATCGCCGCTCAATGCGCTCCGCGGCATGTCGCCGGCCGATCGGGCGAAGCATCTGGCCGAGTATCGGGCAGGCTTCACCATCACGCCCATCAACTGACCATCCGAGCGCGGGGGCCGGGGTTTCCGACCCCCGCGACATTCCAGAGGAAGGCCATCTCCTGTCCTGCGGACGGGCCGGAGAGGAATTGGGAGGTTATCGATGACTGGTGCTCACACGGTGCGCCTGGAGCCGGTCGGCGTCGAGTTCGAGGTCGAACACGGCGAGACGGTCCTGAACGCGGCTTTCCGCCAGGGCATCGCGCTGCCGCATGGCTGCAAGGAAGGGCAATGCTCGGCCTGCAAATGCGTGCTGCTCGAAGGCGAAGTCGACATGCTTAAATACTCGACCTTCGCGCTCAACGACACGGAGAAGGAGAGCGGCCACGTCTTGTTGTGCCGGTCGATCGCCTATTCCGACATGCAGGTCGAGCTCCTCAATTACGACGAGGAGGTTCTGGCGAAATCAATCGCGGTGAAGACGTTCAAGGGCCGGATTTCGAAGTTCGAGCATCTTACCCACGACATCCGCGGCATCGAGATCGAGCTCGGCTCGCCGATAAAATTCTGGGCTGGCCAATATGTCGACATCACGGTCACCACGCAAAAAGGGGAGACGATTACGCGCTCGTTCTCCATGGCAAATACGCCGGACGAAACCCAAAAGCTCTCCTTCATCATCAAGAAATACCCCGAAGGAAAGTTCTCCGGAGAGCTCGATTCCGGAGGTATCCGCGTCGGAGCCGAGGTCAGTGTCGCCGGGCCCTATGGAACCTGCTTCCGGCGGGAAGGACGGCAAGGCCCCCTGATCCTGGTCGGCGCCGGCTCCGGCATGTCGCCGGTATGGTCGATCCTCAACGATCACCTGAAGAGCGGCGAGAAGCGGGACGTCTACTTCTTCTACGGCGCGCGGACCCCTACCGATCTGTTCTATCTCGACAGGATCGCCGAGCTTGCCGGCCGCCACCCGGAGCTGAATTTCATCCCGGTGCTGTCGCATGTGAATGGCGAGGCGTGGGACGGCGAGCGCGGCTTCGTCCACGAGGGCGTCGACGCCAAGCTCAAGCAGCTCGCGGTCGACGGGCAGGGCGACGTCTATGCCTGTGGTCCGCCGCCCATGATCGATGCGCTGCAGCCCGTGCTGTTCATGAACGGCTTCGAGACCGAACGCATCTTCTTCGACCGGTTCACCACATCGTCCAACGCCGTCCCGGCCCATTGAGGCGGGCCGGGGCGACAACATCAGAGCAACTGCAACAAAGGGAGTGAAGACAATGGTAGCAACGTCGAGTTCAGTAGGTTCGGGAGCCGCGGGAGCCGCGATCTTCGCCGATTCGGACAGCCGCAAATATCGGTACTTCGAGCCGAGAGGCCAGCGCGCCACACACTATGAGGATGTCACGGTCGACGTGCAGCCCGACCCCGAGCGCTACCTGATCCAGGACTGGATCATCTCGTTCTCGAACGGCAAGGGCGCCTACATCAAGGACAACACTGCCGCCAGAAGCTCGAACTGGCATGCTTTCCGGGCTCCCGACCAGGAGTGGGAACGCACGCACTACCAGCGCCAGTCGAAGATCGAGACGATGGTGCAGAGCGTCATCACCAATGCCCGCCGCGCCGGCGCGCCGAAGACCTTCGACAAGGTCTGGGCCAAGCTGCTGCAGGCGCATCTCGGAGCTTGGAAGCACGCCGAATTCGGCCTGGGCACGTCGCTCATGCAGGCGCAGCGCTACGGTTACACGCAGATGATCAACAATGCGACGCTGACCAACTCCTCCTACAAGCTGCGGCTCGCCCAGGACATCACGCTCTATCTCGCCGAGATCGGCATGGACATCGTCGGCTGGGACGACGAGCTCGGCAAGAAGCATTGGCTCGAGGACGGCGTATGGCAGAGCACCCGCGAGGCGGTCGAGACCATCATGGGCACGACCGACTATCTGGAACAGTACTTCGCCATCAATATCGTGTTCGAGCCGCTGGTCGGCGAGTTGCTCCGCTCCGGTTTCCTGATGCAGGCGGCGGCGGCCAACCACGACTTCATCACGCCGCCGGTGATTTCGGCGGCTGAAGCCGACTACGAGCGCAACCTCGCCAACACCATCGACCTGGCCTACCTGCTCGCCCACGACGAGAAGCATGGCGCGGCAAACAGAAAGCTCTTCCAGGG
Source organism: Mesorhizobium sp. B3-1-7 (assembly GCF_006439385.1). Classification (NCBI taxonomy): domain Bacteria; kingdom Pseudomonadati; phylum Pseudomonadota; class Alphaproteobacteria; order Hyphomicrobiales; family Phyllobacteriaceae; genus Mesorhizobium; species Mesorhizobium sp. B3-1-7. Next base: position 111,132 of record NZ_VFTL01000019.1, read on the forward strand.
CTGGGTGAACAAGCATGGCGCGCTTGCCGACAAGGCGGCCGCCGGCCTCCAGCCGATCTGGTCGATGCCGCATTCCAAGCCGGTTTCCTTCACCGACGTTCGCGCCCAATCCGAGGAACGGATCGGCCGGATCCTCGGCGAACTCGGCCTCAAGCGCTGAACAGGGGAGAAAAGATCATGTCAGTAGCAGCACGCGACGCCTCGCAGTCCAACATCTTCAAGTCGATGAAGGACATCACCTTCGAACAGACGATTTCGCACCAGTGCGGCGTCACCATGAACGACTCGGTCGAGGCACGCGCCATCGCCGAATTCATGGGCAAGAAGCCCGGGGTCATCGTCACCTACCAGCCGGCCATGATCCGCATCGACGGCGACGGCAAGCTGATCTTCAAGATGGACGAGATCAGCGAATATCTCGGCCGCGACATGACCGCCGAGATCTTCGAGGTCAACACCTCCACCCACTACGGCCGCATGGTGCGCGTCGACGACAACACCGTGATCCTGTTCGGGAACATGGACGAGGTCTTCGAATACATCTGACCAAGTCCAAGGACTCGGCGCGCCGCTCGGACGCGGCGCGCCGACCCCATCAACACGACGCCCTATCAACGTGACGACTGCGGAGGCAAGAAATGTACAGGACACCGGAAGGCAAGGACATCTTCGTGGTCGACGGCCACACCCATTTCTGGGACGGCAGCCAAGAAAACCAGAAGAACATCCACGGCAAGCAGTTCATCGACTGCTTCTATGCCTATCACACGGGCTTGAGCCCGAAGGAACAGCTCTGGGAGAAGGGCAAATTCGAGAAATACAGCGCCGACGATCTCTACCGCGACCTGTTCATCGACGGCCCGGACGACGTGGCGATCGTCCAGTCGACCTATCTGAAGGATTTCTACAAGAACGGCTTCAACACGATCGAGCGCAATGCCGAGGTCGCCAAGCGCTATCCCGAGCGATTCATCGTCAACGGCGCCTTCGATCCGCGCGACGGCGAGAAGGCGCTGGAATATATCCACTTCCTCAAGGAGACCTACGACGTCAAGGGCGTGAAGATGTACACGGCCGAATGGAATGGCGCCTCCAAGGGCTGGAAGCTCACCGACCCCGATGCCTACAAATGCTTCGAGCTGTGCGAAAAGCTCGGCATCAAAAACATCCACGTCCACAAGGGCCCCACGATCATCCCGCTCAGCAAGGACGCGTTCGACGTGCATGACGTCGACCATGCGGCGACGGATTTCCAGGGCCTCAACTGGATCATCGAGCATTGCGGGCTGCCGCGCCTCGACGATTTCTGCTGGATCGCGACGCAGGAAACCAACGTCTATGGCGGCCTGGCGGTGGCGCTTCCCTTCATCCATTCGCGCCCGCGCTATTTCGGCGAGGTCATCGGCGAATTGCTGTTCTGGATAGGGCCGGAGAAGATCCTGTTCGGCTCCGACTACGCGATCTGGACGCCCCGCTGGCTTGTCGAGAAATTCTGGGCCTACCAGATCCCGCAGGACATCGCCGCGGAACGCGGTGTGCAACTGACCGACGAGATCAAGGAGAAGATCCTCGGCCTGAACGCCGCGCGTCTCTACGACATCGACATCGAAGCCAAGAAGAAGGCGCTCGCAAGCTCGCCCTTCAGCATCGCGGCGGAGTAGGAGCCATGGCAACCGCCAGTGTTTCCGACAGCCGCGAGAAGGAACTCTGGCGGCGCGTTGGCGAGGTCAACGACCCGGAACTCGACGAATCCATTACCGAGATGGGCTTTGTCGAGCGGGCCGAGGTGAAGGGTAACGGCAGCGTGGAGGTCGATTTCCGCCTGCCGACCTACTGGTGCTCACCCAACTTCGCCTTCCTCATGCTCGACGGCGTGCGCAAGGCGCTCGACCACCTCTCCTGGTCGCCCGCCTATCGTGTCCGGCTGCACGACCACATGTTCGCCGAAGAGGTCAATCGCGGCATCGAGGAAGGCAAGACGTTCGGCGATATATTCGCTGGACTCGCCGGCGATGAGGATATCGGCGCGCTGCGCGAGACCTTCAGCATGAAGGCCTTCAAGCGGCGTCAGGAAGCTGTGCTGCTCGCCCTGAGAAAGCAAGGGCTGACGGATCGCGAGATCCTCGGCATGGACCTTGCCGCGTATGATGTTGCCCGGCTCGGGTCCGGCGACGCGGCAAGGCAGAAGGCGCGATACCGGACAGCGCTTGTCGAGCGCTTTCCGGCGCGAAGGCAGGGCGACCCCGTCTTCCTCACCTGGGAGGGGCGCCAAATCTCGGCCGAGGCCCTCGATGCCCATCTCGCCGAACTGCGCGCCGTGCGCATCAACATGGAGTTCAACGGCGCGCTTTGCCGTGGGCTCAAGCAGGCAAGATACAAGGAGTTGGACGTGATCGACGGCGAGCCGACGCTGGTCGACTTCATCATGGATCGCGTGCCGGAGCGAAGCGCGCCGGCCACCTAATGCATGTCGCCCAAAAGTGCGTAGCGGTTTTGGGAGAACGACATGCATCAAACAAAGACTTAGAGCGCGTCGCCTGAATCCGTTTCTGCGCGACGCGCTCTAAGCAGAACCGAAGCAACGGCCTCCCACGCACGAGGCCCCCAACCAACAACCCGCCCGTAAGGCGGAAGGAGGAGTCATGCCCAAAATTATGCTTCACAATTCCGAGGCCCGCCGCGCGTTGGCCCGTGGTGTCTTTCGGCTCGCCGCGGCCGTCGAGCCTACGCTCGGTCCCAAAGGCATGAATGCCATGATCGACCGGCCGATCGGCACGCCGATGGTTACGCGCGACGGCGTCAGCATCGCCTCCGAGATCGAACTGCACGACCGTTTCGAGAACATGGGCGCGCAGGTCGTCCGCGAAGTGTCGATGCAGACCAACGAGGTCGCCGGCGACGGCACCACGACCGCCATCGTGCTCGCCAACGCGCTGATCCAGGGCGGCATCGAGGCGAATGAGCAAGGCGCGAAATCAGTCGACCTGTGCAAAGGCATCGAGCTCGCCGTAACGGCGGTTGTGGATGCCCTCAAGGCATCGGCCAAGCCCGCCAAGGGCAACGGCATTCTCGCCTCCGTCGCCAATATCGCGGCGACCGACGCCAGGCTTGGCGCGTTGGTCGCGGAAGCGCATCAGCGCGTCGGCGCCGAAGGCGTCATCACCACCGACTTCAGCGTCACCACCGAGACCACGCTCGACGTTGTCGAAGGCATGTCCTTCGACCGCGGCTACCTCTCGCATCACATGGTCACGGACCAGGAGAAGATGGAGGCCGTGCTCGAGCGGCCCTTGATCCTGATGACCGATCTCAAGATCAAGGAGCCGCAATCACTCGAGGCCGCGCGCCGCATCGCCGACGAGGCCGGCCGGCCGCTCTTGATCGTGTCCGAGGAAGTGTCGCCGGAAGTCGTTGTCACGCTGCTCGGCAAGCAGGGGCCAGGCAAATACCTCATCGTGCATCCGCCGGAATACGGCCATTGGCGCAAGGCGATGATGGAGGACCTGGCGATCATCACCGGCGGCAGGGTGATAGCCCGCGATCTCGGCGGCCGCTTGGAGGATATCACGGTCGACGATCTCGGAACCGCTGACCGCGTGAAGACGAGTTCGTCATACACTTCCATCATCCGCGGTGGCGGCAACCATGATGCGATCGCCTCGCGGCGTGCGCAGGTGCAGCGGCAATATGAGGCCGCCCCGCCGAACATCGAGCAGGACAAGCTGCGCGAGCGCCTGGCCAAGCTTTCCGGCGGCACCGCGATCCTCTATGCCGGCGGCGTCACGCCGGTCGAGCAGAAGCGGACAATCCAGCTGATCGAGGATTCGCTGAATGCGGTGCGCGCGGCTTCCGAGGAGGGCGTGGTCGCCGGCGGCGGTTCGGCGCTCGCCCAGATCGCGCCGCTGCTCGACAAGGTGGCGACCGGTGTCGATGGCGACATCGCCGAAGGCGTACGCCTGGTCCGCTCCGTGCTGACGCGGCCGCTGTGGCGCATCGCCGCCAATGCCGGCGCCGATCCCGAGGCCGTGGTGACCGAGGTGACGCGCATCAATGGCGGCTACGGCTACAACGCGTCCGCCGGCAGCTACCAGAACATGTTCGAAGCCGGGATCATCGATCCCGTCCGCGTCACCTATACGGCACTCGCCAACGCGGCGTCCGTGGCGACGCTGATCCTGACCACCGAGACATTGATCGGCGATCTTGCCGAGGACGAAGACCCGACGGCCGGGCCGGCGCTCGGCGGCGGCGCGGAAAAGCTTGGCCGCGCCTGAAACAATTCCCGGAACCGAGAGGACACGACGATGAAAGCTGCCAGACTCTACGAATACGATCCGAAAATGAACGTGAAGCTCAAGATCGAGGATGTCGCCGCGCCGACGATCACCGCACCGGATGAGGTGATCGTGCGCGTCGGCGCCGCCGGGCTGTGCCGCACCGACCTCCATATCATCGAAGGGGTGTGGAAGCCGACGATGGATCCCGACGGCAGCCTGCTGCCCTACATCATGGGGCACGAGAATGCCGGCTGGGTCGAGGAGGTCGGCAGCGGCGTCAGGTCGGTCAAGCGTGGCGACGCCGTGATCTGCCATCCGTTCCGCTCCTGCGGCATCTGCCTCAACTGCCGGCACGGCGAGGACATGTACTGCGACAACGGCCAGTTCCCCGGCCTCGGCATGAATGGCGGCTTCGCCGAGTATTTCATCACCAGCGAGCGCTCACTGATCAAGCTCAACGCCAACGTCACGCCGATCGAGGTGGCGCCGCTGGCCGATGCCGGCATCACCGCCTACCGGGCCGCCAAGCGAGCGGCGAAGCTCCTGCGCCCGGGGAGCTACTGCGTCCTGCTCGGCATCGGCGGGCTGGGCCACATCGCGTTGCAGTCGCTGCACGCGATTTCAGGCTCCCGCATCATCGCCGTCGATCGCGAGCCGGCGGCGCGCGTGCTGGCCAAGGATCTCGGCGCCGACTTCGTGCTCGACGGCGGGCCGAACGTCGTCGAGGAGGTCAAGGCGATCACCGGCGGCGGCGCCCATGTGGTTATCGACTTCGTCGGCGAGCTGGGCGTCGAGAACATCTGCTGGAAGATGGTCCGCAAGGGCGGCCAGCTGTTCGTCGTGGGTTACGGCGGCGCCGTCAATGTGCCGACCGCGCATCTGGTCATCGAGGAGATCAACATCGGCGGCAGCCTGGTCGGCAACTTCACCGAGCTTGTCGAGCTGATGGAGCTCAACGCCGACGGCAAGGTGAAGATGCACTACACCGAGTACAACCTCGCCAGCATCAACACCGCGCTCGACGACTTCAAGAACCGGCGGTTCACCGGCCGCGGCGTCATCGTTCCCTGAGAAAGTCCTGGACTGGATGCCATGTGGAGAAGCGCCGGCGCGGCGGCGCTGTCGCAACTGTGGCTCTATATCGTTGCCCCTTGCGTTGGTGCTGCCGCAGCCGGACTGGCGCTACGCGTCGGCGTGATTGGTTCTGGCGAACAGGCGCCGCAGCCTGCCTGATCGGCCGTCGATTAATCATTCTCCGTTGACTGAAATCTTCGATCCCATGGCGCGAATGCCATGGGGTTTGTTTTTTTGCGGCCGCTCAGACGAACCCGCGTCGGATGCCGTACTGCTCGAGCTTGCGGTAGAGTGTTGGCCGGGAAATGCCGAGCCTAAGGGCGACTTTGCTCAGGTTCCCGCCCTCTGCGGCAAGCGCGTTCCTGATCGCCTGCCGCTCGGCATCCTCGAATGTGCAAACGGGTGCCTCGAGCATGGCCGCGGGATTATCGCTTTGCATCGTGCCGCTGCCGTGGCCCGTCGTGATTTCCCAGGGGAGATCCCGGACGTCGATGCTGCTATCGCGCGCCAGAATATGCAGGCGCTCCATCATGTTTTTCAGTTCACGTACGTTGCCCGGCCAGCGGTAGGCAAGCAGCGCGTCGAGCGCTTGGGTTGAAAATTGCAACGGATTGTTGCCTGCCTTGGCAGCAATCTGGCGGTTGAAATGCTCGACCAGCAACAGCACGTCCTCGCCACGTTCGCGCAGGGCAGGGACACGGATCGAAACGGCCCCAATGCGGTAGTAGAGATCGCTGCGGAAGCGCCCGGCCGCGACTTCCTGCTTGAGATCGCGGTTGGTCGAGGCGACCAGGCGGACGTCCACCGGCCGCCCCCTGCTGTCGCCGATGCGATGAACCAAACGCTCTTCCAGCACGCGCAGCAAGAACGGCTGGATCTCGAGCGGCAACTCACCAATCTCGTCGAGGCTGAGCACGCCACCATTGGCTTGTTCGAAAACGCCTGCCTTGCCGTCACGTGAGGCACCGGTAAAGGCGCCGGCCACGTGGCCGAACAACTCGCTGCCAAACAGCTCCCTGGTGATGGCGCCGCAATTCAAGGCGATAAACGGGTTGGTGTCGGTGCGCTGGCTGCCAGCATGGACAAGCCGGGCAAACAGCTCTTTGCCTACGCCGGTTTCGCCTTCTATCAGCAACGACGTCACACCGCTCGACCGGGCCACGCGGGAAGCGACGTCGACGGCGGCCAGCAGCTTCTCGCTTTCGCCGACGATCATCGACGTCGCAGCCTGCAGCCGCTTGTCCGCCTCGCGGTTGATCGCCGCCACGCCCGAAACGATTGGCGCGGCCGGGAACACCAGGGCCGCCCCACTGAGGTTTCCGTCCAGCTTCAGCGGCGTGATGTGGCAAGACCTCAGATTCGCCGGGAGTGCCTTGGCGAGATCGTTGTCGGAACCGGACGCCGGCAGGTTCATGAGCCAGCGACCGCGGCCCGGTTCCATCGGGCCGTCCGTCATCTCGGCTGTATCGCCATTGGGCACGTTGTTGCAGAAGATCGCTCGGCCACGGTGGTCGACGATCACCAGCCCGTCTTTTCCGCGGTAACCGGGTGCGGAGGAAATGAAGGCTTCGAGCAGGCGGGTGCGCTGTTCCTGCTGCTGCTCGGCCAGCGCCTTTTCAATCTGCCTGGCAGTGGCGGCGACAAGCGCGGTGTTGTGGGGACGGAAGATCGGCGAATAGCCCGACAGGTCGACGACGCCGACGATCTTCCCGTCCAGCGGGTCGCGGATCGGCGCGCCGGCGCAGGTCCAGCCTTTGATGCCAGCGCAGAAATGCTCGGCCGCGTGGACGAAGATCGGTTCGCCGGTCCACAGCGCGGTGCCGATGCCGTTGGTTCCGACGGCGCCCTCGTTCCATTTGCCGCCGATGGCGAGATGGATGTCCATGCCATCATGCAGGGTCTTCTTGTCACCGATGGCTTCGATCAGCACGCCGTCGCTGTCGGCGAGCACGAGCATCGCTCCCGTCCCTTCCAGCAGTGGGCCGAGAGAGGCGAACGGCCGCCGCGCCGCCGAAAGCAGCTCGGCGTTGGCGCGGGTCAGATACTCGATCTCGTCGCGGTTGCTGTTGAGCGGCGCTTCGACGCCCTGCGCATTTATCCCGCCAGTAGCGCTGCGGAACCAGGAATCGTGGATCAACGAGCGGACCTGGACCGGATCACGCGCGCATTTCGGAGGATCGGACAGGAAATTTTCCCAGGCGCGCATGGTGGCGCGCTCGTCATAGTCGATGGTATCCAATACCAGCTGTCCGGCGGCCGTCGGCGCACGCGCCGGAAGCGCTCCGGTCTTCATCTGGTTGGTATCGATCCCGCGTTTCATTCAGCCATCACAGAACCTTTGGGGGCACGGTATTTCTGTATGCTGTTGTGCTGCAGTCTCGCGAGTTAGGACGCCTGATAATCGGTTCGCAAGATGCGTTAGGCGATGCCGAGTCTCAATCCAATGTCGGCGGCAAGCTGTTCTTCGGTGTAGGAGGCCGCGAGCCGCGACCCGTCCAGGCCGGCAAGCGCTTGTGCGATGGTTTCGTCGACCGGCGAGAAGTATCCGTTCTGCTTCGTCGCCAGGACGAAGACCTGCTCGCCATTCCGGTTGCGAACATCGCCGATATGGTGAAGCTGGCGGCTTGTATTCCGGTCCACTGCGACCACCCTGCCGTTGAGGGTGACGCGGATGGATGGTTCTGCCTCGGCGGCGACCGGTGAACCACCGCCGACATGGATGATCAGGCCTTCGGCTTCCGGTTTCTGGCGCGGCTTCCTGGATGCTGAATAGCCGCCGCTGCTGATCTGGTCGGCAAGGCGCACAATCGTCGAGCGGTTCTGTTCAATCAGCCGCCTGACCTGAACGTCCTCGCGCCGGGGACCATCCCGCTTGGAGATGATTTCGACCATGAATCCTCCCAGATTCACTCGCCTTCTTCGTGCCTGGGTCGCATCTTTTTTCTGACCCTATACGACGTCGGTAAGGCTCGCCATTCGTTCATTGGCTAACACAGAAAATCGTGCAGCAGGTAGCAGGCGGCTGCTACAGGTCGCTCCGGACGGTCGACCATCTCGCCATCGATCCTTGCGAACCTTTCCGGCCGTGAGCCCGGTACGAACAGCGGCACGACAGGCGTCATCAACTCACCATTGGGCCGTGGCCTTGACCGTCACATGTCCATCGGATGCCCGCGCCTCCATTTCCATCTCGCCCTTTCCACGAGCCGTTCCGCTCAAGAGCAAGGTCTGCGGGCCGATCGCGGGACGCATGCCGCGAAAGGAGAAGCGGCGTGGCGCTTGCCCGGCAATGACCGCGGCGAAGTTCATCAGCAATGTCGCCTGAAGCGGCCCGTGGATGACAAGTCCGGGGTAATGCTCGACATTTGTGGCGTAGGGCGCGTCGTAGTGGATGCGATGCCCGTTGAATGTCAGCGCGGAGTACCGAAAAAGCAGAACCGGATCGACGTCGACGATCCGTTCATGCGATGCGGGCGACCTTGGATCCGGCAGCGTCAGGGGCGCAATGCCAGCTTCCGCAGGGCGATAGACAATGATCTGGTCTTCCTCGACGACAGGGCCGGCGGCATTGGAGATATCGTGACGGACAGTGACGAAGGTAAGCCGGCCGGTGCGCCCTTGTTTTTCCTCGACGACGCCTAGCGTCGAGCGGCGACGGATCGTGTCGCCGCTGCGGATCGGCGCCAGAAAACGGATGTCGCTGCCCGCCCACATGCGGCGCGGAAGCGGCACCGGCGGCAGGAGCCCGCCCTTGGCGGCATGTCCGTCCGGGCCCAATTCACTTGCCTCGGCAATGTCAGGCGTCAGGCACCAGTGCAGGCCGGGCGGGGCCTCGTCGCGGCGCGCCGCGTGAGGACCAAGCGTTGCCTCGAAGCTGGCGACAAGGCGAGGGGTCACGATGTCGTCGACCTCGCGGGTGCGCCCGACCCATTTCTGCAGCGCCCAGCTCGAATCCAGGCTCATATGACTGACTCCTCAGGCTGCGAATTCGGACCGGATCCGATCGGAGTCGGCGCCAAGGCCGGGAACCACAGGGGTTTTGCCGAGGCCTACGGAGCGGCCTGCGGGCATCGGCACGGCGATCCGCTTGCCGTCCGGCAACTCGACCTCCATCCGGCGCAAGGCCCTGTGGCGCGAAAGGTCGCGCATTTCGCTGACCCGGCCCCAGGCGATCCGGGCCTCGTCAAGGCGTCGAATGGCTTCCTCGCAGTCGATCGCCGCGAAAAGCGGTTCGATCTCGGCATCCAGCGCGGCGCGATTGGCCACCCGCCAGGCATTGGTGGCGAAGCGTTCGTCGGCAAATAGATCCTGCCTCCGCAGCACCACGTCGCAGAAGCGCTTCCATTCGCTGTTCTGCTGGATAGAGACCACCACGGCGCCATCGCGGCAGGCATAGGGTCGGTAGGGATAGATCGAGGCATGCGCCAGCCCGTAGCGGCCGGTTTCGCGTCCGGCATATTCATTATGCAGCAGCGGCACCGCCATCCAGTCGGCCATGCCATCAAACATGGCGATCTCGACGATGCGGCCGCGGCCCGTCTTGCCGCGCGCCAGCAGCGCCTCAAGTATCGCCGCGTGCGCGTTCATTCCTGTCGCGATGTCGGCGGCCGACACGCCGATCTTGCAAGGCGTCTCGGCGGTGCCGGTCACCGCGCAGATGCCGCTTTCCGCCTGCACCAGCATGTCGTAGGCGCGCATCGACGCGTAGGGTGTGTCCTGCCCGTAGCCGACGATGTTGACGGCGATCAGCCGGGGAAACTTCCGCGCAATCACATCGCAAGAGAGACCGAGCCTGTCGATCGCGCCCGGTGCGAGATTCTGCATGAGGACATCCGCCCGGGCGACCATCCGGTGCAACAAAGCGAGGTCTTCCTCAGCCTTGAGGTCGAGCGCCACGCTCTGCTTGCCGCGGTTCAGCCAGACAAAATAGGCCGACATACCTTCGACGGTGGAATCGTAGTGGCGCGCGGTCTCGCCTTCGGGGCGTTCGATCTTCACGACGCGGGCACCCGCATCGGCGAGGCGGACCGTGCATAAGGGAGCGGCGACCGCCTGCTCGATCGAAACGACGAACAGGCCCTCGAGCGGGCGGGCGGCGTCAAACATTACGCTGCACTCCAGAGCGGGCGAGCACGCCGGGCTTGAGCCGCTCGTTCTTGCCGTAATCTTCAGCCGGGTGGAAGAACAGGCGCGGCGTTTCGTCGATGTCCTCGAGCCTTTTGCGATAGGCCTCCAGATAGGCCTTGCGGCCGTCGTCGCCGACGCGGCCAGGCATGTAGGCGACGAAAGGCGGCAGCACATCGAAGCCCGCATAGCGAAGCAGGCCGTTGTGGATCGGCCACAACACCGTGAGGATGTCGCCGTCGATACCGTCGGGCGCATAGGTGTCGGCCGAGGTGCCCGTAGTGGCGGCCACCATGGCGAGCTTCCCCTTGAACATGCCGGTGTCGTATTTGCGGCCCGGCAAATAGGCAAAGCCACGCGCGAAGACTCGGTCGGCCCAGCCCTTGAGCATCGCTGGCATTCCGAACCACCAGACGGGAAACTGGAAGATCACGAAGTCCGCCCGTTTCAGCTTTTCGACCTCGGCATTGATGTCACCCGCCAGCCGACCCGTCTCATAGGCGGCGGTCTGCTCGCGCTGCAGGCTGAAGAAATCCGGATCGTTGCGCTCGCCGGTCATGTCGCCTGGCCCGGCGACCGGGCTGAAGTCCATCGCATAAAGGTCGCTGAGCACCACACTGTGGCCAGCCCGCGTCAGGGTCTCGAAGGCGAGATCCTTCATGGCGCCGTTGAAGGACTTCGGTTCCGGATGTGCATAGACGATGAGGACGTTCACAGCGACCACTCCTAATAGGAACGCGGCAGCCCGAGGACGTGCTCGGACAGGAACGACAGGATGAGGTTGGTGGAGATCGGCGCCACCTGATAGAGACGCGTCTCGCGGAACTTGCGCTCGACGTCGTATTCCTCGGCGAAGCCGAATCCGCCATGCGTCTGGATGCAGACATTGGCGGCCTCGTTGGAGGCATCCGCCCCTAGCATCTTGGCCATATTCGCCTCGGCGCCGGGGTTCTTGCCGGCCTCGTAAAGGGCCAGCGCCTCGCGCACCATAAGTTCTGCTGCGCGCATGTTGGCGTAGGCTCTGGCGATGGGAAACTGGATGCCCTGGTTCTGGCCGATCGCGCGGCCGAACACATGCCGTTCCTTGGCATAGGCGCTTGCCTTGTCGATGAACCATTTGGCATCGCCGACGCATTCGGAAGCGATCAGGATTCGCTCGGCATTCATGCCGGACAGGATGTAACGGAAGCCCTTGCCCTCTTCGCCGATCAGGTTTTCGGCCGGCACGCGCAAGTCGTCGAAGAAGATCTCGGTGGTGGCATGGTTCATCATCGTGCGGATCGGCCGGATGGTTAGGCCGTTGCCAAGCGCCTGGCCCATGTCGACGATCAAGACGGAAAGTCCGTCGGTCTTCCTCATGCCATCGGTCAGCGGCGCGGTGCGCGCCAGAAGCAGCATCAGATCGGAATGTTCGGCGCGGCTGGTCCAGATCTTCTGGCCCTTGACCACGAAATGGTCGCCGTCGAGCCGGGCGGTGGTCTTCAGCGCGCCGGTGTCGGTGCCGCTGGTCGGTTCCGTGACGCCGAATGCCTGCAGGCGCAGTTCCCCGGTGGCGATCTTCGGCAAATAGCGCTGCTTCTGTGCCGCCGAGCCGTGGCGAAGCAGCGTGCCCATCGTGTACATCTGCGCATGGCAGGCGCCGCCGTTGCAGCCGGCGCGCTGGATCTCCTCCAGCACGGCAGCGGCGGCCGAAAGCGGCAGGCCGGAGCCGCCATACTCCTCGGGGATCAGGATCGAGAGCCAGCCCGCTTCCGTCAGGGCTTCGACGAATTCGCGGGGGTAGGCCATATCCCTGTCGAGGGCGCGCCAATACTCGCCGGGAAAGCGCGCGCAGAGCTTTGCGACAGCTTCCCGAATGTCCTGATAGTGTTCCATGAATTGCCGGGCCTTTCGTCTCGCTCAGGCGTCCAGTATCACGCCGGCACATCTCGACAGCAACGCAAGGCAGGCATGATCAGCTATGCCGAAATTGAAACCCTTACGGCGCCGAACCGAGAAGCTGGCCGACCCACACGGCCCGCTCGACAAGATCCCGAGCTGTATCTTCTATCGCCTGGCCGGCAAAGCGCGCCAGCCGCGAGGCCGGCCGGTCGGCCGGATAGGCAAGAATGAGGCGGCGCACGGGCACGGGATCGATCAACGGCGCGGCCGTGAGCAGGCCGGCGGCGACATCGGCATGGATGGGCGCGAGCGGCAGGATCGTCCAGCCATGGCCGTTGCGCACGAGGTCCTTCAGCACCGAATAGGTATCCGCCTCGACGCCGACATCGAGCGTGATGCCGGTCTCGGCGGCGCAGCGTTCGACGATGATGCGCAGCCCGTGCTTCACGCTCGGCAGCAACAGTCTTTTCCCGGCGAGCGAGGTGAACGGCATGGCGCGCACGGTCGAGAAGCCGGCGGCGGGCGGGCCGATCAGAAAGAGGTTTTCCAGCAGCAGCGGGCGCGTGCGAAGCGATCTCGCCATGCGCGGATCGTAAAGCACCGCGACGTCTATTTCGCCCCGATGCAGCCAATCGAGCAAATAGCCGGTATAGGCGCTGACAAGCCTGAGCTTCGCCTTGGGATGGGCTTTGCCGAAAGCCGCCGCCAGCGGCAGCGAGATGATGTCGGCCACCGTGGGCGGCAAGCCGATGGCAACCTCGCCCGTGAGCGGCGCATCGGCGGGCGTGGCGGTCGCGCGGATCTCGTCGATCTCGGCGAGGACGCGCACGGCGTGAGCCAGCACCTCCTTGCCCTGTTCGGACAGCACCATGCCGCGCCCATGACGCAGGAACAGGGCAAAGCCCAACTCCTCCTCCAGCATGCGTACCTGGCGGCTCAGCGCCGGCTGCGCGATGTGTAGCCGGTCGGCGGCCTTGCTGAGGCTGCCGAGCTCGGCGACATGGATCATGGTGCGCAGCTGCGATAGCTCCATAAGCTATCCAATATCATTATATCTGATCACGAGAAAGAGACGAAGATTGGATCGGACAGCTGAAGTAGTCTTATGTCAAATCCAATCCTCGGGGGTCCAAGGTGACGGCGAGCAGCCTACAAGCGAAACACCCGGAAGCGGCTGCCTCTGCTGCTCTTCCGGCGGCATCTGAAACGCAGTGGCCGGATCAGGTCTATGACGCGCTCAAGGCCGCCGGCATCAACCAGATGTCCTATGTGCCGGATGCCGGCCATACCACACTGATCCGCCGCTTCAGCGCCGATCCCGAGGTCGTCACCAATGTGCTGACGACGGAGGAGGAGGGCATAGCCATCGCCGCCGGCTGCTGGCTCGGCGGCAAGCGCAGCGTCGTGCTGATGCAATCCTCCGGCGTCGGCAATTGCATCAACATGCTGTCGCTGCCGGTGCAGGCGCGCTTTCCCTTGCTTGTCCTGGTGACGATGCGCGGCGAGTGGGCCGAGTTCAATCCATGGCAGGTGCCAATGGGGCAGGCGACCGAGACTTCACTGAGGGCGATCGGCCTCAGAGTGCTGCGGGCAGAGACCGGCCCCGACCTGGTGGACACCGTGGCGCAGGCGGCCGCGATGGCCTTTGATGCCGACCAGCAGGTCGCCGTGCTCATCGGACAGCGCCTGCTTGGCAAGAAGAAGTGGTGAATGACATGACATTGCCGACGATGGATCGCCGAGTGGCGGTGAAGAGGCTGCTCGACGCGCGCGACGGCGCCCTGGTCGTGACCGGGCTCGGCTCGCCGAGCTATGACGTGCATGCCGCCGGCGACCGGGACGACAATTACTATCTCTGGGGCGCAATGGGCGGCGCGGCATTGGTCGGCCTCGGGCTTGCCCAGGCGCAGCCGCAGCGGCGGGTGATGGTCATCACCGGAGACGGCGAGCAGTTGATGGCCTTCGGATCGCTGGCAACGATTTCGGTGGCGTGCCCTAAAAATCTCGACCTGATCATTCTGGACAACCAGCATTTCGGCGAGACCGGCATGCAATCCAGCCATACCGGCCGCGGCATCGGCTTCGACAAGGTCGCCGCCGCCTGCGGTTTCGCGGAGGTGGCCGAACTGCGTTCGTTGGAGGAGGTCGACGCGCTGTGCGAAAAGCTGCGCCGCCCTGCCGAGGGGCCTCGCTTGTTCGTGCTGAAAATCACCGCGGAGAACTTGCCGCGCTCGCTGCCGCCGCGCGACGCCGTCGCGGTCAAGAACCGCTTTCGCGCCCATCTGGGCTTTGCCACCTGTTGAGGGCCGACATGCCGCTGGTCAGCTTCCAGAACACGGTCGACGGTCGGCTGCAATCGAGCGCCGACACGTTCGAGAGCTATGACCCCTTCACCGGCAGGCCATGGGCACTGATCCCGCGCGGCGGCAAGGCCGAGGTGGATGCAGCCGTGGCCTCCGCCAGGTCGGCTTTCCGGTCGAAGGACTGGGCCGGCATCACGCCGACCGCGCGCGGCAAGCTCCTGGTGCGGGTGTCAGAGCTGATCGCCGAGAACGCTGAGCGCATCGCCGCGATCGAGACCCGCGACAATGGCAAGCTGATCACCGAGATGACGGCGCAGCTGCGCTACATCCCCGAATGGTACCGCTATTTCGGTGGCCTCGCCGACAAGATCGAAGGGTCGGTGTTGCCGATCGACAAGGCCGGCATGTTCGCCTTCACCCGGCACGAGCCGCTCGGCGTCATCGCCGCGATCGTGCCATGGAATTCGCCGCTGCTGCTCCTGACCTGGAAGCTTGCGCCGCTGCTCGCGGCGGGCAACACCGTAGTCATCAAGCCCTCGGAACACGCCTCGGCCTCGACGCTCGAATTCGTAAAGCTGTTCGCGCTGGCCGGCTTTCCGCCGGGTGTCGTCAACACCGCTACCGGCATGCCGCAGGAGGTCGGCGTGCCGCTGGTCTCCCATCCCGACGTTGCCAAGATCGCCTTCACGGGTGGCGAGCCGGGCGGGCTCGCTGTCTACCGCGCAGCCGCGGAGGGATTGAAGACGGTGACGCTGGAGCTCGGCGGCAAATCGGCCAACATCGTCTTCGGCGACGCCAATCTGGAAAGCGCTGTCAACGGCGTGATCTCCGGCATTTTCGCGGCCAGCGGCCAGACCTGCATCGCGGGCTCGCGCCTGCTCGTCCAGCGCAAGATACACGACCGGTTCGTGGAGGAGGTGATTACGCTTGCCGGCAGCGCAAGAATGGGCAACCCGGCGCTGCCCGAGACACAGGTAGGGCCGATCACCACGCAAGGGCAGCGCGACAAGGTGCTTTCCTATCTCGGCATCGCGCGCCGCGAAGGTGCGCTATGTGTGCTGGGCGGCAGCAAGCCCGCCTCGGACGATCTGGCGGAGGGCTGGTTCGTCGAGCCCACCATCTTTACCGGCGTGAACAACTCAATGCGCATCGCGCGCGAAGAAGTGTTCGGACCAATCCTTTCGGTCATTCCTTTCGACGACGAGGAAGAGGCATTCGCCATTGCCAACGACAGTCCGTACGGGCTGGCGGCGGGGCTGTGGACGAGCGACATGGGCAGGGCGCTGCGAGGCGCGGCGGCGATGGAAGCGGGCATGGTCTGGATCAATTCATACCGCGCGGTCTCCTATATGGCGCCCTTCGGCGGCTACAAGAGAAGCGGTATAGGCCGCGAGAGCGGGCAGGGGGCGATCGATGCCTATCTTCAGACCAAGACGGTATGGATAGACACGGTCGGCAAGACCGCCAACCCGTTCGTGATCCGCTAAGATAGATAAGGGCCCCAAGGCAACGGCCCGTTCAGAATGACGAGGGAACCGCATATGAGACAAGCAGGAAAGGTGGCGGTCGTCACCGGAGCGGCACGCGGCATCGGGCGCGCATGCGCCGAACGCTTCCTGGCTGAAGGCGCGAAGGTCGTGCTCGGCGATATCGACGCCAGCGAGCTGAAGACATGCGCCGCCGAGATCGGTACTCCCGAGACCGTGCTGGCGCTGGTCACGGACGTCAGCAGGAAGGAACAGGTCGACGCGCTGGTCGCGGCGGCGGTCGCCAAGTTTGGCCGTGTCGACATCATGGTCAACAATGCCGGCATCGCTCCGGTTCAGGACTTTCTCGACATCAGCGAGGCCGACTACGACCGGGTACTCGCCGTCAATTTGAAGGGGGCGTTCATGGGCACGCAGGCGGCCGCTCGCCAGATGATCGCGCAGGGGCAGGGCGGCGTCATCATAAATATGTCCTCGATCAATTCCGGGCTCGCCAATCCCCGGGTCGCGACCTACGCGATCTCGAAGGGCGGCATGAACCAGGTGACCGGCACCGCCGCCGTCGCCTTCGCGCCTTACGGCATCCGCGTGGTCGGTGTCGGCCCGGGCACGATTGCCACGGAGATGGTGATGGACGGCACCTTCATCGATTCCGAGGAAATGCGCCGCGCGATCCTTTCGCGCACGCCACTTGGACGTCTGGGCACGGCGGCTGAAATCGCCTCCGTGGTCGCTTTCCTCGCCAGCGACGACGCGTCCTACATCACCGGCGAGACCATCTACCCCGATGGCGGGCGCCGCGTGCTCAACTACACCGTCCCGGTCAAGGAGTAGGGAAATGGGCATCTTCGACAAGCTGCATCACGTCTGCATCGTCGTGCATGACATCGACAAGGCGCAGGCCTACTACGATTCCATCGGTATCGGTCCATGGGAAGCCTACCCGCCGCTGGTCGAATATGAGGAACTGCAGGTCCCGAGTCCCAAGGGCTTCATGGCCATGCAGTACCGGATCTGCAATTTGCCGAATGTCCAGTTGCAACTCTGCCAGCCAAGCCACGACCCTTCACCGCAGCGGATCCACCTGGATACGAAAGGCGAGGGCGTCTTCCACATCGGCTTCGAGGTCCGTGACGCGGATGCCGCCGAAAGCGAGGCTGAAGGCGATGGCCTTTCCGTGCTGATGCGCGGGCGCCGGGAAAATCGGACCGGCTTCACCTATTACGACACCGCCGACAAGGCCGGTGTGATCCTGCTGACCCGGGCGACGAATTTGCCCGGCAAATGATGTGCCGGGGGAAGGATTTGCGGAGAATATCCGGCGGGGGACGGCTGCTCGGTCAACTGCCCCGCAATTCCTGAAGTCGGTCGACCAGGAATTTGCCGCTGGTGATGATATGCATTTCCAGCAGGCTGACGGCGCGCAGCGTGTCCTTGGCCTCGCACAACTCGATGAGCTGCCAGTGGTCGCGGTCGGATTGCACCTGGATCTCGGTCAGCGTCACCATCATGCGCGTATAGCGTTCCAGCTGCTGGTAGATGCGCCCGACGAGTTCGATAGTCGCCTTGCGGCCGGACGGCGCGTAAAGGGTTGCGTGGAAGTTCCAGTTCAGCTGGTTGGAATATTCGCCGGTCTTGCCCTGCTCCTGGTGCTGTCTGGCACGGTCCCGCGCCAAAGCGAGGTCGGCCTCGCTCATTCTCGGGATGGCAAGGGCGAGCAGCCAGGTCTCGATCCTGGCCCGCAATTCATAAAGCTCGAGGATTTCGTCGAGCGAAATCGAGGAAACCACTGCTCCCTTGTGGGAGACGAGCGTGACGAACCCTTCCGAATGAAGCTGATGCAGCGCCTCGCGCACGGGTATCCGGCTGACGCCGAATTCGGTCGCCAGGTGCTCCTGCCGCAACTGGGCATTTGCCTCGTATTCGCCGACCAGGATCTTCTGCCTGATGGCGTCGGCGACCTGGGTCGATATGGTTTTCTTCTGTACGAGCATGGATCAGCCTAGGGCGACGGCGCCTCTGTTCGCGTGCGGCGCTTTTTTGATTGAAGAAACGGACGCATAGCACTGCGTATAGGTTGTTGTCACTCCGAAGGCCCGTCGCCCTCAATAGACATGTTCCTCGATCGGTTGGTTGTTGGCGATACGCTCGTAGCGGAAGGCCGAGAGATCGATTGAACGGTATTCGCCATAGGCAATGAGGTCGCTCACGCCGGAACCGGTTGCTGCGGCGTGCATCATGCCGTGGCCGCTGAAGCCGGTGGCCAGCACGAAGTTCGAGATCTCCGGATGGAGCCCGATGATGCCGCTGTGGTCAAAGGTGTTGTACTCATAGAGGCCTGCCCAAGCACGCAGCATGCGCAATTGTTCGAAGCCGGGCACGCGATGCGCCAGCGCCGGCCAGATCAGCTCCTCGAACAGATCGTAATCGACCTCCAGCCCGAAATCGTCCGGATCGTTCTCGCGCACGGGTGGAATGCCGCACAGAAAGAGCTGACCCTCCGGCCGCAGCCAGAAGCCGCTGACGTCGAAGACGAAGGGGCAGTTGTCGATCCGCGCCGGGCTTTCGAAGACGAAGACGCATCGCTTGCTGGGCACGACCGGGAGATCCGTGCCGGCCATCCGTGCAATGCCCGCGCTCCACGGACCGGCTGCGTTGATGACCGTGCCGGCGGAAATCCGTTCGCCATTGTCCAGCACCACGTCGTCGACCTTGCTTCGGGAAGCCATGGTCAGTCCGGTCACGGTCGCGGCACGATAGTCGACCTTCTGGGTGCGTGCCTTGCGGCGGAAAGCCTGCATCAGGCCAGGTCCGTCGAACCAGCCTTCGCAGCCGCGGCCAAATGAGCCGAGCGCCAGATCTTCCGTATTGAGCCAAGGGAAGCGCCGCGCCAGATCGGCCTGCTCGATCAGCTCGATATCGACACCCATGTCGCGCTGAACGCGGTTCTTGGCACGCTGCGCCTCGGCCCGCTCCGGCGTCGCCAGCACAAGATAGCCAGGCTCGTGAAGTCCGATGTCCGCCGGCTCGTCACCGACCGCAAGTCGAGTGCCCGCCTCACGCAGAAAGTCGAGGCTGAATTTCGACATGGCGATATTCGGCTGGGTGCCGAACTGCTGGCGTATGGCGCTGGTCGACAACGAAGAAGAAGAGGCGGTGTAATAGGGGTCCCGCTCGATGACGGCGATACTGCCATCGAAATCCGGATTGGCGGAGAGGAAATAGGCGATCGAGCTGCCGACGACGCCTCCGCCGACGATCACCACATCGTAATTTGCGCTCATTCCGGTCGCGTTCCCTTGTCTCAAATGTCATGGCCATGGGCAAAGATTGGATACTTTTCTCCGCCAACAAGCCTTTAACGGCACTCATAACCCAGCCCAATGGCAAGAAAAAGGGGTTTGACGAGAAAATAAGAATACATTATCCAATTTACACATCCGCTGCCAGCTGGATCGTGCAGCATCCCAGGAGTGTTCAGTGGGCCTCATCGCTCCCCGTCTTGACGTCATCAAGCCAAGTCCGAGCATGGCGGTGACGGCTCGAGCGATCGACATGCGCGCGGCCGGCATCGACGTCATCAGCCTGAGCGCCGGTGAACCGGATTTTCCGACACCCTTGCATGTCGTCGAGGCGGCCTACGCGGCGATGCGCAGGGGAGAGACCCGCTATACGGCAGTGGATGGAACGGCGGCGCTGAAGAAAGCGGTGGCCGACAAGTTCAGGCGCGAGAACGGCCTCGACTACAGGCCGTCGGAGATTACCGTCGCCGGCGGTGCAAAGCAGATCATCTACAACGCCCTGCTGGCAACGCTGGCGCCGGACGACGAGGTGATCGTTCCCGCCCCTTACTGGGTTTCCTACACCGACATCGTGCTTCTGGGGGAAGGCAAGCCCGTGGTCGTTCCCTGCGGCGAGGAGCTTGGCTTCAAGCTCACACCGTCCGCTTTACGGGCAGCCATCACCGGGCGCACGAAATGGCTGCTCGTGAACACCCCGTCCAACCCGACGGGCGCAGTCTATAGCCGTGACGAACTTGCTGCCTTGGCGGCAGTGCTGCTCGACCATCCGCATGTTCATGTGCTGACCGACGACATCTACGAGCACATCCTGTTCGATGGGCGTCCCTTCCATACGATCGCCGGCGTCGAGCCGCGGCTGAAGGAGCGTACGCTGACGGTCAACGGCGTGTCGAAAGCCTATGCCATGACAGGCTGGCGGATCGGCTATGCCGGCGGGCCGGAACCACTGATCCGCGCCATGGCGACCGTGCAGAGTCAGAGCACGTCAAACCCGTCATCCATCTCGCAGGCCGCGACCATAGCCGCGCTGGACGGCCCGCAGGATTTCCTGCGCCCACGCGCGCTCGAGTTCCAGGCCCGACGCGATCGCGCACTGGAACTGCTGCGGGCAATCCCTGGCCTTACCTGCGAGATACCTGAAGGGGCCTTTTATCTCTATCCCAACTGCTCGGCCCTGATCGGCCGCCGGCGTCCGGACGGCTCCGTTGTCGGCAGCGATGACGATCTTTCGCTTTACCTGCTCGATCAGGCGCGGGTCGCGGTGGTGCAAGGCTCGGCCTACGGCCTGTCGCCGCATTTCCGCATCTCCATAGCCACGTCGATGGACCTGATCGAGAAGGCGATCGGGCGTATCGCCGAGGCGGTCGAAGCCATGCGGTAGCGCGGCATGGATCTGAACCTCGTCCGAGAACTTATCGATGTGGTCTCGCGCTCACCCATTGGCGAGTTGCAGATCGAGCGCGACGGATTTCGCGTCCGCATCGCCAAGCAAGCGTTGCCACCCGCATTGCCGTCCGGGTCTTTGCCGCAACCCGCGCCGGCTTTTGGCGCGCCGGCTGCTTCGGGCGCCAGCCCCGCCGTTGCGACCATTCCGCGGCATTCGATCCGCGCGCCGCTGACGGGCGTGTTCTACCGCTCCGCCGGCGAGGGTGAGCCGCCGCTCGTCTCGGTGGGTGACGTGGTCGAGGAGGGGCAAAAGATCGGTGTCCTCGAAGCCATGAAGACATTCAACGTCGTGGAAGCCGATCGCGCCGGCAGGATTGTCGAGGTCGCATTTGAAGACCATGCCGCCGTGCAGTCCGGCGACGTGCTGTTCGTCCTGGAAGAGGCGGGTTGAGCGCCATGTTCGATACCGTCCTTATCGCCAACCGGGGTGAAATCGCGCTGCGCATCCTGCGCGCTTGCCGCGATCTCGGACTGAAGACGGTAGCGGCTTATTCGGAGGCCGATGCGAGCCTTCGCCACGTGGCGCTGGCTGACAAGGCGATCTGCATCGGGCCGGCAGCTTCGGCCGACAGTTATCTCAATATCGCGGAGATCATCACAGCCGCGCAACTCACCGGCGCGGGCGCGGTGCATCCCGGCTACGGGTTTCTGTCGGAAAATGCGGCCTTCGCCGAGGCAATTGAAAGTGCCGGTCTTGTCTTCATCGGACCGTCCGCGGCGGCGATCCGCACCATGGGCGACAAGGTGGCGGCCAAGCAGGCGATGATCACCGCCGGCGTGCCCTGCGTTCCGGGCTCGGAAGGCGCGTTGCCGCAGGACGAGCAAGTGGTGCGGGTGATCGCCGAAACCATAGGTTATCCGGTCATCGTCAAGGCGGCCGGTGGTGGCGGCGGGCGCGGCATGCGCATCGTGCGCGAGCAAGGCGCGTTGATGGAAGCCGTGGCGCTGGCGCGAGAGGAAGCCGGACGAGCCTTCGGCAACCCGCAGGTCTATCTGGAAAAATTCCTCGAACATCCGCGCCATGTCGAGATCCAGATTCTGGCCGACCGGCGTGGCGCGGCTGTATGGCTTGGCGAGCGGGACTGCTCCATGCAGCGCCGCCACCAGAAGATCATCGAGGAAGCGCCGGCGCCCGGCATCGCTCGCGAGGCGATCGCGGGGATCGGCGATCTTTGCGCCCGCGCCTGCGTTGAGATCGGCTATACCGGGGCGGGCACGTTCGAGTTCCTCTACGAGGACGGGCGCTTTTATTTCATCGAGATGAACACCCGCGTGCAGGTGGAGCATCCCGTCACCGAACTCATCACCGGCATCGACATCGTTCGCGAGCAGATCCGGATCGCCCAGGGCGAGCGTCTGTCCTTCAAGCAGGAAGACATACGCATCCAGGGCCACGCCGTCGAATGCCGCATCAATTCCGAGGATCCTTACAGCTTCCGGCCGCATCCGGGACGGGTCGAGCGCTGGACGCCGCCGGGCGGCCCGGGGATACGGGTCGAGTCGCATCTCTACTCCGGTTACACCGTGCCGTCCCACTACGATTCCCTGGTGGCCAAGCTGCTCGCGCATGGCGCGACGCGCGCCGACGCGATCCGCAGGATGAAGGGGGCGCTGGCCGAGATGGAGGCGGTCGGCATCGCCACCAACGCGCCACTGCACGGCATGTTGATGGAGGAGCCAGGTTTTGCGGCCGGAGGTTTCGACATCCACCACCTGGAACGCCTGATCGAAGGCGGTCTGCTCGACGGACGAGCGCAGCGATGACGGCCGACGAGATCGAGAGACTTGCCGCATGGTGTGCGGCCGCGGGTGTCAGTGAGATCGAACTGGCGGAAGCCGGCTTTTCGCTTTGTCTGCGTATCCAGTCAGCCGGCCCTGGGACGCGCGCGGCGGCGAGCGAGGCGCCGAAGGCCGAGGTGGTCGCGACGACTGTTCGCGCGCCGGGCGTGGGAGTGTTCCGTCTCGTTCATCCGACGACCGGCCATCCGGTCATCGAACGCGGCCAGACGGTCCGGAAGGGCGAGACCGTCGGTGTCCTGCAGATCGGCGCATGCCTCAAGGCCGTGGTTTCGCCGGCGGACGGCAAGCTGGGGGTTGGCTTGGCCGAGGACGGCGCGGTCGTCGGCTACGGCACACCGCTCTACGAGTTGCTGTGACATGAATTCTGAGGAAGTCGCCATGACGGGCAGCGGACTTGAAGTCGATATCAATTCGGACATGGGCGAAGGCTTTGGCGCTTACAGGCTGGGCGACGACGCGGCGATCCTCGATATCGTGAGCTCGGCCAATGTCGCCTGCGGTTTCCACGCCGGCGACCCGGAGATCATGGCGGCCACCTTTTCCATGGCGCGGACGAAGGGCGTTGCCGTCGGCGCGCATCCAAGCTTCGCCGATCTGTGGGGGTTCGGACGGCGCACCATTCCGCATTCGGCGGACGAGATCGAAAGGCTGGTCGCATATCAGATCGGCGCGGCGCAGGCGCTTTCGGTCTATGCCGGACACCCGATCCGTTATGTGAAGGCGCATGGCGCGCTGGGCAATCTGACCCAGACCGATCGCGCGGTCGCCGAAGCCGTCACGCGCGCCGTCAAGGCCGTCGATCCCACCCTGATCTGCCTGGCGATCGCGCTCGGCTTCCAGGACAGGATCGCGCGCGAGGCGGGCCTGACCGTCAAGTCGGAGATCTTCGCCGATCGCGCCTATACGCAGGAGGGGTTTCTTGTCTCGCGCAAGCTGGAGGGCGCCGTCATCCACGACGCCGGGAAGGCAGCTGAGCGAGTGGTGCGCATGGTCGGGCAGGGCGCGATCGAGACGATTTCCGGTCAATTGCTGAAGACATCGATCGACTCGGTCTGCGTCCATAGCGATACCCCGGCGGCCGTTGCCATAGCCGCCCGCGTGCGGGCTGGCCTGGAGGCGAGCGGGGTCAAGGTGAAGGCGTTCGCTGCAACGCCCTGAGGGGTCGGCTGCGTCCGGGCTCATGGCTCACAGCGCCCGCGCCGGTCGTTTCAGACGGCGTCGAGTCCCCGTTCTAGGAAACGATCTAGGCCGTAGTGACGATTTAAGGAATTGGGATTCCCACAGGCCGGCAAATCAGATTCAACACTGATTTTTGGGGATC